>JAABRA010000117.1 GCA_011391155.1 Burkholderiales bacterium
CGGCCTTGCCAAAGACAGAAGCCTGCGCGACATGACCCGCATCCTGGTTGCTGGCTTCCAGCACGAAACCAACACCTTTGCCCCCAGCCTGGCCGACTGGGCCGCGTTCAACAGCGGCGAAGCCTACCCCGCCTATGTGCAGGGTGAGACGATGCGTCAGCAGCTGTCCGGCATGAACATGCCGGCCGCTGGCTTCATGGCGCAAGCCCAGGGCTACGGCTGGGAGGTGGTGCCGTCGGTTTGGGCGGGCGCCACGCCCTCTTCGTACGTGACCGTGGATGCCTTCGAAACCATCGCGGGCCACATTCTGGAAGACATCCGCCGGGCGCTCGCCAGCGGCCTGGACGGCATCTACCTCGACCTGCATGGCGCCGCGGTGGCCGAACACGTGGACGACAGCGAAGGGGAGCTGCTGCAACGCATACGGTCCCTGGTCGGGCCTGACTGCCCGGTGGTCGTCAGCCTGGACTTGCACGCCAACGTCACCCAGCGCATGCTCGGGATTGCCGACGCGCTGGTCGCCTACCGCACCTATCCGCACATCGACATGGCCGACACCGGCGTGCGCGCAGCGCGCCTGTTGCTGGAGCGCCTTCGCACGGGCCAGCGGGCTGTTACCGCCTGGCGACGCCTGCCCTTTCTGATCCCCCTGAATGCGCAGACAACCTTCATGCCGCCCGCCAGCGACGCTTACGCGGCGTTGGCCGACATTGAAGACCAGCAAGGCTGCACGCTGAGTTTCTGCATGGGCTTTCCCGCCTCAGACTTTCCCGAGTGCGGGCCGGTGGTCTGGGGGCATGGTGGGCAGGCGCAGGCCGCCGTTCAAGCCCTGTTTGACGCAGTGAAAGAGCCCTTGCAGTGGCGCCCTGATGTGATGGATGCCGACGAAGCCGTGGCCCGCGCACTGCTGCTGGCCGAATCGGTTGAAGCGCCCGTGGTCATTGCCGACACCCAGGACAATCCCGGCGCCGGGGGAGACAGCAACACCACCGGTCTGCTCCACGAACTGCTGCGGCAAGGCGCCGGGCGGCGGTGGCCGGGCCGCATTGCGCTCGGGCTGATGTACGACCCGCTTGCCGCCGCCCAGGCGGTTGCCGCGGGCGTGGGGGCGCAGCTCGATTTATCCATTGGCAGTGCGGTGCACACCTTCACGGGCCAGCTCAGCGATCCACCCCTGAAGGTGAGTGCCGTGGTGCATTCGCTGGGGGAGCCGGTCTGCGAACTCAAGGGGCCCATGATGACCGGCGTGAAGATCCGGCTGGGTCAGTCGGCAGCGGTCGAGATTGACGGGGTGCTGGTGGCGCTGGTGAGCGGCAAAATGCAGCTGCTGGACCGTGAGCTGCTGCGGGCGGTGGGCATTCAGCCCGAGGCCATGAAGGTGATTGTGGTCAAGAGCTCCAACCATTTCCGCGCCGACTTCTCCCTCATCGCCAGCGACATCCTGGTGGCCAAGGCGGCGGGCCCGGTGGCCGCCAACCCCGCGGACCTGCCCTGGAAAAACATCTCGCCCGAGATGCGTCTGCATCCTTGAACCGAGATCGCCCATTGGGCCACCCATCCCCAATGAACCATCTCGGTTGAAGAGGACAATCCGCATACAGTACGGCGGTGGAAAAAGACATTCAAACCCTCATTTCCGAGCGCTTTTCGTCGCTGACCAAGCTGGAGCGGCGGGTGGCGGTACATCTGCTGAGTCATCCCGACGCGCTCCTGGTGGACACCTCAGAGGTGGTGGCCAAGCGGGCGTTTGTCAGTCCGATGACGGTCACGCGTTTCTTCAGAAAGCTGGGTTTTGAAAGCGCTGCCCAGGCCCGGCAAGGCGCCCGCAAGAACTTGAGCAGCCAGATGCCGAATGCGATTGGCAGCCGCTTCGAGCATTTTCAGCGCCAGCGAACCCACCTGGGCCCTGATGAGGATCTCAAAGGCGCGCTGGCGGCCATCCGGCATGCGTCCGAATACCGATCCACCCCGATGTGGGCGGAAATCGTCGACTTGGTCGCCCATGCTGACGCCGTCTTTGCCGCAGGCTTCCAAACCATGCGCTACATGGCCAGCGGCCTGGTCGGCCGGCTGAGTTACATCCGATCCAATGTGCACGAGCTCGATGGCGTGGATGGCGTCTATGCGCCGTTCTTCTCCAGCACCGCATCGCGGCGCACGCTGATCTTGGTAGACATCTTCCGGTATGGCAAAAACGGGCCGATTCTGGCCAAGGTGGCGCGCGAACAAGGCGCCGATGTGGTGGTGCTTTGCGATGAACACTGCAGGTGGGCGGCCGAAATCACGCCGTTTGTGGTCACGCTGCCGTCCGAATCCGGCTTTTTCTTCCGACCCACCATGGCCATGCACTTTTGCCTGCACATGCTGGTGCAGGATGTGATTGATGCGTTGGGCGAGCCAGTTCGCCGGCAGCTGAGTTTGCTGTCCGATGCACAAGAACTGTTTGGGCAGTTCCAGTCGTGAGGTGATCCGCATCGCGCGGGCCTTGCGTCCACACGCTGGGCGCCGTTTCAGCAAAGCATCAGAAGATGGGCTATGTGCCCAAGCCACCGATCTTTGCATAAGCCCTGCCGGTGGCAGCGAATCTGGTGGTGGTGCCCGGGACCGGAATCGAACCGGTACGGCCTTGCGGCCTGCGGCTTTTAAGGCCGCTGCGTCTACCTATTTCGCCACCCGGGCGTCGAAGGGCGAGTGTATTCGTTGCGCATGCCCGAAATGGCCAGGCTCGCTTGCAAGAACCAACAACCATTTCCCAGGCGCTGATGTCAAGACAAGTCCACTGGTGTGCCCTGTAGCGCTTGTGGCGGGCTCCGATTGCTGGTGGGGCGGCCGTCGCCCATGGCCTTAAAATCCAACCCTGTCCACGAGAGGGCACACCGGTTTGACGCCGGTCAGGGGCTTTCGCCCACACCAGGCTTTTCAGGACTTCCACGGTAGAGTGACTTTGATGACCCGATACAACCCGCCCTTCGAAATCCATGTGCATGGCGACGTGCCGTTGCGTGAGGATGTGGTGTTTGCGCAGATTCAGGACGCGCTCAGACCGCTGTGGCAGTACGCCGGGGCGCGTTCGCTCGCGGCGGCTGCCGAAAGCAGCTACGAGGACGAGCCCGGGATTCGCTTCGATGCCGAGGCACATGTGCTCAACATCTGCTGGACCGTTCCTGGCGATGAGGATTTCCGCCAGGTGATGGAGGAAACCTGTATGGGCCTGAATGAGATTGCTGCCGCGGGCGCGCCGCTGGAGGTCTCGTTTTACGACACCGAATACGACGAAGAAGAGGCACCCGCATCGGAAGAAGAGACGGAGGCCCGAGACGACTTCATGATGTGCTTCGTGGGTCCAACGCCTGCGGCCATTTTGCAAGTGCAGCGCGACCTGCTGGTGCAGGACGTTGTGCACATCATGGAG
Organism: Burkholderiales bacterium; assembly: GCA_011391155.1. Taxonomy (GTDB): domain Bacteria; phylum Pseudomonadota; class Gammaproteobacteria; order Burkholderiales; family Burkholderiaceae_C; genus JAABQG01. The sequence continues at coordinate 3,413 of JAABRA010000117.1, forward strand.
CGCCACTTCGATGCGACCGAGCTCAGCGGCGTGGTGGCTGCTGTTGACCAGTTGTTCACCCAGCGCTTCGATGCGCTGGTGAGTTCCATGCACCTGGGCAAGCCCCCTCGGGGTCACGGCGGTTCGCCGGGCCACGGTGGTGGCCGCAAGCCGCGCCACCTGCACTGAATCCCCTCTCTCATCACGCTGGCTAGGCGCAGCGCCACCCCGGGCGCGCGTCGGGGTGTGAGCACTTTGCCTGGAGTAAACCGTGGCCCTGTTCAGCTCCGAAGCCCTCAACCCTGGCGTGCGCAAACGCGAGGTGTTTGGCTGGGCGATGTACGACTTCGCCAACTCAGGCTACACCACGGTGGTGCTCACCGCGGTTTTCGCCGCCTACTTCGTGGGTTCCGTGGCGGACGCGGCGCCATG
>JAABRA010000118.1 GCA_011391155.1 Burkholderiales bacterium
TGAACCCCGGCCAGGGGAAGCGCCAGCTGCCACAACAGCCGCAGCGCGTCGGCATCAAGCGCCTGCGCCTCATCGATCACCAGCACGGCCTCGCGGCCGGCATCTTCCTGGCGCTGCAAAAACTGTTCGAGCGTGTGAAAGGCGTCGCCGGGGCCATGCGGCCGCACACCCAAATCCTGCACGACGAGGCTCATCAGTGAGTCGCCTTCGCCAAACGAGCCGAAGACACCGCCCAAGGCGTAGCGCTGGGGGTCGAGCGCTTCCAGCAGGTGCCGCGCCACCGTTGTCTTGCCGGTACCGGCAGCGCCAGTGAGCAGCAGCAACGGGTCATCTCGCGCCAAACCGGCGCGAAGGAGGGCCACGGCCTCGCGCAGCGGGGTGGCGAAGAAGTCAGACCCGAGGGCCAGTTCACGGGTCCCTCGTCGAACCGGTTTCATTCGCGCAGCCGAGCTCGTGCGGCTGTCGCAGTCGTCGGTCGCGACCGGATGGCCATTCACAGGACGGGATGCGGCAGACGCAACGAACATCGACTGATGGTGCTCAATTCAGCCTCCATCGTCCGTTCGGTAGCGCACACATCTTCTGCTTCGGTCTGCGGCCGAGGCACCAGGCCTGGCTGCAGATGCGAAGCTACTCGCCCAGCAACTCACCGACTGGCTTCAGATCGTCGACGTGGTCGCAGATCGACTTGACCACCATGATCAGCGGTGTGCCCAGCAGCAGCCCCCAGATGCCCCACAGCCAGCCGAAGGTGAGGACGCCGACGAAGATCACCAGCGGGTTCATGCTGCTGGCGCGCCCGGCCAACCAGGGGGTGAGCAGATTGCCCTCGAGCGTGTTGATGAACATCGATATCCCGCCGATCAGCGCGGCCATGCCGAAGCTGCCGAACTGCAGGAAGGCCACCAGGGCCAGGCCACCGGCAGTCACGACGGCGCCCAGGTACGGCACCAGGTTGAGCACGGCCGCCACCAGACCCCACACGGCCGCGCGTTCCAGTCCGAGCCACCAAAGGGCTCCCCAGGTGGCCAGCCCCACCAGCGCGCTGGTGGAAACCTGGATGACCATGTAGCGCTGGATCTGCGCGCTGATCTCGTCCATCACCTCCACGCTGACGCGCTTCTTGGCAAAGGTGGGCCCGGTGATCTTGACCATTTTTCGCCTGAAACTGTCGCCCGTGGTCAGCAGGAAGAAGGCGATGAAAAACACCACCGCTGCCTGGCCCATCAGGCTGGCCAGACCGACCGTGCCGCTCCAGAGGAATTCCTTGATGTTCAGGCGCGGCTGCTCGATCTGCACACGGGTGACGCCCCGGGAAGCCGGCGCAGCAGCCGTGGTGTCCTGGGCCGCCTGTTCGAGCCGGGTGGCAGCCTCCTGCACCTTGTCGATGGTGCTGACCGGCGCGCCGCGCGCCGGGCGCAGCGCCTGGCCCAGTTTCTGCGCAGCCTCGGGCAGCGATGCGGCCAGTGTCGCGGCATCGTCGCTGAGCGAATAGACCATCGATCCGAAGCCACTCACCACCGCGATCAGCACCGCTGCCGCGCCGAGCACCCGCGGCACCCGCCAGCGGTGCAGCCGGTCCACCACCGGCGACAGTGCATAGCTCAACATCAGGCCCAGCAGAAGCGGGATGAACACGGCACTGGCCCAGTGCAGCGCGTAGACGCTGCCCAGCAGTGCAAGCACCGCCAGCGAGACGCTGCGCACGTTGACATGCGTGGGCAGCGATGCGACATCGTCCTCGGGCTCGGCGATGCCGCCCGCTGGCTTGGCGGGCGTCCCGGCGTCACCTGATGCAGACATCAGGCATCCAGTTCGATCATTCCCTTGGCCACATAGACCCTGAAGTCGGCAATGGGCATCGCGGCCGAACCACGGCTGTCGCCATCGGTCCAGCTCAAGGTGGCGTCGGTCGGCGTGGTCTGCACCTCCACCGGGCCACGGCGGATGGTGATGTTGGCACCGTCGCCCTCGCGGTATTCGACCTTGCCCTTGATTCGCGCGCGCTCTGTCATGGTGTTTCCTCGTTTGGTTGCAGCAGGCGGTGTCCGGCGTGTGCCGTGACGAACCGATCCCACGGTGCCTGGGGCCACCTTAGCCGCACCTGCTCAATTCACCTGTAGGACGACCCCGCCAGCGGGCGTCAGTCTGCGCCAGCGCTTTGCTCGAGCCGCGCGCAGACACAGCCCAGTCCGCAAGCGCCTCGAAGGCTGCTGTCAGCACCTTCCAACCATCCTCAAACCATCCATACGGATGGTGCTAAGATGGCCGGATGAAAACAGCACCCGCCCGAAACGCAATCACTGAAAAGAGCGCCGACTCCGAGAAGATCACCATCAATCTCGGCTTCGTCGACCTGGGACAGATCGACCTGCTGGTGTCGGAAGGCTTCTACGGCAACCGCACCGACTTCATCCGCACGGCCATCCGCAACCAGCTGGGCACTCATGCCGATGCCGTCAAGCAGGCGGTGGCGCGCAAGACGCTGGTGCTGGGTCTGCAGCATTTCAGCGCCGACGACCTGCGGGCCGTGAAGGCTGCCAAACAAACCCTGCGCATCCGCGTGCTGGGCCTGGCGTCGATCGCCCACGACGTGAGCCCCGAACTGGCGCTGGCCACCATTGAATCGCTGGACGTGCTCGGCGCGCTGCATGCCAGCCCCGCCGTCAAGGCCGCGCTGGCCAGTCGCCAGCGCTGAAACCCACCCCCTCACATTGGCAAGGACTGCATGAACCCGACATTCCAGGAACTGATGCGCGACGCGACACGACTGACCCGAGCCGGCAATCTGGCCGAGGCCACCGCCGTGATACAGCGAGCGCTCGCCGGCGCCGCAACCGCTGCGCCAGCGCCCGATCCACGTTCGCCGGGCGGCGCCATGCAAGCCAAAGCCTCGCAGGTTCCAGCACAAGATCGGTCGGTCGTGCTCGAAGGCTGTGTGCTCGAGGTGGTCGATCGCGTCGAACCCGGCCCCACATCGGCACCGGACCTGGTCGATGCACCGCGCCCGGAGGGGTCGCGAGAAGGCGAGTTCGGCCGCGGCGTGCACACGCACGCCTCGCTCACCCGCCACTACAAGCTCTTCGTGCCGCCGGGTGTGGCCGGGCGGTCGCTGCCGCTGGTGGTGATGCTGCACGGCTGCACGCAGGATCCCGATGACTTCGCGGCCGGTACGGGCATGAACGACCTGGCGCGCGAGCAGGGCTTCTATGTCCTGTACCCCGCCCAGGCACAGGACGCCAATCCGTCGCGCTGCTGGAACTGGTTCAAGCACAACCACCAGACCCGCAATCGCGGCGAAACAGCCGTGATTGCCAGCATGACGCATGCGGTCGTCCAGGCGCATGGCATCGACCCCGACCGTGTCTTCATCGCCGGGCTGTCGGCGGGTGGCGCCATGGCGGCGCTGGTCGCGGCGGCCTACCCGGAAACCTTTGCCGCCGTCGGCGTGCATTCCGGGCTGCCGCCAGGTGCGGCGAGCAGCCTGCCGCAGGGGTTGGCAGCCATGCGCGCCGGCGCGGGCGCGGCCGCGACCACGTTGCCTGCCGGCATGCCTGTTGGCAAGCGCTCGATGGCCAACCCGGCGGCGGCTGCGGAACTGCCAGTGCCGGCCATCGTCTTCCATGGCGATCAAGACCAGACCGTTCACCCGCGCAATGGCGAACAGGTCATCGACGCCGTGCTCAACAGCCGTGCGCGGTCTTCCGCCTCGACCGTAAACAGCCCGACCCTCGAGCAGGGCGTGTCGACGCGGGGGCGCCGCTATACACGCTCGACCCACCGGTCAGATTCCGGGCAGCCGATCGCCGAACACTG
>JAABRA010000119.1 GCA_011391155.1 Burkholderiales bacterium
ACGTGCCGACGCCCTGATCGCGCCCCTGCATGCCCACCTGAAGCTGGCGGAAACGGCGCGCCTGGCGCCGCCGCTGGCCGATCTGGAGACCCGCATCGCGCACAATCCGGGTGATCTCGAAGCACGCTACCAGCGTGCTGCCGTGCTGCTGGCGGCGGACGACTATTCAGGCGCGATGGAAGAACTGCTTGCCATCACCCGCAGCGATCGCGGCTTTCGCAACGACATCGGCCGCACCAGCCTGCTGGCGCTGTTCGAGCTGCTGGGCAGTGCGCATCCGCTGACACGGCAATACCGCCAAGCCCTGTCCGAATCGCTGCATTGAGCTTCGACCACCCCGCCTTTTCGCCCTACCGCGCATTGATCGACGCGCTGGACCTGGCGCGTGCCCTGCCCTCGCTCGATGCCCTCAACGCACTGGCCGTCGCGCGTGGCACCAAGCAGGCACGCGGGCAGCCGCTGCGCTTTTTTGCCCCCGACGGCCGCCTGTCCGCGCGCGATTACGAAACCCATATTCTGCACACCGGCCAGGTGCCGACGCGCGCCGACACCTGGCACGACGTGCTGAACGCGTTGGTGTGGCTGCGCTTTCCTCGCTTCAAGGCGGCGCTGAACGCCGCCCACGGCGAGGCCATTCCGCTTGAGACAGACAGCCGACGCGGACGCCGGCGCGATGCGCTGACGGTGCTGGATGAATCGGGGGTGTGGGTCATCAGCCGTGATCCGGCTTTGCCTGAACTGTTAGTCGGACATGCATGGCGCACGCTGTTCTGGGAAGCACGCGACCGTGTGGAAAGAGACATGCGATTCGTGGTGGTCGGTCATGCGCTGCTGGAAAAGTTACTCGCGCCCTACCCGTCGATGACCGGCAAATGCCTGATGCTGATATCGGACTCGCTCGACCCTGATGCCGCCGAGTCACTGGCCGTCAGCACGTTGGGTACGATCGACGCCCCACGCCAGCTTGCCCCCTTGCCGGTACAAGGCATCCCCGGATGGGATGCCGCCAACGCGCAGGCCCCTTACTACGACAACCAGGCGGTTTTCCGGCCGGCGCGCTAAGCAGCGGTGGCGGGCAACTCGCCCCCGGCCACCCACGCCTGGGCCAGTTCCAGTTCATCGAACAGGCGGATATCCGCCGACATGAACAGGCGGTTCACCCACATGCTCCAGGCCACCCACTGGTCGCCCGTCAGGATGGCGATGCGCCCGAAATCGTTCTTGTGCTCGCGCGAAAATTTCAGTTCCTCCCACGCCACGTCGACGCTGTAGGAAAGCATGTCGCGCAGGTCGAACAGCAGGTTGACCGTTCCCTGAAACTGGATGCCGTAGCACACAGCCTGTTCGAATTCGCGGTAATCCTCCAGCGTGAACTGGCCCATCACGGTGACGGCGATCTGGTTGTCCTTGACGTTCAGGTTGATCATGTAGCGCTCCTCTGGAATGTGTTCCAACTATAGCGAATCGGACTGGGTTGGGGTTGACGCACGCACCGCCCACAACCCGGCGGCCGCCACCACCGCCATCCCGATCCAGGCCAGAAGCGGCAGCCGCTCACCGAACAGCAGCACGCCGTAGAGGGCGGAAAAACCCACCGTGGTGTAGGCGAGAGAACCGACCGTAAGCGTGCGGCCGCGATGGTAGGCGCGCGTCAGCGCCAGTTGCGCCACCGTGGCAGTAACGCCGATGCCGATCAGCCACGCCCAGTCGCCCGCCTGTGGAATGTGAAATCCGGCCACGGCCATCCAGCTTGCGCCACCGACGGTCGAAATCAGGGTGAAATAGAACACCACCCGCCATTCGGATTCGCCCAGCTTGCCCAAATTCTTGACGTTGACATAGGCCACCGCCGCCAGCACGCCCGACGCCAGTCCGGCCAGCGCCGGCACCCAGTCCTGCCCCTGCACCTGCGGCCGCAGCAGCAGCACGATGCCGACAAAGCCCAGCAGCACTGCGCCGACGAGTCCACGCCCGTGGCGTTCGCGCAACCACCACGCCGACAGCACGGCAAGAAACAGCGGCGCGGTGTAGTTGAGGGTGACCGCAGTGGCGAGCGGCAACCGCGCCAGTGCGTAGAAAAACAGCACCAGCGCGGCGAAGCCCGACAGCCCGCGCCAGAAATGGGCCCTGAAATGCGGGGTGGCAAGCGGTGCCAGCAAGCGGCGCTGGCTGATTGCGATCACGCCCCAGATCGAGAGCAAGCCGAACGCTGAGCGGTAGAAAACCAGTTCGGCCGGGGAAAAGGTGGTCGAAGCATGCTTCACCAGCACGCTCATCAGCGCGAACAACGCGGCCGCCACCAGCATCCAGCTCGACTTCATGGCGGTGAGGCGAAAAAAACGGGCGGTGTGTGCCGCCCGTGACGAGTCTGAAAAAGGCTCATTTCAGATGCGGCTCGATCTCGCGCCGCCGAGCCTCATCGAGATGCGGCGCAATTTCGCGCCGCAGGAAACTATGGAAGTGCATCATGCCGTCTTCCAGCGGCGACTGGTAGGGCCCGGTCTCCGAAATGCCCTGCTGGTAAAGGGCGCGCCGCCCCTTGTGCATGCGCTCGCAGATGTCCTCGTCTTCCAGCGCGGTCTCGTGATATGCCGCCTGCTCGGCCTCGACGAAGGCGCGCTCGAACAGCGCGATGTCCTCGGGATAATAAAACTCGACCACATTGGTGCACGACTCCACTCCGGTCGGCACGATCGACGACACCACCAGCACATGCGGATACCACTCGACCATCAGGCCAGGGTAGTAGGTCAGCCAGATCGAGCCGTGCGCGGGCGCTTTGCCCTGCTGGTAGGCCAGCACCTGCTCGTGCCATTTCTGGTACACCGGCGAGCCCGGCTTGGATAGGCCGCGGTTCACCCCCACCGTCTGCACCGACCACCAGTCGCCGTATTCCCATTTCAAATCATCGCAGGTGACAAAGTGGCCGAGGCCGGGGTGATACGGCGCGACGTGGTAGTCCTCCAGATACACCTCGATGAAGGTCTTCCAGTTGCAGGCGTACTGCGTCACCTGCACGCGGTCGAGCATGAAGTCGGAAAAGTCCAGTTCGCGCGCCGCCTGCATGCCGGCCAGATCGGCCTTGACGTCGCGTTCGCCGGAAAACAGCAGGCCCTGCCAGTTCTGCAGGCCGGTGCGGTTGAGGTTGAGGCAGGGATTGCCGGGGAACTCCGGCGCACCCATCAGTTTGCCCTGGCTGTCGTAGGTCCAGCGGTGGATCGGGCAGACGATGTTGTTGGACTGCAGCTTGCCGCGCCCGGTGAGCATCAGCGCCTGGCGGTGGCGACAGACGTTGGACAGCATCTCGATGCCCGCGCCGCTGTTGACCAGCATTTTTGCGCCGTCGAACATTTCGAGCGCGTGATAATCGCCCGCTTCGGGCACCATCAGTTGATGACCCGCGTAGCCGGGACCGTGCTTGAACAAATGCTCGAGTTCCAGCGCATAGATGGCTGGATCGAAATACCAGGAAACTGGCAACTGAGGCGAAGTTAGCGACAAGGCGCTGGATTCGGCGAGATCGCTCATGGCGTACCCTACTCAAAACCAAGCCCCCTCCCGGTCTGCACCGGAAGCGGCAAGCGTGATCGTGAAACGATCACCATTAAAAATGGCATCGGGGCGACACGCCCGGATGCCCACCGGATTTAGAGCGTGGTTGTCGCCGATTTATCGGCTTACATACACGGCCTGCCCCTTCCCCGACAGGGGATTGCGGGTGCGGATGAATCCCTGACTGAAATGACGCATCAGGATGCAGGGAAAGCGCAAAATTCTAGCATAGGGGGTGCCGCGGGGAGGCGTCCC
>JAABRA010000120.1 GCA_011391155.1 Burkholderiales bacterium
GTGATTTGACGCGTATAGCGAACTGCTCTGGGAGGACCCGCGAATCATTTGTACAGCTCTTGCTGAATATGTTTTGCTACGATGTCGCGTAGCGAGCGCGCCGCAATGTCTGACAGACTGAAGCGCTTCTTCATGTGTATGCTGCGCCGGATGATGGCGATTGGTATCAGTCGGTCAGCGCGCTCGAAGGCAGGCGACACTGAGAATCCGCTTGGTCGCTTGAGTGATCCCTGCAGCGTGGCGCGAAACTTCTTATTGATCCGCGTCCCGACACCAACGCCGCCGCGCTTCGACGTATTCCATACGGGGTTTGCATAGAGCACGCCATTCTTGATGACTGTCAGCTTGTTCTGGCGCAGCCAGTCGACGAGCTTGTAGAACTTCTTCGTTCCGATACGCGACCCAAGGTAGGTATTTATCGGTATCAGCAGCGCTTTACCGCGCGCGCTGATCGTCCCGCCTTCATGCGTACCAAGCCAACGCACCAGGCTGCGAATCGTCATAGCGCTGTTGTCGGTTGAGATTCGCCATGTCCGGTCAGCAAACTGCGCCTTGTTGACCTTGAACGCCTTGCGCATTTCTTTACCAAGCACGCGCTTTACTTCTGGCTTTGCATTGCGCATCCCCTGGCGAACCTTGGCAGCAACAGCGCTCTTACCGATTGATGACTCGATAGCTTTCAGCGTCTTGTCCATCCCTTCGATCTTGACCGTTATCATGCCAGCCACCCTGCCCGTTTGCGTGCATCCTGCTCCTTCTGCCAGTCCGTTAGGCAATCGTGGTCGCAGAAGCGGTATCCGGCTGGCACGGTAGCGCTGCAGTAGTGGCAGGCGCCGACCACTGGCATGGCTGATTCGTGGCAGGAATGCTGGCGGATGGCCAGCTCGCGTTCCAGCTCTTCCCGTTGCTGTGCCTGATCAATGATGTCCATCGCCTAGCCTCCAGATGCCTTGCCGAGCGTGTGGCCGTTCTCCGAGGCATAGATCAGCCGCACCTCGCCGAACTCGGCCCGCATCGCTGCAGCGAACGCAGCAACGGTTGGCATGTTTTCTGTTACCCATTTCCTCATTTCCTCAACTTCTTTTTTTTCTGTCATATGGAGAATCCAGCAACCCGCTTTCCTTGCCCAGCGCATTTCCGCCTTAGCTCGCATAGCTGACCGTCAAGTTCGACCGGCCGAAGGTCGAGGCGAACGTATCGACCACGCTGGCCACCGGCGACAGGTTTTCCATAAGCCACGCTTGACGGTCAGACATTGGCTTCTACCGCGATCTTGTTTGGTTGTTTCGTAGGTTTTCTGGGGGCTTTTTTCTCTCTGTCTTCGACAGAGAAAAAAGCCCCCCAAACCCCCCAAGGTCGTTACAAAACCGTTCCAACCGTCAAACCTTCTGAAAACCGCATGGCTCATGCCTTTCCGAGTTTCTCGTTCCATTTCGTCCGTTCCAGTTCCAAACCACTGGAACACTGGAACAAACACCCTGTTTCACTTCCAAAAAACATTACCAACACATTGCCTGATAACGTCCCCGGATCTGTCGTGCCTGAGCACGGCCGGCTAGGATGGCGCTGCGTTACCTGATTCTTTCCGCCTCATTCTTCCCGGTCGGTGTCAGCACATAGTGGCCACGGTATTTCTTCACCAACTGGTCTTTCTTGAGGCGGTCCATCACCCGGCTCACCTTCGACTTCGCCTTGTCTCCTGGCCACCCACAGTGGCTCGCAAGACCCGGATACGGCTCCTCTGGGTAGTGCAACAGCGCGTACAAAAGCCGGTTTTCGTCCTGGCTCTTGGAGCGATGTATTTCATCGGCGCGGTGGTCGGTGATATGCACGGCAACCACCGCCGGCACCTTCACCCCGTGCTCCTCGATCGTCATGCCGACGAACTCGAATGCAATCGGGTCGAAGTCCGGCCCGCGCTTCTTCCGGTGCCAGTGCAGCGTGGCGCTTTCGCCCTCTGCCCAGACCGTCAGATTCACGTCGATTTCATTCAGGAACGCCCCGCCGCCGCGTGGCAGCAAGGCATCGTTATCCGCATTCTTGGTCGGGTGGCAGTTGGCGATCACCGCCGGACGCCCCGGCAGCTCGACCAGTGCCCGCAGGTGCCAGGCATGGTTGCGCGCCTGCAGGTTATCGTCCTCGTTGTCGCCGCTGAAGTAGCTCACCGAGGTATCGACCAGCACCAGCGCGAACTCACCGCCGGCCTTGCGCCCTTCCTCGATGATCTGTTCGACGTAGTTGCCAATCGGCAGCGGCGTCGGCACCACGCTGATCAGCCCGGCCACGTCGCCGCGCTCCAGCCCCATGTGCTGCAGCGTCGCCTGCAGGCGCGTGCGGAACCCGTCCGGATTCTCGCCACACAAAATCAATACCTTGCCCTGCTGAATCTCGCGCCCGGCGAACTTCTTCCCGGTCGCCACGCACACCGCCAGCGCCAGCGACACCGCCGTCTTGCCGTGGTTGGTGACGGCCGTTAGCGCACACAAGGTGCCGCGCTGGACAATCCCTTCGACCACATAGACCGGCGGCACCGATTCGGCTAGCCATTCGGACGCGTCGACCAGCAAAGGCTGTTCCGTGCGCTTTTTGTCGCTTTCCGCAGACGGCGCCGTTCCACTCGAAACCCGCGCCGGCACAGGGTGTTCCATCGATTGCGCGGCGGCAGGCGGAACGGTGGAACGGACGTTTTCACGCACATAATCCGCCAAAACACGCCCGGAAATACCATCATTCACCGCATCCGCCACGTCCCAGCCGTCCGGCTTGGCCCCAGGCGGGGGTAATTTCACATTCCACACCTTGCAATCCAGCGAAAGCAGCGTTTCGCGGATTCGCGCCATCGTCGAAACGCCGGGCTGATCCGCTTCCGGCAACAACGGCTTGCTCTTCTGCTCGATCCCCGCTTCGCGCTCGGCAGGCGTCAGTGGAACGCGCTTCGCATCCGCATCCGCCCACGTAATCACCTTGCGCCCGGCCAGCGGCGACCAATCCACCTTGCCGTCAGCCTTGCCGCCACCCGGCCAGCTCATCACCACCAGCTCCGGCAGCTCGGCAGCGGCCGCATCGGCGCATTTCTCGCCCTCGACCAGCAACACCGTCGCTTCCGGCCGCGCCGCCAGCATATCCAGCCCATACAGCGGGCGCGGTTCGGCGAAAGCCATCCAGCGCCATTCCTCGGTGCCGGTCTCTGAATGTCTGCCCCAGACAATCGGCAACACTTCCTTGCCGCCGTCGGAGGTCTTGAAGCGCATCACCACGCCCAGCAGCTCGCCGGATACACCACGGTAAGCCCAGGTGCGCTCCGGCCGCCCGCGCTTGACGTGCGCTACCGGATGCTCAGGCGCGCCCGCTGGAACGCACGGCAGCGCCACCCAGGGCGAACGCGACGCCTTGATCGCCGGTGCCGGAACGGGCGCCGCCTGCTGGCTGGGCGAAATATTTCCACCCAACTGCGCCACCGCCTCCAGGAACGTCAGCCCCTGGTGCTCTTGCAGAAACTTGATCGCATCGCCATTCGCCCCGCAGCCGAAGCAGTGATAAATCTGCTTGGCGCGATTCACCTTGAACGACGGCGACGCCTCGGAATGGAACGGGCAGCACGCCACATACTCCGCGCCCTGCTTGGTCAACGGCACATAACCGTCGATCAGCTCGACAATATCGACGCGCGAAAGCAGCGCCGCGGTGTCGATCTTGTCGCTCATTTGCGCGCTGTCTCCGGTGTGGTCGGATTGATCCCGGCAACGCGACAGATCACAGTCGCCTCATGCTTATTTTTGTCGCTCCACTCCCGCAGGAGGTTGC
>JAABRA010000132.1 GCA_011391155.1 Burkholderiales bacterium
CCCCTATTTCGTGATGTTCCTGCAGTGGTCCGGCGATCCGCTGCTCGATCCCGACCTGGTGGTGACCCGCCCGGACGGCAGCCAGGTCACGGAAGCCACTTTCGCGGCCAGCGGCATGTATGTGGTGCCTGCGCTGAGCAGCGAGGGCAGCGTGGCGGTGGCCGTCGGGCCCGTGGGGGGAGCGCCCTATGTCAGCGAAGGCTCGTGGGGCATTTCGGCGGCCAACGCCGCCGCCCTCGGCATCGTTTCCGCGTCGGCGCTTCTGCCGGTGATCTCCGATGACGCCGTGAAGGTCGATGGCGTGAATACCGTCGACAACGGCATCCAGATCGCCTACACCGCCTCCAGTGACGACGACGCGGCGCGCACCATGCTGTTCTACGATACCGACAACAGCGGATTCGACGGCACGCCCATCGTGACCGATCTGGCTGCAGCCACCGGGGCGGCTTACCTCTGGAGCGCCGATCAGGTGACCCCGGGCAACTACTACGTGTACGCAGCCGTCATGTCGTCCAGCGGGGTGCCGGTATTCGATTACTACGAGACGCCGGTGTCGGTCGATCGCAGCATCGATGTTGCCGTGTCCACCTCCCTCAAGGATATTCGCGTCAACACGGCGGACAGCTATTACTACGTCAGCGTCACGTACGACATTGCTGTCGAAAACCGCGGAGCCCGCGCCGCCACGGGCGTGGTTGTCGATGAACGCTTCGACCTGCTGGGTTCCACGGATGACGACGTCTATTCCTATTACTACATCAACGACGGCGACTACAACTACCAGTCCCTGTACAACGAAACCGGCTTCCAGCTTGATTTTGGCGACGTCGCGGCCGGCGCCACGGAAACCGTTTCCCTCACCCTGGACTTGTCCTACTGGGTCACAGTACCGGTCGGGGGACTTGAGGTGGCCCATCGCACGGCGGTGACCAGCAACGGCTTCGACCGCGACATCAACAATAATTTCGATGACGGAATGGTCACCTTCTTTGACGCGGCGATCGAGCCGACGCAGACCCAGGGCTCTGCGGATCTCTCGGTGGCGCTGCTGTCCAGCGCCGGGGGGAAATTCGTCGGCGACGATGCCAGCTACACCCTTCGGGTCACCAACAACGGCCCTGATCGCGCCCCCTCGGTCCGGCTCAACGAATACCTGTCCGGTCTCACCAGCTACGACATTACCGTCAACGGGGACCAGCAGGTCTGGAGCGGCAATTCCAGCCAGCAAAGCGTGGACTTGGGCGATCTGGCTGTTGGCGCCAGCGCCGATGTGACGATCTCCGGCCGCACCTACAGCGCCGGCCAGGGCTTCTCCAGCAGCGAGGTGGTCAGCGCGGTGGTCGTCGATCCTGACGAGAGCAACAACACGCTCACCCAATCCCGTGATGTCAGGACGGTGGCCGTGTCGGATGCCGACATCAGCCTCACCGGCCAGTCCAGCAACACCCAGCCCGCCGTGGGCGAAACGGTCAGCTTCGAGTTGACCCTGACCAACAAGGGGCCCAACGTGGCCACTTCGATCGTGGTCAAGCTGGATCACTCGGCCGGCATCACCCTGCAAAGCGGCAGCGGGGTGCAGGGCAGCTTCGATCCGATCACAGGCTTTTGGACCGTAGGCAACCTCAACCCCGACATCAGCCGCACTTTCACGATCACGGCCAAAGTCAATAGCCTGCAGGGCCTGTTTGCCGCGGCGGAGGTGGTTGCCATGTCCGAATCCGACCCCGACTCCACCCCCGACAACGGCAGCACCACCGAGGACGATGACGTCTCACTGCTGAGCGATTTCCCCTTCCTGCTCCTTGCTGCGCCGGAAGACGACAGCCGTGGTGCACCGGTGGACACGAACATCGTGCTCACCTTCAGCGAAGGTGTGCAGAAAGGGAACGGCTCGATAACGATAAAAACAGATGATGGCGTGACCGTGTCCCACTACGACGTGGCGACCAGCCCCTTCATCAGCCTCAGCGGCAACACCCTGACCCTCAATCCGTCTGCAGATCTCCTGTACGGCACCCACTACCGCGTGGAAATTGAAGCAGGGTCCATCAGAGACCTCACGGGCAACGCTTATGCCGGCACCACCAGCTACGACTTCACCACGAGCGGCGTGAATTCTGGCCTGACCGGCACTGCAGGGGACGACCGCCTCCAGGGCACCACTGGCGACGATATCTTCACCCCGGGGCTGGGCAACGACAGCATCGAAGCCAGTGGCGGCGCCGACACCGTCATCCTGCCGATGTTCCCCAACGTCTTCAGCCTGAGCGAAAATCCGGCCGGCCACATCTTCGGCACCTATGGCGCCGACACCCTCTACTCCCTGGTGCTTAACAACGTCGAGTACGCCCAGTTCGGCAGGTCCCCATCCCCCGAGGACACCGAAAGATTCCAGACCACCATTGCCCTGAGCGAGTTGGTCTCGGGCGCGGCACAGGAGCAGCTCGGTCGACTGACAGACCTCTACCTGGCCTTCTTCGGGCGGGCCCCGGATGTGGGCGGACTGGAATACTGGCAGGAGAGGCTGCTGGAGGAAGGCAGGGATTTCGCCACCATCTCCAAGGACTTCGCCTGGAGCACCGAGGCCCAGGCCCTGTTCCCGCTGGCAGCCAGCAACCGGGAGTTCGTGCGTACGGTGTACCTCAACTGCTTCGGACGCCAGCCTGATGCCGGCGGCTGGGACTACTGGACCGGGCGGCTCGACGGACTGGGTGTCACCGACCTGAACGACCGCGGTGCCTTCGTGGGCGAAGTCATCCTGGGGGCGTATGCCACCACCAGCGGCGAGGAAGACCGGTCCTTGCTGACGAACCGGCATGAAGCGGCGATGTACTACGTCAACCGGCTCTCCATCATGCCGGCAGAAGGCTTTGATGCAGCCATCAACACCTTGCTGGCCCGGGTCACGGGCGATGCGGCCACCGAGGACAAGGCCGAGGACGTGATCGACCATACCTTTGCCAACCCCGTCACCCTGACGGGGATCATGACGGATCAGGCGCTACTGGATTCGATCTGGGGGGCTTGAGGGTCAGGGTGAGACTGTGGGTCGGGCAGCGGCCAGGTTCCATCGCACCTGAACCGAACCAGCCCAGCACCCCTACTGTCCCCAGCAGCCAACTGCCCACCGCAAAGCGCCATGAGATCAAGTCTAGCGCTGGCCTGAAGTCGTTTGTGGTCGTCAACCACCCCCTCCACCGAACCCCACCCGAACCCGCCTGCCCTATGCCGAGTCTGCCCTGACCGGCAAGACGCCAGAAACACAAAAGCCCATCACAAGGACGGGCTTCTGATTGCCGCAAGCGGCACTGAGGACGCTTGAGCATCTGGAGCGGGATAAGAGGTTCGAACTCTCGACCTATACCTTGGCAAGGTATCGCTCTACCAACTGAGCTAATCCCGCAAATTTTGATGAAAAACCCCGCTACGGTTTAAGTAGCAGGGCTTCCATACTTGGTGGCCTGGGGCGGAATCGAACCACCGACACGCGGATTTTCAATCCGCTGCTCTACCAACTGAGCTACCGGGCCAAGTCTTGAATTATAGCAGGCGAAAACCCGTTTCTCCCATCAGTTGCCGCCCTGACGCTTGCCGCGCGACAGGTCGACGCCCAGCTGTTTCAGTTTGCGGTAGAGGTGGGTGCGCTCAAGCCCGGTTTTTTCGGCCACGCGCGTCATGGACCCCCCTTCCTTGGCCAGGTGAAATTCGAAATAGGCTTTCTCGAACTCATCGCGTGCATCCCGCAAGGGTTTGTCAAGCTCGAAATTCTGGCGACCGGCGGGGCCCATATCCTGAGCGGAAGGCAGCAGCAGGCCGCCGGTCATGGCGGCTTCCACCGTCAGGTCGACCGAAGCCGTGGCGGTTGAAGTTCCGGCCATGACCTTGCGTGCACCTTCCCGAGCAAGCCCCTGTTCCACCGCCTTGAGCAGTTTTTGGAGCGTGATCGGCTTTTCAAGAAAGGCCTGGGCGCCGATGCGGGTGGCTTCGACCGCCGTGTCGATCGTCGCATGCCCGCTCATCATGATGACCGGCATGCTGAGCAGGCCGGTGGCGGACCACTCCTTGAGCAGCGTGACGCCGTCGGTGTCAGGCATCCAGATGTCCAGCAGCACGAGGTCAGGGCGCGCGCGGCTTCGCGCCACCCGGGCCTGCGCGGCATTTTCCGCGAGCTCCACGTTGTGGCCTTCGTCGTTCAGGATTTCCGACAGCAGATCGCGAATACCAAGTTCGTCGTCGACCACCAATATATTTGCCATGATTGCTGCGTGTATCCCTTGGTATGACTGCGACTGCGCTCAGGCCGCCGGCATGTTGCCCATGGCGAATGATAGCGACACTTGGGCCCCGCGGACGACACCCTCCTTGACCCGGTTGGAGATATCGATGCGGGCGCCGTGCTCATCGGCAATTTTCTTGACCACCGCCAGCCCCAGCCCGGTGCCCCGGACTTTGGTTGTCACATAGGGCTCAAAGGCCCGCTTCAGGATGTGTTCGGGGAACCCTCCCCCGTTGTCGAGCACACTCAGGCGCACGCGGCGCGTGGATTCGACCCACTGGGTTCTGATCATCACCTGGTTTTCCGGTCCTTCAAGATGCGCGGCATCCGTGGCATCCTGGGCATTTTGAAGCAGGTTATGGATGACCTGCCGCAACTGCTGGGCGTCACCGCGTACGGGAGGACAGGCCGGATCGAGCTGCGTCGTTATGCGACTGGCCTCATCGCCCGCATCGCTGCCATAAAGATGCAGCACATCGACGACCAGGGCATTGAGGTCCAGGTCCTTGAGGTCGGCGGCGGGAAGACGGGCATAGTCGCGGAACTCGTTGACCAGACGCTTCATGGCGTCAACCTGGTCAACGATGGTCTTGACAGCCTTGGTCAACAGGACGCTTTCGGGCGGGACAAGCTTGCCCGCCAGCTTCATTTCCAGGCGCTCGGCAGACAGCTGGATCGGTGTCAGCGGATTCTTGATCTCGTGCGCCAGCCGCCGTGCGACTTCGCCCCAGGCCTGGGCGCGCTGCGCCGACACGATTTCAGAGATGTCATCAAACACCAGCAGCCGGGTCGCATCGGGCAACAGGGCACCGCGTGCGACCAGGGTGATCGAATTCTGGGGCATGCCCTGCGGGGACGCATGCAGCTCGAAGGATTGTTGCCAGTGATCCAGGCCGTGCTGCAGGTGCTCCCCCAAAAAGGATTCGAACTGCGCCAGGACGCTGGATGCGAATTCGTCCAGCCCGGGGATCAGGGCCAGGGCTCGCCCTTCGAAGGCAGCCAGGGGCGCCCGCAGGATGCGCGTAGCGCCAGGATTGGACGACAGGACCACGCCCTGAGAATCCAGCACGATGACACCGGCGGTCAGGTTGTCCAGGATGGTCTGCAGGTTGGCTCGGGCATCATCGAGCTGCACCATGCTGTGCTCGACCGCCGCCCGTGCGTCCGCCAGTTGCTGCGTCATGTCAGCAAATGAGCGGGTCAGGCCGCCGAGTTCGTCCTTGCCCTGCAATACGGCCTTGGGCGTGAAATCCCCGGCTGCAACCTGACGCACCCCCTCGGCCAGCAACAAGAGGGGACGCGCCAGCTGGTTGCCCAGAACCACCGCCAGCAGCACCGCGCCAAACACCGCCAGGAACAGGCTGAGCGTGAGTGTGCCGATATACATGCGACGCAATCCTTCGCGCCCCAGCGCGCGCTCCTGGTACTCGCGATTGGCTTCTTGGACCGATATCGCGTTGGCCACCAGTGCCGCCGGCAGCGCCTGGGTAACCTGGAGGAATCGGGGTTCGGCCAGCAGGCCGATACGGGGCGTCGGCACAACCGCCAGAGCCTTGATGCGTGCTGCGCTGGAACCGCCCGTCGCGCCCTCGTCGATGCCCTCGACACGGGCAACGGCACCCTGATTGCGCGCCGCGCGCAGCTGCTGGGCGGTAGGCCGTTCGGGGTTGAGCTGGAAGCGGGATTTTCCAGCGCTGGCAATCATGTTGCCGGAGGCGCTCCAGAGCACGACATCACTGGCGTCAAGCTGCTCGGTCAGCCGTTCGAGTGCGAGCCCCGCGCTCGAATCCGAGGAACCCGAGAGCTGGGTTGCCGCCAGCCGCGTCTTGCTGGAAAGGTCGTTGCTCAACGCATCCAGCGTGGCCCGTCCGAGGTTCAGGCCGGCATCCAGCGCCCCCTCGACCTTGACGTCAAACCAACTCTCGATTGACCGCGATACGAACTGGTAGGACACCACATAGATCAGGACTCCGGGCGCAAAACCCACCAGCGCAAAAATGGCAGCCAGCTTGACAAGCAGGCGACTGCCGAATTTTCCGCGGCGCAGACGCAGGGTCAAACGGATGGCCATCCATCCGATGACGGCCATCAGCAAGACAGCAACGACGACGTTCAGCCCGAACAGGCGGGCATAGTTGCGCTCATAAAGCTCACGGTTGTTGGTCGCCTGCGTCAGAAGAAACAGCAGCACCAGACCGAGGGCCACCATGGTGGCAATCCCGACCATGACCGCCCATCGCACGGCACGCGACTGGTAGACCCGAAGGGGCGCCGCGCCAGGGACGGGCTTGTTCACCGGGGCGCCTCGGGGTTCAGACGGACGCTGCGGGAAGCAGCAAGGCTCCATTCCGCCTGGCCGACCACGCCGATCTGGAACGGGCGTGGCAACTGTGACATGTCAAGCCGGAAGCGAAACTCGACCGAATGCCTGGAGTCCGGCTCATACGCGCTGGCCTCGGCAATCTTCCAGCGCGAAAAGCGCTGCAGGGCCTGCAGCGCTTCTTCCAGTGAATCAAAATTCTGCGTGATGCTGACGCCCAGACCCACGTTGCCGATGGGTTCAGGTGAGACGTTGATTCGCCAGCGTCGTGTCAGGGGCTGGTAGGCCAGGCGGAAATGCTTGGTCGACAAGGCCACTTTGGTGTCGTACCAGTACCAGCGGTCGCGCAGCAGTTCGGCCTCTGCCACGAAAAACATCGCAATGCCTTTGGTCAAGGCGTCCTCGACGATCGTCGGAAGCTCCAGCTTGACCTGGGCGGTGAGAAAGACGCCGTCATCGGTGCGGTCAACACGCAAGTGGTTGATCTCGACAGGATTTCCCTGGGCGCGCGCCGTGACTGCCCCCCCGAAGAGCATCAGGACGAAGGCCAGCCCAAACGCCAGCCTAGGCCAGGCGCTTCTCGAGCAATGCGTAGAAAAAACCGTCGTGATCACCCGCCCGATTGTCCGGGACAGTCCCGCTGCCCGCCCGGATTTGGGGCATTAAATGCCCTGGTGAAGCCTGCAGGACGGCGTCGCTGTTGTTTGCAACAAACGCTTTGATCTGATCACTGCCTTCCTCGCGGAACACCGAGCAGGTGCAATACAGCATCCGCCCCCCCGGTTTGAGCAGCGGCCATAGCGCCTTCAGCAGCCTGGCCTGAATGCCAGCCAGTTGCGCGATATCACTTTCCCGTCGCAACCACCGCACATCCGGATGGCGGCGGACAATGCCGGAGGCGGTGCAGGGCGCGTCCAGCAGGATGGCATCAAAAAGCTCGCCGTCCCACCAATCGGATGGTCTCGCAGCATCTGCGGCAATCACCGTGGCGATCAGGCCCAGCCGCGAGAGGTTGGTGTTGATGCGCTCGCAGCGCTGGGGATCGATATCGAGGGCTGTGACGCGGGCACTGGCGCATTCGAGCAGATGAGCGGTCTTTCCGCCGGGCGCCGCGCAGGCGTCGAGAATATTCAATGGCAACGCCGATCCAAGGCCCTGCAGCAAAAGCGGGGCGGCGATCTGAGCACCTCCATCCTGGACGGATACGAGGCCTTGTGCAAATCCGGGTATCGCTTCAACGGGCATGGCGTGCTCGAGCAGGACGGCGTCCGCGCCCTGGCGCCAGGCGTTGATACCTGCTGACTCAAGTCCGTGGACGTACTGGGCCACCGAAGTGCGTCGGGCGTTGACTCGCAGTGCCATGGGAGCCGGCGCGTTGCTGGCCTGCAGAATCACCGCCCAGTCGGCCGGGTGATCCTTTTTCAACCGTTCCACCCACCAGCGAGGATGGTTCCAGCGGGCCACAGGATCCACGCTGGTTGCCAGCACTAGTTGATCACGCTCACGCAGGAAACGTCGCAGACACGCGTTGACAAAACTGGCCTGGGGACGGGTCGCGGGACTGCGCTTGGCCGCTTCGACGGCCTGGTCGACCAGCGTGAAGGATTCGTAAGGCGCGTCTTCAACGTCCCAGATCAAGGCCAGGGCGGTGCATAACAGCGCATCGACGGCTTCTGGAGGCGGTCGACGGGCCAATTGCTGGCGCAGCGCCTCGGCGCGCCCCCAAGCACGCATGACATGGAAAGACAAAGCCTGAACACCGGGGCGCAGGTCACGCTCCACCCGCTCGAGCACAGGCGTGAGTGAACGCCCCAACCGCACGTCGGAGATCACCCGCGCGGTGGCTTGCAGCTGCCGCCACAAAGGGACTTGGGCTTTGATCATTGACAGAGCTTACAAGAACATCCGCCGCTTCATCCCGGGTTTGGCGGGTGCATCCCCGCAGCCGGTTTGAACCCCCAGACCCGCGCCAGCAGCAGGGCGGGAAACTGACGAACGGCGTCGTTGTAAATCTTTACCGAAGCGTCAAAAGCTTCACGCGGACCCGCCACCTGATCAGCGAGTCGCTCAAACCTCGCGTTCATGCCACCAGGCAGATTGGCGTCGTGAGCATCCTCGTCGTCTGCCGTCCGTGCAGCGCTACGCCACACGTCATCCAGTACGCGTTGCGCGGCACACAGCGCAGAGACGGCCTCAGGATCGAGTGGCTGTGCGCGTGCATTGGCGAGTGAGCGGGCGTACTGGTCCCCCGCTGAACCCAGTCGGCTCCAGTACGTCGGGGAACCGTCCGATACCGCATCCGGCGTCAAGACCGATGGAAGCGACGCCTGAATCAGGGCTGGCTGCACGGACAGGACGGCGTCGAGCGCGGAAAACGCCCTTCCCACCTCGGAACGCAGACGCACCAGCCGGTTGTACGCGCCGACCGCCCAGAACAGCAGGATCGCCGCCAGCAGGACCAGCACGAGCAGTATCGGGGTCATCGGGTACTTCGGCCGTCAAAAAAATCGTGCATGAACCAGATCTTTAATGAAAAACGCCCAAAGCCAGCGTAAACTGGTCTTTGGGCGCTCATAAAAAAAGCGTCCGGTCAATCGGCGGCAGTCCCCTCACTGCTGACCGTGGATTCGGCGGAATCGCCGGCTTCCGCCAGTTCGGCGGCTTCCGCGTCCGCGATGGCACGGCGTTCGGCATCATCCATCAGGTCCTTGGCCTTGCGTGCTTGGTGGTACGCGAGGCCCGTGCCCGCAGGGATCAGGCGACCAACGATGACGTTCTCCTTCAAGCCACGGAGTTCGTCGCGCTTGCCCATGATGGCGGCTTCGGTCAATACGCGCGTAGTCTCCTGGAACGACGCGGCGCTGATGAAGCTGTCTGTGGACAACGAGGCCTTGGTGATGCCCAGCAGCAGGTTGGTGTAGGTCACGGGAATCTTCCCGGCGGCGCGCAGCGCATCGTTGGTGTCCAGCATTTCAGAGCGCTCCACCTGCTCACCCGCAATATAGGTCGACTCGCCCGGGTTTCCAACCACCACACGACGCAGCATCTGGCGCACGATCACTTCGATGTGCTTGTCGTTGATCTTCACGCCCTGCAGCCGGTACACGTCCTGCACTTCGTCAACGATGTAGCGCGCCAGTTCTTCCACGCCCAGCAGGCGCAGGATGTCCTGCGGATCTGCCGGTCCGTCCACAATGGATTCGCCCTTGTTGACCACCTGCCCTTCGTGCACCAGGATGTTCTTCTCCTTGGGAATCAGTTCGTCCCAGACCTTGCCTTCCGGATCGGTGATCTGCAAACGGACCTTGCCCTTGGTCTCCTTGCCAAAAGACACCGTGCCGGTCATTTCGGCCAGCATGCCCTTGTCTTTCGGTGACCGGGCCTCGAAAAGTTCAGCCACGCGCGGGAGACCGCCGGTGATGTCGCGGGTCTTTTGCCCTTCGACCGGGATGCGGGCCAGCACTTCGCCAGGACCCACGTCCTGACCATCGCGCACCTGAACCAGCGAGCCAATCTGGAAGCCGATCGTCACCGAATGGTCGGTGCCGGGAATCTTGACCTCGTTGCCCGAAGCATCGATCAGCTTGACCTGCGGACGCACCACCTTGGCCACGCCGCGGCGTTTGGGATCGATCACCACCAGCGTGGACAAACCCGTCACTTCGTCCATCTGCCGGGCAACCGTCAAGCCTTCCTCGACGTTCTCGAACTTGGCCTTGCCGGCAAATTCGGTGATGACGGGGCGGGTCAGCGGATCCCAGTTGGCAAGAATGGTGCCGGCCTTGATGACCTGGTCCGCCTTGACCGCCAGGGTAGCGCCATAGGGCACCTTGTGACGCTCGCGTTCGCGACCATGCTCGTCGTGCAGGATGATTTCACCGGAGCGGGAAATCACGACGAGTTCGCCCTTGCTGTTGGTCACGTAGCGCATCGTGGCATTGAAGCCGATGACTCCGTTGGACTTGGCGTCCACGCTCGATGCGATCGCCGCGCGGGATGCCGCACCACCGATGTGGAACGTCCGCATGGTCAACTGCGTTCCCGGCTCACCGATCGACTGGGCCGCAATCACGCCAACCGCCTCGCCGCCGTTGATGAGGCCGCCGCGACCCAGGTCGCGACCGTAGCATTTGGCGCAAATGCCGAAGCGGGTTTCGCACGTGAGCGCGGTACGAACCTTGACTTCATCCACGCCATCGGCTTCCAGAGCATCGATGAGGTCCTCATCGAGCATTTCGCCCGCCGGGACCAGCACCGACCGGTTTTCCGGATGGAGCACGTCATCCGCGACCGTGCGGCCCAGGATGCGGTCACGCAACGATTCAATCACCTCGCCGCCCTCGACAATGGCGCGCATGAGGTAACCCCCGTGGGTCCCGCAGTCCTGTTCGGTAACGACCAGGTCCTGGGTCACGTCGACCAGCCGGCGCGTGAGGTAGCCGGAGTTGGCCGTCTTCAGGGCCGTGTCCGCCAGGCCCTTTCGTGCACCGTGGGTGGAGATGAAGTACTGGAGCACGTTCAGGCCTTCGCGGAAGTTGGCCGTGATCGGCGTCTCGATGATGGAGCCATCGGGCTTGGCCATCAGGCCGCGCATGCCGGCCAGCTGGCGAATCTGCGCTGCGGACCCGCGCGCGCCGGAGTCGGCCATCATGTAGATCGAGTTGAAAGATTCCTGGTCGACTTCATTGCCATGCCGGTCGGTGGTCTTCTGCTTGGCCAGCTGGGCCATCATGACTTTGGACACTTCGTCGCCAGACTTGCCCCAGATGTCCACGACCTTGTTGTAGCGCTCGCCCGCCGTGACCAGACCAGAGACGTACTGCTGCTCGATCTCCTTGACCTCTTTTTCCGATCGCGCGATGATGCCGGCCTTTTCCTGGGGCACCAGCATGTCGTCGATACAGATCGAGATCCCGGACTTGGTGGCCAGGCGGAAGCCGTTCTGCAGCAGCTTGTCGGCGAAAACCACCGTCTCCTTCAAGCCGCACTTGCGGAAGGAAACGTTGATGAGCTTGGAAATCTCCTTCTTCTTCAACGCCTTGTTGATATTGGAGAACGGCAAGCCCTTGGGCAGGATCTCGCTCAGCAAGGCCCGACCCACGGTCGTATCGACCAGGCTGATCGATGGCAGGAATTCACCGGTTTCCTTGTCGCGCGTGTACTCCGTGAGGCGCACGCTGATCTTGGCCGTCAGGTCCACTTCACCGGCGTCCAAGGCACGCTGCACTTCGCCGGTATCCGAAAAGACCAGCCCCTCGCCCTTCGCATTGATGCGATCACGGGTGGTGTAGTACAAGCCCAGCACCACGTCCTGGGAGGGCACGATCGACGGCTCGCCGTTGGCGGGAAACAAAATGTTGTTGGACGCCAGCATCAAGGTGCGGGCCTCCATCTGGGCTTCCACCGACAGCGGCACGTGAACGGCCATCTGGTCGCCGTCGAAGTCAGCGTTGAAAGCCGCGCAAACCAGCGGGTGCAGCTGGATGGCCTTGCCTTCGATCAGGATCGGCTCGAACGCCTGGATGCCCAGGCGGTGCAGCGTAGGGGCCCGGTTGAGCATCACCGGGTGCTCCTTGATGACCTCCTCCAGAATGTCCCACACCACGGGCGTGCCGGATTCCACTTCTTTCTTGGCCGCCTTGATGGTGGTTGCGATGCCCATGGACTCGAGGCGGGCAAAGATGAACGGCTTGAACAGTTCCAGCGCCATCAGCTTGGGCAGGCCGCATTGGTGCAGCTTGAGCGTCGGACCCACCGTAATCACGGAACGACCGGAGTAGTCCACGCGCTTGCCCAGCAAGTTCTGGCGGAAACGACCGGATTTACCCTTGATCATGTCGGCCAGGGACTTCAAGGCGCGCTTGTTGGCGCCAGTCATGGCCTTGCCGCGACGGCCGTTGTCCAGCAAGCTGTCCACCGCTTCTTGTAGCATGCGCTTTTCGTTGCGAGCAATGATTTCCGGCGCCTTGAGCTCCAGAAGACGGCGCAGACGGCTGTTCCGGTTGATGACGCGGCGATACAGGTCATTCAGGTCGGAGGTCGCGAAACGGCCGCCGTCCAGTGGCACCAGCGGACGCAGGTCCGGCGGCAGCACAGGCAACACATCCAGCACCATCCACTCGGGCTTTATGCCCGACTTCTTGAACGCCTCGAGCACCTTCAGGCGCTTGGCATTCTTCTTGACCTTGACTTCGGAACCGGTCAGGTCACCCCGAAGACGCTCGGTGGACAGGTCCAGGTCAATGCCCTGCAGCAGTTCCTTGATGCCCTCGGCACCCATCTTGGCGACGAATTCATCGCCGTATTCCTTGCGCTTGGCGTCAAAATCATCTTCGGACATGATGCTGAACTTCTTCAGCGGCGTCATGCCGGGGTCGGTGACTACATAGGCTTCGAAATACAGCACCCGCTCGATATCACGCAGCGTCATGTCCAGCACCAGGCCGAGGCGCGACGGCAGGGATTTCAGGAACCAGATGTGGGCGCAGGGCGCGGCCAGGTCAATGTGGCCCATACGCTCGCGGCGCACCTTGGTCTGGGTGACTTCCACGCCGCACTTTTCGCAGATGACGCCGCGGTGCTTCAGGCGCTTGTATTTGCCGCACAGGCACTCATAGTCCTTGATAGGACCAAAAATCTTGGCGCAGAACAGGCCGTCACGCTCGGGCTTGAAGGTGCGGTAGTTGATGGTTTCCGGCTTCTTCACTTCGCCGAAAGACCACGAACGGATCTTCTCGGGCGAGGCCATGCCGATACGGATGGCATCAAAGTGCTCATCAGGCGTGAATTGCTTGAACAGGTCGAGTAGTGATTTCATGGGACTCTTTCCTTTTCAATTAAGAACGTTCGAGTTCAATGTCGATGCCCAGGGAACGGATTTCCTTGACCAGCACGTTGAACGATTCCGGCATGCCGGCCTCAATGGAGTGTTCGCCCTTGACGATGCTCTCGTACACCTTGGTACGGCCCTGCACGTCATCGGACTTCACGGTCAGCATTTCCTGCAGCACATAAGCGGCGCCGTAGGCTTCGAGCGCCCAGACTTCCATCTCGCCGAAGCGTTGTCCGCCAAACTGCGCCTTGCCGCCCAACGGCTGCTGGGTCACCAGGCTGTAGGGGCCGGTCGAACGGGCGTGCATCTTGTCGTCCACCAGGTGGTGCAGCTTCAGGAAGTGCATGTAGCCGATGGTGGTGGGGCGCTCGAAAGCGTCCCCCGTGCGGCCATCAAACAAATGTGCCTGCGTGCGTGCGGCCGTGAGGCCCTTGCGCTTGACCACTTCGTCCGGGTAAGCCAGCTTCAGCATGGCGCGGATTTCGTCTTCCGAAGCGCCATCAAACACGGGCGTTGCAAACGGCACGCCGTTGGTCAGGTTACCCGCCATCTCCAGCATTTCATCGTCATTCAACTGAGCCAGCACTTCCTTGCGACCCGTGCCGTTGTAGAGCTCCTCCATGAACTTGCGCAGCTCGGCGACCTTGGTCTGCGCCTGCAACATGTCGCCGAT
Organism: Burkholderiales bacterium; assembly: GCA_011391155.1. GTDB lineage: Bacteria > Pseudomonadota > Gammaproteobacteria > Burkholderiales > Burkholderiaceae_C > JAABQG01. Next base: position 14,105 of record JAABRA010000132.1, read on the forward strand.
ACGCTGGCCGATGCCCTTGCCGGCCCAGCCCAGATGCACCTCGAGCACCTGACCCACGTTCATCCGTGAAGGCACGCCCAAGGGGTTGAGCACGATGTCGCACGGCGTGCCGTCGGCCATGTAGGGCATGTCTTCGACGGGCACGATCTTGGACACCACGCCCTTGTTGCCGTGGCGCCCGGCCATCTTGTCGCCGGGTTGCAGCCGACGCTTGACAGCCAGATAGACCTTGACCATCTTCAGCACGCCGGAAGGCAGTTCGTCGCCTTGCGTCAGCTTCTTGCGTTTTTCTTCGAACGCCAGGTCGAAGCTGTGGCGCGTCTGCTCCAGCGAATTCTTGATGCTTTCGAGCTGGGAAGCGACCTCGTCCTCGGCGGGCCGGATGTCAAACCAGTGGAACTTCTCGACCGAAGCCAGGTAGGCCTTGTCGATCTTGGTACCTTTGGCGAGTTTCTGCGGTCCGCCGTTGGCCACGCGACCATTGAGCAATTTCGCAATACGGTCGAACGCATCCGCTTCCACGATCCGCAGCTGGTCGTTCAAGTCCAGACGGAAGCGCTTGAGTTCATCGTCGATGATCTGCTGGGCGCGCTTGTCGCGCGGGATGCCTTCGCGGGTGAACACCTGCACATCGATCACGGTGCCCTGCGAGCCCTGGTCCACGCGCAGCGACGTGTCCTTCACGTCGGATGCTTTCTCGCCAAAGATGGCGCGCAGCAACTTTTCTTCCGGCGTCAGCGTGGTCTCGCCTTTGGGGGTGACCTTGCCGACCAAGGTATCGCCCGGCTGGACTTCCGCACCGACATAGATGATGCCGGACTCGTCGAGGCGGTTGAGCTGCTGTTCGGACAGGTTCGGGATGTCGCGCGTGATTTCCTCGGCGCCCAGCTTGGTGTCGCGCGCCATGACGACCAGTTCCTCGATGTGGATCGAGGTATAGCGGTCTTCGGCAACCACGCGCTCGGAGATCAGGATCGAGTCTTCGAAGTTGTAGCCGTTCCAAGGCATGAATGCGATCAACATGTTCTGGCCGATGGCAATTTCGCCAAGATCGGTGGAGGCGCCGTCGGCAATGACGTCGCCCTTGGCCAGCAAGTCACCCTTTTTGACGATTGGGCGCTGGTGAATGTTGGTGTTCTGGTTGGAACGCTGGTACTTGATCAGGTTGTAGATATCAACACCGACCTCACCGGCTTGGGCTTCGTTGTCGTTCACGCGGATCACGATACGGGTGGCGTCCACATAGTCGACCAGACCCCCGCGGGTCGCCGTCACCACGGTCCCGGAGTCAACGGCCGCAACGCGTTCGATCCCGGTTCCGACCATCGGCTTTTCCGGCCGCAGCACGGGCACGGCCTGGCGCGACATGTTGGCGCCCATCAGCGCCCGGTTGGCATCGTCATGCTCCAGGAACGGTACCAGCGAGGCCGCCACCGAAACGATCTGGGCCGGCGACACGTCCATGTACTGGACACGCTCGGCACCGACCAGAATGGACTCCCCCTTCTCGCGGGCAGACACCAGATCACCGATCAACTTGCCTTCCTTGTCCAGCGCCGCATTGGCCTGGGCGATGACGTACTTGCCTTCTTCAATAGCCGACAGATAGTCGATCTGATGCGTCACCTTGCCTTCGGCCACGCGGCGATAAGGCGTTTCAATGAAACCGTATTCATTCAACCGTGCGTACAGCGCCAGCGAATTGATCAGGCCGATGTTCGGGCCTTCCGGGGTCTCGATCGGACACACCCGGCCATAGTGCGTAACGTGCACGTCGCGAACCTCAAAGCCGGCACGCTCACGGGTCAGTCCGCCCGGGCCCAGGGCTGAAACCCGACGCTTGTGCGTGATTTCGGCCAGCGGGTTGGTCTGGTCCATGAACTGGGACAGCTGCGAGGCGCCGAAAAACTCCTTGAGCGCCGCGGAAATCGGCTTGGAGTTGATCAGGTCATGCGGCATCAGCGGCTCCTGCTCGGCCTGGCCCAAACGCTCCTTGACCGCCTTCTCGATACGGGCAAGACCGGTACGGTACTGGTTTTCAGCCAGTTCGCCGACACAGCGAACCCGGCGATTGCCCAGGTGATCGATGTCATCGACCTCGCCCCGACCATTGCGCAGATCGACCAGGATCTTGACGACGGCCAGGATGTCTTCGTTGGTCAGCACCATGGGACCCGTGGATTCCTCGCGGCCCATCTTGGCGTTGAACTTCATCCGGCCCACACGCGACAGATCGTAGGTGTCGGGGTTGTAGAACAGACGCTGGAACAAGGCCTGCACCGCGTCCTCGGTGGGCGGCTCGCCCGGGCGCATCATGCGGTAAATGGCGACACGCGCAGCGAACTCATCCACAGTTTCGTCGATGCGCAGGGTCTGCGACATGTATGCGCCCTGATCCAGCTCGTTCGTGTAGATGCACTGAAGATCCTGAACGCCGGCGGAGCGCAGCTTCTTGAGCAGCGCCTCGGTCAATTCATCATTGGCTTTGGCAATGATTTCGCCAGTCTCGGCGTCCACAATGCCGCGCGCGACCACCCGGCCAATCAGGAAATCTTCCGGAACGCTGATATGGGTCGTGGCGGTCTGTTCCAGTTCGCGCGTGTGGCGGGCGGTGACGCGTTTGTCCTTGGCCACGACGACCTTGCCGGACTTGTCGGTGATGTCGAATCGTGCCACTTCGCCGCGCAGACGCTCGGACACAAATTCCATCTGCGCCCCGCTGTCCATCAACCGGAAATTGTCGTTGACGAAGAAGTTGGCAAGAATCGACTCCGGATTCAGGCCGATCGCCTTCATCAGAATCGTCACCGGCATCTTGCGGCGGCGGTCGACCCGGAAGTACAGAATGTCCTTGGGGTCAAACTCGAAGTCGAGCCACGAGCCACGATAGGGGATGATGCGTGCGGAGAACAGCAGTTTCCCGGAGCTGTGGGTCTTGCCCTTGTCATGCTCGAAGAACACGCCAGGCGAGCGGTGGAGCTGCGAGACAATCACGCGCTCGGTGCCATTGATGATGAAGGAGCCCTTCTCGGTCATGAGCGGGACTTCGCCCATGTAGACCTCCTGCTCCTTGACCTCCTTCACGACCTTGGACTGCGACGTCGAGGATTCCCGGTCATAGATGATCAACTGCACGCGGGCGCGCACGGCCGAGCCAAACGTCAAGCCGCGGGTCTGGCATTCACGTACGTCGAACGCCGGCTTGGCCAGGTTGTATTCGACGAACTTCATCTCCACAAAACCGTTGTGGGAGACGATGGGGAAGGCCGCCTCGAAGGCCGCCTGCAGCCCTTCGTGGGTCCGCTTTTTGGGGCTTGCATCCGCTTGCAGGAACGCCGTATAGGCGTCCTTTTGCATCTGCAGGAGGTAAGGTACTTCCAGCACGCTCTCGCGGCTGCCGAAACTTTTGCGAATGCGCTTGCGTTCAGTGTATGAATAAGCCATGGAATCTCCGGTCAAAGACATACGTCCTGGGTCTTTGGCGACTAAGGTGTCGAGCACTATTTCGTTGCGGACAGACCGAAGCTTCACTTCGGCCCGCCCCCAATGTCTCAACGGTTTCTTGGTGGCTGGCCTCTACCAACCTCTGGCGGACAGTTGCGCATTGCACGCAACCCGAACCAAGTCGCTTTCTGCAGTCGGGGTCAGAAAACACTCAAAAACAACGCCGTTGGCGATGTTTTTGGGTGCACTCTTCAAGCACCAAAGGCTGGAGGCCCTTGTGGACGCTCCAGCCTTTTGGCAAAACCCAATTACTTGAGTTCGACTTTCGCGCCGGCGTCTTCCAGCTTTTTCTTCGCTGCTTCGGCGTCAGCCTTGGCAAGGCCTTCCTTGACCGCCTTCGGCGCGCCATCCACCACATCCTTGGCTTCCTTGAGACCCAGGCCGGTGATTTCGCGCACGGCCTTGATGACCGACACCTTGTTGGCGCCAGCTTCGAGCAGCACCACATTGAATTCGGTCTTCTCTTCGACCACCGCAGCGGCTGCGCCACCGCCAGCGGCCGGTGCAGACATGGCCGCAGCGCTCACACCAAATTTCTCTTCGATGGCTTTCACCAGGTCGTTGAGTTCCATGACCGTCATGCTGTCGAGCGCGGTCAAAAATGCGTCTTTATCGAATGCCATTTTCAATTCCTAACAATATTGGTTACCACATGCCGCGGGCCATCAGGCCGCGACCGATTCAGCGGGCACATCTACTGCCACGCCGCCGCCTTTTTTCTCCGCCAGAGCGGCCAGCACACGGGCTGTACGCGAAATGGGGGATTGCATCAAGCCCAGCAACTGAGCCAGCAAAACTTCCTTGGGAGGAATGCTGGCCAACTGCTTCACGCCGTTCACATCCAGGACTTTTCCACCGAAAGCGCCACCACGAATCACCAACTTGTCGTTGGTTTTCGCGAAATCAGCCACTACTTTCGCAGCGGCAACAGCGTCTTCAGAAAAGCCATAGATCAGCGGACCGGACATCTGGTCAGCCACCACCTCAAATGCGCTACCCCCCACAGCACGGCGGGCCAGGGTGTTCTTCAACACCATCAGGCTCACACCCTTGCTGCGGGCTTCGGCGCGCAGTTTGGTCATGGCAGCGACCGTGATGCCGCGGTATTCCGCGATCACGAGCGTTTGAGCTTTAGCGGCGAGGCCGGTCACTTCTTCAATGACGGCTTGTTTCTCACTGCGATTCAGACTCAAGGTCTACTCCTTCACAATATGTGCGGTTTGGCGAACTGCCGCCCGGCACGTCTCATTGCAGCGACCAACTGTTTCGGAACGGATTCCATCTGCAGCGGGATCGCCATCTGCGTTGGCACTGAACCGTCAGGCGAACCTTCGAGATCAACGATTAAGCACGGTTTCCCGTACGCCAACGGTCTTGGATGGCCTGCGCCGGCTTCGACACCGTCACAGCCCACCACATCGGTCGACGTTTTCACGTCCCCCGAAATTCTTGCGACTACGCCGAGATGGACTGGGTGTCCACGCGGACACCGACACCCATGGTTGACGAAACCGCCACTTTGCGCAAATACACGCCCTTGCTGGTGGCCGGCTTGGCCTTGGTCAGCGCATCGATGAGCGCTGCCAGGTTGCCTTGAAGCTTGTCGGACTCGAACGAACGACGGCCAATGGTCGAATGCACAATACCGGCCTTGTCGACCCGGAATTGCACCTGACCCGCCTTGGCATTCCGCACCGCGGTGGCGACGTCGGCCGTCACGGTTCCCACCTTGGGATTGGGCATCAGGCCGCGGGGGCCCAGGATCTGGCCCAGGGTACCGACCACGCGCATGGCGTCCGGCGCAGCGATCACCACGTCGAAAGGCATGTCACCGGCCTTGACCATCGCGGCCAGATCGTCCATACCGACGATGTCGGCACCCGCCGCCTTGGCTTCCTCGGCCTTGGCGCCTTGCGCAAAAACGGCAACCCGCTTGGTTTTGCCGGTGCCGTTGGGCAACACGACAGCGCCGCGGACAACCTGATCCGATTTCTTGGCGTCAATACCAAGTTGAACGGCCACATCGATCGACTCGTCGAACTTCGCGTTGGCGAATTCCTTCACGATCCCCAGCGCATCCGCGAGCGGGTACAGCTTGGTGCTGTCAATCTTGCCCTGCTGTGCTTTCTGCTTTTTGGTGAGCTTGGACATTTATACGCCCTCCACATTCACACCCATGGAACGGGCGGAACCAGCAATGGTACGAACCGCGGCATCCAGATCGGCAGCCGTCATGTCCTTCATCTTGGTCTTGGCGATTTCCTCAAGCTGGGCGCGAGTGATCACGCCGACCTTGTCGGCATTCGGCTTGGCAGAACCCTTGACGAGCTTGATGGCTTTCTTGATCATCGCTGTCGCCGGAGGCGTCTTGATGATGAAGGTGAAGCTCTTGTCCGCAAAAGCGGTGATCACGACCGGCAGGGGCGTGCCGGGCTCGATGCTTTGGGTCTGCGCGTTGAACGCCTTGCAGAACTCCATGATGTTCAGGCCGCGCTGACCCAGTGCCGGGCCAATCGGGGGGGACGGGTTGGCCTTGCCAGCTGGTACTTGCAGCTTGACGAAGCCGACGATTTTTTTCGCCATACTTTTCTCCTTTCGGGTGCAAGCGCCTCAGACTTGGCAGAGGCTCCCCGACATTAACGACTCATCAACCGACATCCGCACCGAGTCGCAAGGCGCGGATGAAAACCGCTTCAGGTCTTCTCGACCTGACCGAATTCCAGTTCAACCGGCGTGGCGCGACCGAAAATCGTCACCGACACACGGACCTTGTTCTTTTCATAGTTGACCTCTTCCACCGTTCCATTGAAATCGGTGAAGGGGCCTTCCTTGACGCGGACATATTCACCCACTTCAAATTCAACCTTGTGGCGCGGCTTGTCCGTGCCCTCCTGCATCTGACTCACGATCTTTTGCACGTCTTCTTCGGAAATGGGCGCCGGACGGTTTTTTGCGCCGCCGACAAAGCCCGTCACCTTGTTGGTGTGCTTCACCAGATGCCAGGTCTCGTCGTCCATGACCATCTCGACCAGCACATAGCCGGGGAAGAATTTGCGCTCGGTGGTCTTTTTCTGGCCGTTCTTGATCTCGACGACCTCTTCGGTGGGAACCAGAATACGGCCAAACTTGCCCTGCATGCCGGCGCGGTTGATCCGCTCCAGGATGTTGCGCTCGACCGCCTTTTCCATGCCGGAATAGGCATGAACCACGTACCACTTCAGATCGGGATTGGCCGATGCGCTGGCTGGGAGATTTTCGACAATTTCAGTCATTATTTTTTCCACCCCAGAATCAGGTCGTAGAACACCCATTCAAGCGTCTTGTCAGTCAGCCAGAGAAACAGCGCCATGACCACGACAAAGCCAAATACGTAAAGCGTCATCTGGATGGCCTCCTTGCGGGAGGGCCAGACCACCTTCTTGACCTCACGCCAGGCATCTCGCCCGAACGCAACGAGTTGTTTGCCGGTTTCGGACGCAAAAAACACCACCACAGCCGCGCCCAGACCCGCGAGCAGGCCACCCCACTGGGCAACGGAACCCTGCTTGGCAAGCAGGTAGTACGCCGCCAGAGCAGCCACGACCAGCGCCACCGCGGCAGCGAGCTTGGCTTTGTCAGCCGTGGTGTTGACGGTGTCCACTTGTTGTGAAGAGGCCATTTTTGGCAAATCCTGCGCTTTTCAGCTTTTGAGTCAAGGCGTCCTATGAGACGCTGAAGCCCGCCAGGACTCTGGCGGGCTTTGAGGGCCACGGATCAGGTGGCAGGGGCAGTAGGAATCGAACCTACAACCTTCGGTTTTGGAGACCGACGCTCTGCCAATTGAGCTATACCCCTACGATAAATTACGCGAGGATCTTGGCCACGACACCGGCGCCGACGGTACGACCGCCCTCGCGGATGGCGAACCGCAGACCTTCTTCCATGGCGATCGGGGCAATCAGCTTGACGGTGATCGACACGTTGTCACCCGGCATGACCATTTCCTTGCCTTCGGGCAGTTCGATGGCGCCCGTCACGTCCGTGGTGCGGAAGTAGAACTGGGGACGGTAGTTGTTGAAGAACGGCGTGTGACGGCCGCCTTCGTCCTTGGACAAGACGTAGATCTCGCCCGTGAAGTGGGTGTGCGGCTTGATGGAGCCGGGCTTGCACAGTACCTGGCCGCGCTCGACGTCTTCACGCTTGGTGCCGCGCAGCAGGATGCCGACGTTGTCGCCGGCCTGGCCCTGGTCGAGCAGCTTGCGGAACATTTCCACGCCGGTGCAGGTGGTCTTGACGGTGTCCTTGATGCCGACGATTTCGATTTCCTCGCCGACCTTGACCACGCCGCGCTCGATACGGCCGGTCACGACGGTGCCGCGGCCGGAGATGGAGAACACGTCTTCGACAGGCATCAGGAAGGCGCCATCCACGGCGCGCTCGGGCGGGGGGATGTAGGTGTCCAGGGCGTCGGCCAGCTTCATGATGGCTTCTTCACCCAGGGGACCCTTGTCGCCTTCGAGGGCGAGCTTGGCGGAGCCGTGGATGATCGGGGTCTTGTCGCCGGGGAAGTCGTATTTGTCGAGCAACTCGCGCACTTCCATTTCGACGAGTTCGAGCAGTTCGGCGTCGTCGACCATGTCGCACTTGTTCAGGAACACGATGATGTAGGGTACGCCGACCTGGCGCGCCAGCAGGATGTGCTCGCGGGTCTGGGGCATGGGGCCGTCAGCGGCGGAACACACCAGGATGGCGCCGTCCATCTGGGCGGCGCCGGTGATCATGTTCTTGATGTAGTCCGCGTGGCCGGGGCAGTCGACGTGGGCGTAGTGGCGATTGGCCGTCTCATACTCGACGTGCGCGGTGTTGATGGTGATGCCGCGGGCTTTTTCTTCCGGCGCCGCGTCGATCTGGTCGTAGGCCTTGGCGGTGCCGCCGAACTTGGCCGACAGCACCGTGGTGATGGCCGCCGTCAGCGTGGTCTTGCCATGGTCAACGTGGCCAATGGTGCCCACGTTGACGTGGGGCTTGGTTCGCGTGAATTTCTCTTTTCCCATTTTTTCGGCTCCGAAAAAAACAAAAAACAACGGGAATGCGAACCGGTCGCACACCCCAAAACTGGTGCCCTTGGCGGGAATCGGACCCGCGACCTCTCCCTTACCAAGGGAGTGCTCTGCCACTGAGCCACAAGGGCAATAAACTCGTCAAATAACCACAGGCTGACGAACCGAAGCTGGAGCGGGAGACGGGAATCGAACCCGCGTCATTAGCTTGGAAGGCTAGGGTTCTACCATTGAACTACTCCCGCATTGATTCCATGGCAGCGCCACTACGCCCTGCCCTGGTCCTACGCGGAAACCTTTTTCCCAAACACTCTAGCTCGTCTGCACTGCCAAAAAACTGCTGGTGGAGGAGGCTGGATTCGAACCAGCGTAGGCGTAAGCCAACAGATTTACAGTCTGCCCCCTTTAGCCACTCGGGCACCCCTCCTCAGCGAACCGTCGATTATGCCAGCATTTCCCGCCCTTTTGCAACAAGGCCCGCAAACTCTTACCAATGCAGCGGCGCCAGACCCCGTTCCGCCAGGAACGCATTGGCATCGCGGAAATGGTTGCAGCCGATAAAGGGCAGCGGCGCCCGGGAGGCCGACAGCGGTGACGGGTGGTTGGCCACCAGCACCCGGTGCTGGCGGCGCCGGGTGGAGGCCTCGATCAAGCTGCGTTTTTGCTGCGCGTGGGCGCCCCACAGCATGAAAACCACCGGCCGATCCATCTGCGCGACGGCGGTGATGAGGGCATCGGTCAGCGTTTCCCAGCCCTGGTGGACGTGGCAGGCCGGCTGTCCGGCCTCGACCGTCAGACTGGTATTGAGCAGCAGGACGCCCTGCCGCGCCCAACGCACCAGGGAACCATCGCCGGGCGCCGGCACATCAAGGTCGCGGCGCAACTCCTTGAAGATGTTGCGCAGGCTGGGCGGCACTTTTTGCCCTGCCGCCACGGAAAAGGCCAACCCCTCGGCCTGGCCGGGCCCGTGATAGGGGTCTTGACCCACGATCACCACGCGCACCTCGGCCAGCGGGGTCAGTTCCAGGGCGCGCAGGGGGTGCGGCGGATAGACCACCGCACCCGCGTCCAGACGCGCCTGGACGAACGCGCCCAGCCGTTGGCCGGTCTCACTGCGGTAGAAGCCATTGACCAGCGCCTGCCAGTCATCGGCCACCGGCCAGGCTTGAGGATTCCACGCCGTCAGCCTGGAAGGGACGTCGGCCGCGACCACGACGGAATGTGGCCACAACGCCGTGTGCCCCATCATTTCAGCCTCATCCCAGCGTCAAATGGACGGTATTTGCTTTGCTATTCATAGCAAATCAGCCAAACAGCTCCGCCAGGGCCAGGCCCGGATCGGGCGCGCGCATGAAGGCTTCCCCGACCAGGAAGGCATTGACACCGGCATTTCGCAGCGCCTGAACGTCGGCCCGGCCCAGAATGCCGCTCTCCGTGACCAGCAGGCGGTCGGCCGGCACATCGGCCCGCAGGGCCAGAGTGGTCTCGATCGACACCTCGAAGGTGCGCAGGTTGCGGTTGTTGATGCCCATCAGCGGCGTCTTGAGGCGCAAAGCGCGCTCCAGCTCGGCGCGGTCATGCACTTCCACCAGCACCGCCATGTCCAGGCTGCGCGCTATCGCCTCCAGATCGGACATCTGCGCGTCGTCCAGGCAGGCCGCGATCAGCAGGATGGCGTCGGCCCCCATGGCGCGCGACTCATAGATCTGCCAGGCGTCGATCATGAAATCCTTGCGCAGCACCGGCAGCTGGCAGGAGGCCCGCGCCTGCTTGAGGGAGTCCACACTGCCCTGAAAGAACTGCTGATCCGTCAGCACCGACAGGCAGGCTGCGCTGGTCACCCCGTCGCCGTCGGCGTAGCTCTGGGCGATATCGGCGGGGATGAAGTCCGCGCGCAGTACGCCCTTGGACGGGCTGGCCTTCTTGATCTCGGCAATCACCGCCGCCTGTCCGAGCGCGATCTTCGCGCGCAGGGCGCCGACGAAGTCGCGCGTCAGCACGCGGCTCTCGGCGTCGGCGCGCACCGCGGCCAGCGACTTCTTCTTCAGGCCGGCGGCGACTTCCTCGCGCTTGACGGCCACTATCTTGTTCAGGATGTCACTCATGGTTGGATTCGGCGGAGCCGTCCTTTAGTACTTTCACGATCACGCGATGCATCACCAGCGCCACCACCACGAACAGCAGCGACACGCCGATGGCAATCCACACGCCGGGGTCACGCCACATGTCAGGCAGCCGCGCTCAGGGCATGGGCGGTGACGATGAGCTTCTCCAGGCGCGCCTTGGCCGCGCCGGACTCGATGGCGGTGCGGGCCCGTTCGATACCCTCCTTCATGCTGGCGGCCACATTGGCGGCATACAGCGCCACACCCGCATTCAGGATCACGATGTCGCGCGGCGCCCCGTGCTGGTTGTCCAGGACGCCCAGCAGCATCGCGCGCGACTGCTCGGGTGTATCGACCTTGAGCGCCCGGTTACTGGCCATGGCCAGGCCAAAGTCTTCCGGGTGGATCTCGTATTCGCTGATCTCGCCGTTCTTCAACTCGCCCACCAGCGTGGCCGCGCCCAGGCTCACTTCGTCCAGGCCGTCGCGGCCATAGACGACCACCGCATGCTCCGCGCCCAGGCGCTGCAGCGCACGCACCTGAATGCCCACGAGGTCCGGGTGAAACACGCCCATCAGGATGTTGGGGGCCGACGCCGGGTTGGTCAGCGGCCCGAGGATGTTGAAAATCGTCTTGATGCCGAGTTCGCGGCGCACCGGCGCCACATTCTTCATGGCGGGATGGTGGTTGGGCGCGAACATGAAGCCGATGCCGACCTCGTCGATGCAGCGCGCAATTGCCTCGGGGGAGAGGTTGATGTTGATGCCCAGGCTTTCCAGCACGTCGGCGCTGCCGGACTTGCTGCTGACGCTGCGCCCGCCATGCTTGCTGACCTTGGCGCCCGCGGCCGCCGCCACGAACATCGCGCAAGTGGAGATATTGAAGGTGTGCGAGCCATCCCCGCCGGTGCCGACGATATCCACCAGGTACGTCTTGTCCGCCACGTGGACCTTGGTGGAAAACTCGCGCATCACCTGCGCGGCCGCGGTGATCTCGCCGATGGTTTCCTTCTTCACACGCAGGCCGGTGATCAGCGCCGCCATGAGGACGGGCGACACCTCGCCCTTCATGATCATGCGCATGATGTGCAGCATTTCGTCGTGAAAAATCTCGCGGTGCTCGATGGTGCGCTGCAGCGCTTCCTGGGGGGTCATGGGCATGGAAATCTCCTCAAGTTGCCGGATGGTCTGACAGGGCCAGCTTCAGTCCGAAGCCGATGAACATCACGCCAGCCACGCGGTCGAGCCAGCGGGTCGCCGCATTCAGGCGCTGCTGCACGACGCCCAGGCACTGGCGCGCCCAGGCCGCGGCCATCGCCCAGCCGATGTTGACCCACAGTCCGTTGAAATTGAACAGCGCGCCCAGCAGCAGGAAGGCCAGGGTCTTGTCGGGTGCCTGCGGGTCGATGAACTGGGGCACGAAAGCCAGGAAGAACAGCGCCACCTTGGGGTTGAGCGCGTTGGTGCCAAAACCCTGCAAAAACACTTTTTTCAAGCTTTTTGGGGCTTTTCCCAGCGTCAATGGGTCATTTTCCGCTATCAATAACGGAGTTGCCGCGCTGCGCGACAGCAGCATCGATGCCCCCACATACAGCAGGTACGCCGCGCCCAGCCCCTTCAGCACCGTGAAGGCCGTTGCCGAAGCCGCGAGCAGGGCGCCGACCCCGAGCGCAGCGGCGAAGATGTGGACGAAGCAGCCCGCGGTGATGCCCAGTGCCGCCACCACGCCGGCGCGCGCGCCGGACCGCAGCGCGTGCGTGACGATGTAGAGCACGTCCGGCCCCGGTGTCAGGTTCAGCAGCAGGCCGGCGGCGATGAACAGGCCAAGGTGGTGAATGTCGGGCATGGCGGATGCAGCGCAAGGAACCCGCTCAGGCGCGGAAAAACTGCCGGATCGCCGCCACGGCGCGGTCCACGCCGGCCGCATTCACATCCATGTGCGTCACGAAGCGCAGGCGGTACAGCCCGGTGGCGCGCACGCCCTGCGCCTGCAGATGCGCCAGCAAGGCAGCCGATTGATCCCGGGCCGCGCCGGTCAGGTCGGCAAATACCATGTTGGTTTGCGGTGGCTCGATCTGCAGACCCTCAATGCCGGCCAGGCCGTCGGCCAGCCGCCGCGCCAGCGCGTGGTCTGACGCCAGCCGCTCGACATGGTGCTCCAGCGCGTGCAGGGCCGCCGCCGCCAGCAGGCCCGACTGGCGCATGCCGCCGCCGGCCATCTTGCGGACGCGGTGGGCGCGGGCGATCAATTCCCGCGAACCGCACAGTGCCGAGCCCACCGGCGCGCCCAGGCCCTTGCTGAAGCAGACCGAGACGCTGTCGAAACACTGCGCCATACGCCGGGCTTCAGTTAAAGGTGTTGAACCCGTGATTTCGGCCTGCGCCACGGCCGCATTGAACAAGCGTGCACCGTCCAGATGCCGCGCCAGACCGTGCCGGGCGGCCAGGGCGGTTGCGGCCTGGATGTAGTCGAAGGGCAGCAACTTGCCGCCCAGCGTGTTTTCCAGCGCCAGCAGCCGCGTACATGCGAAATGGGCGTCGTCGGGCTTGATGGCGGACTCGATGTCTGGCAGGGCCAGGGTGCCGTCCGGTTGATGCGCCAGCGGCTGGGGCTGCACGCTGCCCAGCACCGCCGCGCCACCCCCTTCCCACCGGTAGCAGTGCGCCATCTGTCCAACGATGTACTCGTCGCCCCGCTGGCAGTGGGCCAGGATGGCGCACAGGTTGCTCTGGGTGCCTGTGGGCACGAACAGCGCGGCCTCGAAACCCAGCAGCGCAGCGATCCGCTCCTGCAGGGCATTGACGCTGGGGTCGTCACCAAACACATCGTCGCCGAGCGGCGCGGTGAGCATGGCGGCACGCATCGCGACCGTGGGCAACGTCACGGTGTCGCTGCGCAGATCCACTGCCTCCAGCGGATTTTTTTGAATCATTTTGGCATCATCCCAGCTTCGAAAGGTCGTTGTTTGCTATTGATTAAGGATTAACCATCAGGCTGCCGGCACCAGGAAGTTGCGCAGCATGGCGTGGCCGTGTTCGGTCAGGATGCTCTCGGGGTGGAACTGCACGCCTTCGATGTCCAAGGTCTTGTGCTTCACCCCCATGATCTCGCCGTCGTCGGTCCAGGCCGTCACTTTCAGGCACTCGGGGCAGCTGGCGCGCTCGATCGCCAGCGAGTGATAGCGGTTCACCGTGAACTGCTGCGGCAAGCCGGCGAACACGCCTTCCTGCGTAGTGGTGATGACACTGGTCTTGCCGTGCATGAGCTGCTGCGCCCGCACGATCTTGCCGCCAAAGGCCGCACCGATCGACTGGTGCCCCAGGCACACGCCCAGAATCGGCAGTTTTCCGGCAAAGTGCTGGATCGCTGCCACAGAAATCCCGGCTTCAGCGGGTGAGCAAGGGCCGGGCGAGACCACCAGCCGGTGAAGCTGGCCGGCCTGCAGGCGGGCGTCGATCTCATCGAGCGTGATCTCGTCATTGCGGAACACCTCGACCTGCGCCCCCAGCTCGCCCAAATACTGGACGATGTTGTAGGTGAACGAGTCGTAGTTGTCGATCATCAGGAGTTGGATCGGTTTCGTCATGATTTACTCCAGCCCTTCTTCGACCAGTTCGGCAGCGCGCAGCAAGGCCCGCGCCTTGTGTTCGGTTTCCCGCCATTCCATCTCGGGCACCGAATCCGCCACCACGCCGGCCGCGGCCTGCACATACAGCGTGCCGTCCTTGATGATGCCGGTGCGGATCGCGATGGCCACGTCCATGTCTCCGGCATAGCTCAGGTAGCCGCAGGCGCCGCCGTACAGGCCGCGCTTGGTCGGCTCGAGCTGGTCGATCACCTCCATCGCATGCACCTTGGGCGCGCCGGTCAGGGTGCCGGCCGGGAAGGTCGCCTTGAGCACGTCCATGCTGGTCATGCCGTCGTTGAGCAGGCCCTCGACGTTGCTCACGATGTGCATGACATGGCTGTAGCGCTCCACCGTGAAGGCTTCCGTGACCTTGACGCTGCCGATCTTGGCGATGCGCCCGATGTCGTTGCGCGCCAGGTCGATCAGCATGACGTGCTCGGCGCGCTCCTTCGGGTCGTTGATCAGTTCCAATTCGGCGGCCTTGTCCTTTTCGGGCGTGGCGCCGCGCGGTTTGGTGCCGGCCAGCGGGCGGATGGTGATCTTCTGACCCTGGTCGGTCTGCTCCTGGCGCACCAGGATCTCCGGGCTGGCGCCCACCACATGGAAATCCCCGAAGTGGTAGTAATACATATACGGGCTGGGGTTCAGCGAGCGCAGCGCGCGGTACAGCGACAGCGGGCTCTCGGTGTAGCGCTTCTTGATGCGCTGGCCCACCTGCACCTGCATGAAGTCGCCGTCGGCGATCAGTTCCTTGGCGCGCTCCACGGCGGCCAGGTAGTCGGCCTTGGCAAAGTCGCGCTCGGCGGGATAGCCCTGGCTGGGCTTGACCACCGGCGCGCTGACCGAATATTTCAGCTGCTCCTTCAGGTCGCGCAGGCGCTTCTTGGCGTTGCTGTAGGCCTCGGGCTGGGCCGGATCGGCATAGACGATCAGGTAGAGCTTGCCGGAGAGGTTGTCGATGACGGCCAGTTCCTCGCACTGCAGCAGCAGGATGTCGGGGCAGCCGAGGGTGTCGGGTGGGCAGGTCTTTTCGAGCTTTTTTTCGATGTAACGCACCGTGTCGTAACCGAAGTAGCCCGCCAGGCCACCGCAAAAGCGCGGCAGACCGGGCCGCAGCGCCACCTTGAAGCGCTGTTGGTAGTCTGCGATGAAATCCAGCGGCGTCTTGCACGCCCCCGCCTCGGCATGGCGCACGGTCTCGACCACCACGCCGTCGCGCACCACCTCGGTCACGGCCTGCGCGCCAAAGCCGCTGGCGCGCACCAGCGTGCGCGCGGGAAGGCCAATGAAGCTGTACCGGCCGAAACGCTCGCCGCCGACCACGGATTCGAGCAAAAAGCTGTACTTGCCGCCGTCTTTCGAGTGCGCCAGCTTCAGGTACAGCGAGAGCGGGGTCTCCAGGTCGGCAAAGGCCTCGACCATCAAGGGAATGCGGTTGTAGCCCTGGCTGGCCAGGCTTTTGAATTCAAGTTCGGTGATCATGGGTTGAGCCTCCAAGCTCAGTGCCGCGCGCTGGCACATCTTTTTCATCCAAAACCTCGACCAATGGTTGGCCGGGCGCTTGGGCGCGGGGACCGCGCCAGTCAGGCTTGCACGTTGCGTGGCTTGCGCCAGGGCCAGGCTCCCCGGCCGAGCGGGCCAGCGGTACCACCTGAGGGGGACGTGCTTGGATTGAACATGATGGGCGCCAGTGTAGCAAACCCGCGCCCGCATCCCTGACACGGATCAAACCGTGCCCTAAGGCAAAACCCTGTAACCGTTTCGCTGGAGAAACGCGAAAATCACCAAATAGAACGTCCGTTCTTTTTTTGGAGTTTCCCCATGAAAAACCTTCGCTCCGTGGCGCTGGGCGTCGCATTAAGTCTCGCCACCGCCCTGGCCTGCGCCGCCACCGTCGACGTGGGCGGCATCAAACTGGAAGACACCGCCCAGCTGAACAACGTCAAGTTGACGCTCAACGGCGCCGGCGTGCGCTACAAGGCGGTGTTCAAGGTCTATGCCGCCGGTCTGTACCTCACCAAAAAGGCCAGCACGCCCGAAGAGGTCATAGCCACGCCCGGCCCCAAGCGCATGAGCATCACCATGCTGCGCGAGATCGATTCGACGGAACTGGGCAAGCTCTTCACCCGCGGCGTGGAAGACAACACGCCCCGAGGCGAGATGTCCAAGCTGATTCCAGGCCTGATCCGCATGGGCCAGATCTTCAGTGAACAGAAAAAGCTGTTCCCTGGAGAAAACTTCGTCATCGAATGGATTCCCGGGACGGGCACGGTCATCACCATCAAGGGAAAAGTCCAGGGTGAGCCGTTCAAGGAGCCTGAGTTCTTCAATGCCATGATGCGCATCTGGCTGGGCCCCAACCCGGCGGACTGGAAGCTCAAGGACGCCTTGCTGGGCAAATAAGCGTCAGTGGCGCTGGCCGAGCCAGGCCGCCAGCCCGTCGAGCGAGTCCAGGTAGCCGTCGGCATCGACGCTACGGATCGGCAGGCCATGGTTGTAGCCATAGCTCACCAGCACCACCGGGCAACCGGCCGCGCGCGCAGCCAGGGCATCGTTGCTGGAGTCGCCCAGCATCAGCGTGCGCGCCGGCTCACTGCCCAGCGCCTCGCAGGTCTTGCGCAGCGGCAGCGGATCCGGCTTCTTGCGCGCAAACGCGTCGCCGCCAAACACGTGACTGAAAAATCCCTCCAGCCCTTTGGCCCGCAGCAGCGGCCGCGCAAATCCGGTGGGCTTGTTGGTCAGGCACGCCAGTCGCAGCCCTGAGGCCTGCAGGGCCATAAGCCCTTCGGTGACCCCGGGATAGACCATGCTGTGCCGGCCGTTGATTGCCAGGTAGTGTTGCTGGTAGGCGCGCCAGGCACGCTGGAACAGATCATCCGGAGGAACAAAACCGGCCACACCCCGCTGCTCCTCGACATGGGTCAGCACCGATCGGATCAGGTGTTCCGAGCCTTTGCCCACGAGTTTTTCGATAAGTTCGCGGTTGACCGGCGGCCTGTCCAGCGTCGCCAGCATGTGGTTCAGCGCCACTTCAAAGTCGCCCAGAGTGTCCACCAGGGTGCCGTCGAGGTCGACGATGCAGGCGTCCAGGCCAGCGAAGTCCGGTAATTTCAGCGTCATGGCGGGTATGGAGGTTTGCCCGGACCACCGGGGCGTTCTTTCGAAGTATGCTGCGCGCTCATTCCACTCGCCTACACAGGAGACTCCCATGCGACGCATCCTTCCTTTTTTCACGGCCTTGCTCGGCGCGCTGTTGATCTGCGGCGCCGCGCTGGCCCAGGACAAGGTGGTTTATCACATCGACAACGCCGAGGCGCAGGCCACCAAGGGGCTGCGCAATATCCGAAACCATCTCGACGTTGCCCCGGACACCAGAATCACCGTGGTAACCCATGCCGATGGCGTGGACTTCCTGATGGAAGGCGCCAAGGACAAGAAGAACCCCAGCATCGACTACGCCTCGCTGGTCAGCGCGCTCAAGGCCCGCGGCGTGCGTTTCGAGGTTTGCGAAATCACCCTGAAGAACCGCAGCCTCAAGAAAGAGCAGTTCAGCATGGACGCGGAATTCACGCCGTCCGGCGTGGTGCGCATCGCCCAGCTGCAGACCCGCGACCACAACGGCTACATCAAGCCCTGAACGGCTGCGCCATGGCGCCCGGCACCGGCGTTCAGCGCGCCAGTTCGGCGCGCATGGCGTCAATCACGCCCTGGTAGTCCGGCTGGCCGAAAATCGCACTGCCAGCCACGAAAGTGTCGGCGCCGGCGTCGGCCACGCGACGGATGTTGTCGGTCTTGATGCCGCCGTCCACTTCCAGGCGAATGTCGCGGCCCGTGGCCTCGATGCGCCTGCGCGCGGCCTCGATCTTGCGCAGCGCGCTGTCGATGAAACTCTGCCCGCCAAAGCCCGGGTTGACCGACATGATCAGGATCAGGTCGATGTCGTCGATCACCCAGTCGAGCACGTCCAGCGGCGTGGCGGGGTTGAACACCACGCCGGCCTTGATGCCCCGGGCCTTGATGGCCTGCACGCTGCGGTGCACATGGCCCGAGGCCTCGGGGTGGAAACTGATCAGGTCGGCGCCGGCATCGGCAAATCCGGCGGCCAGCGCGTCCACCGGCTGGATCATCAAGTGCACATCGATCGGCACCGGCGTTCCGTCGGGCTTCTTCGCGTGCGGCTTGAGCGCCTGGCAGACCATCGGACCGAAAGTCAGGTTGGGCACGTAATGGTTGTCCATCACGTCGAAATGGACCCAGTCGGCCCCCGCGGCGATGACGCAACGAACCTCCTCGCCCAGACGGGCAAAGTCGGCCGACAGAATGGAAGGGGCAATACGAAAAGTCGGGCTCATGCCAGGATTGTCGCAGCAAGCCGATGGCCCCATGCCCGCCCGGGAACGTCCTGGCGGCTTAAGATCAGCGCATGAGCAAGCCTGAGATTGACATCCGCGTCCAGCCGAACTACCTGCCCGGGCAATCGTCCCCGCTGGACGAAACCTACGGTTTTTCGTACACCATCACCATTGCCAACCGGGGCGACGCGCCGGCCCAGCTGATTTCCAGGCACTGGATCATCCTGGACGCCGACCTCCACCGCGAGGAAGTGCGCGGCCTGGGGGTGGTCGGCCACCAGCCGCTACTCAAGCCCGGCGAAGCCTTCGAATACACCAGCGGCTGCCGCCTGCGCACACCGACCGGCACCATGGAAGGACGCTACTTCTTCGTGAAGGAAGACGGCGAACCGTTCGAGGTGACCATCCCGCGCTTCGTGCTTGACGCCACCGGCCAGGCCGGCGGCCGCGTGCTGCATTAGCCGTCCGGCCGCCATGTCGCCATCGGGGCCGTCCGACCTGACCCACCTGCTCAACGCGCTGGACCCCGGCGCGAGCCGCGCTGAACGCCATCTGTGGCTGGTGGACCTGCTGGCCTGGGTGCGCGCCGGCATGGGCCAGGGCGACGACCCGGCGGGCGCCGTGGCGCGCGTGCGCCTGCTGCTCGATGCCGTGCAGGCCCGGCCCGAGTGGCTGCCGCGCTGGCACGCCTGGTGGCAGCTGTTCAAGGACACCGTGGACCCGGCCCCGCTATTGGCCGATTTCGGTTTCGCGCCGCGCACCGCCTTCCTGAGCGATCTGGGCGACCGGCTGCGGCGCAAGCTGCTGCCCGTCACGCCCGATACCTACGACCTGATCACCCTGTTCGACCTGTTGCTGCCCGATCCGCTTGATGCGCTGTGGATCAAGGCCCTGGACGACAACACCTTAGAGCGCGTCCAGCACCTGCTGTTCGACGCCTCGACCGACGAAGTGTGGGGCCATGCGGTGCTGATGGACGCCCTGACCTACAGCGTCGGGCAGGTCAGCGCCGCCGGCTTTTCGTCCGAAATCCGTTCGCGCATGGCGGCCACCGTGTCGCAGGCCCATCCGTACCACACCCGCCCCTTTCACGCCCTGCCGGGTCAGTTCGAGGCCTTCAAGGCTGCGGTCAAGGCCGACGGTGCCCGTGGCCCGCTGGCCCTGGCCGGCGCGCAGGCGCTGCGCGAGCAACTCGATGCCTGCCGCCATGCGGCCTACAAGGTCTACGCGCATCTGGATGAAAACGGCATTTCGGTCGGCATTGTTTTCCGGCTGAGCCAGTTGCGCGAACGCATGGTGCGGATCAAACAACTGCTCGACTGCCTGCAGAGCGAGCACCCGGCCCAGTCCACGGCCCGCCTGCTGGCCCAGCTCGCCCAGGTGGGCCAGGCCAAGCGCAGCATCCGCGCGCTGATCACCAGCAGCACGCACATGACGGCCGCCAAGGTGGCGGAACGCAACGCCGAGAGCGGTGAGCACTACATCACGCGCAACGCGGCCGAGTACCGCCAGATGCTGGGCACGGCAGCCGGCGGCGGCGCGGTGCTGGCGTTCACCACCTGGGCCAAGTTCGGTATCTATGGCCTGGGCCTGTCCGCGTTCTGGAGCGGCCTGGCTTTCGGCATGAACTACGCCATCTCCTTCGTGATCGTCATGCTGCTGCACTGGACGGTGGCGACCAAGCAGCCGGCGGTCACCGCCCCGGCCATGGCGGCCCGGCTCAAGGACATGAGCGCGCCGGATGCGGTCGATAATTTCATCGACGAGGTGGCGCACCTGCTGCGTTCCCAGATCGCCGCGATCATCGGCAACCTCGGCCTCGTGATACCCGGCGTATTGCTGATCAGCGCAGCGCTGACGCTGGGCGGGTTCGAGACCATGGTCGATGTCGAACACGCCCACCACGTGTTGCACGACCAGACGCTGCTCGGGCCCACGGCCCTGTACGCCGCCTTCACCGGGGTGCTGCTGTTTGCCTCGAGCATCATCGCGGGCTGGGTGGAAAACTGGTTCGTGCTGTACCAGCTCGACTCGGCCATCGCCTGGAACCCGCGCTACACCCGAGTGCTTGGCAGGGAGCGCGCCCGACGCTGGTCAACATGGCTGCGCGCCAACATCTCGGGCCTGGCGGCCAGCATCTCGCTGGGCCTGATGCTGGGCCTGGTGCCCGCCTTTGCCGGCTTTTTCGGGCTGGGGCTGGAAGTGCGCCACGTGACCCTGTCCACCGGCCAGATGGCCGGCGCAGCCTATACCCTGGGGCTGGGCGTGCTGGCAACACCGGAATTCTGGTGGGCCGTCGCCGGCATTGCCGTGATCGGGCCCCTCAACCTGGCCGTCAGCTTCTTCCTGGCGTTCCGGCTGGCGCTGGCCGCGCACAGCGTCCCGAGCGTGGATCGCGTGCGCATCCGTCATGCGTTCTGGCAGCGCGTCCGGCAGGCGCCCCTGTCCTTTTTGCTGCCGCCGCGCGCGGCACCGCCGGCGCCGGGCGGCGACCGGGCCACCCCATGACGCGCCATGGGTGAATTTGAGCTGATTGACCGCTTTTTCAGGCGCCCCGCGCGCCGGGCCGCGCTAGGCATAGGCGATGACTGCGCGCTGCTGGCCCCGGCGCCCGGCATGCAGCTGGCGATTTCCAGCGACATGCTGGTCGAAGGCCGGCACTTCCTGTCCACCGTCGATCCGTTCCGTCTTGGCCACAAGGCGCTGGCCGTCAACCTGAGCGACCTGGCCGCCTGCGGTGCGAAGCCGCTGGCCTTCACGCTGGCGCTGGCACTGCCGCAGGCCGATGAAACCTGGCTGGACGGTTTTTCGCGCGGACTGTTCGCCCTGGCCGATGCGCACGGCTGCGAGCTGGTCGGCGGCGACACCACGCGCGGGCCGTTGAACCTCTGCATCACCGTGTTTGGCGAAGTCCCGCCGGGGCAGGCCTTGCTGCGCAGCGGCGCGCAAGCGGGTGACGACCTCTACGTCAGTGGCACGCTGGGCGACGCCCGGCTGGCGCTGGAAGTGTTCCGCGGCACGCGCTCGCTGCCGCAGGCGGTGTTCGACATCGCGCGCGCGCGCATGGAGACCCCCACCCCGCGCGTGGCGCTCGGCCTGGCGCTGCGCGGCATCGCCACGGCGGCGGCCGACATCAGTGACGGACTGGCCGGCGACCTGGGCCACATCCTGAAAGCCAGCCGCGTCGGCGCCTGCATCGACACGGCCATCGCCATCAACTTGATAGCTGCCAAAGACCATCTGACGCTGGGTAATGGCCCTATTGGCCAATTTGATGCCGAAATGGCCCTGGATTGCGTGCTGGCCGGCGGCGACGACTACGAACTGGTGTTCAGCGCGCCGCCAGCCGCCCGCAGCCGCGTGAAAGCCGCTGCCCTGTTGGCCCAGACGTCCGTCACCTGCATCGGCCGGATCGAGGAATCGCCCGGTCTGCGCCTGGTGGACGCGGCCGGCCAGCCCGTCACCCGGCGCTTCGCCGCTTT
>JAABRA010000122.1 GCA_011391155.1 Burkholderiales bacterium
CGATGCCGCCCAACGTCGTGACCATGAATTCGCGCATCCGCTTCGTGGTCGAACCCGCCGGCAGGGAGATGGACATGACCCTGGTGTATCCGCGCGATTTCAGCGGCCGCCCCGACCAGCTTTCGGTGACCACCCCTGCCGGCATCGCCGTGCTCGGCCTGACCGTCGGCCAGCAGATCGAGTGGCTGGCGCCCAACGGAGAGACCGTGCGCGCACGCATCCTCGATATTCCCTATCAGCCCGAACGCGCCGGCGATTACATGCTCTGATCGGGTCGCACCCATGTCCGTCCCCGCCGCCTACCTCGGCGTCATCCTGATCTGGTCGACCACGCCGCTCGGCATCCAGTGGAGCGCACAGGGCGCCAGCTTCAGCTTCGCGGTGATGGCCCGGATGCTGATCGGGCTGGCGATCTGCCTGCTGCTGCTGCGTTTCACCGGCAAGGCTTTTCCGCTCAACCCGGCTGCGAAACGCCTCTATGCGATCAGCGGGCTGTCGATTTTTCTCGCCATGCTGCTCACCTACTGGGGGGCGCTGCACATTCCGTCGGGGCTGATTTCAGTCATCTTCGGCCTGTCGCCGTTGGTGACAGGCGTGTTCGCCGCGCTGTGGCTGAGTGAGCGCACACTCACTCCGATGCGTATTGCTGGCGTGGCCCTGGCGCTGGCGGGGCTGTGGTTTGTTTTCGGCCAGCCGTGGCCGGGCGACAGTCACGCCACACTCGGCACGCTTGCCGTGCTGGCCGGCATGACCGTGCAGGCACTCGGTCTGGTGTGGATCAAACGGCTCAATGTGCGCGCCTCGTCGCTCGCCATCACCACGGGATCCCTCGGCGTGGCCACGCCGCTTTTCGTGTTGGCATGGCTGATCGCCGATGCCGCGCGGCTGCCGCCCGACATCACGCCGCGCGCGGCGGCAGCGATTGTCTATCTCGGGGTGTTCGGGTCGGTGGTGGGCTTCACGCTGTATTACTACGTGATCAAGCATCTCGACGCCGGTCGGGTCGCACTGATCACGCTGGTCACCCCGGTCACCGCGCTGCTGCTGGGGCAAACGCTCAATGCCGAATACATTCCTGCCCGCGGCTGGACCGGCATCGCGCTGATCGGTGCAGGCCTGTTGCTGTATGAGTGGCAGGCGCTGCGCCTGTTGCACGGAAAGCGAACCCAGCCGGTTGAGTGATCGCCCGATAACGGCGGTGCACACCCACCCGTGCCCGGCCTGGGCACGTTGGCCCGCCGGTTATTGATATCTTTACCCGAAATCTCAAGGACGCAGACACTCAGAACCTGGCGTCCGATCTGAGCGCCCTGCAGCCCTGAGCCCCTATTTCCTGAACAGGTCGTCGAGCAAAGAAGGCTTGGCGGACTGGGGCGATTCGCCATCGGCGGCCTGATTGCCGAACAGGGCATCGAGCGCGCCGCGGCTGGCCTGCGCCATCGCCGCGCCACCGCCCTGGTAGGCATCGGGCCGGGGCACGAACCAGCCGCAATCGTTGACGCGGGTCTTGTCTGCGACACGGTCGGCAGCCAGTTCGCGACACTGGCCGGCGCGCTGAGCATCATAGTGACGGCACAGCTTGCAAACGTGGAGGCCGGCGTGGCAACTGGGACAGGTATCGCGGCGCGACAGCGGCAGCGGCAGGCCGGCCAGGCTGGCACCGCATTTCCAGCAGACCAGGCTCATGGTGTCTGCAGCGCGTGGTATTGCAGGTCGGCCAGCGCGACCCTGCGCAGGGCACGCTCATGCGTCGCCTCCAGCACCACCGGCGGGGCCACGCCGTCTTCGGCCGCCTCCAGCCAGCGCGCGGCGCACACGCACCAGCGGTCGCCCGGCTTCAGGCCGGGGAAATCGTATTCCGCAACGGGGGTGACGAGGTCGTTGCCGCGCTGCAGGGAATAGTCGAGAAAGGCCTCGGTCATCTGGGCGCACACCGTGTGGCTGCCGATATCCTGCGGCCCGGTGTGGCAGATGCCATCGCGCCCGAAGCCCGTCATCGGCGACACGCTGCACACCTGCAGCAGACCGCCCAACACATTGCGCGCATCACTCATCGGGTTCTCCCGCTTGCCGGAATGTGCAAAGACATGGCACAGCGGTCTCAGGGCGCATCCGCGGCGCCGCCGGGCATCGGTTCGGTCAGGGGACGGATCAGGGCGGCCCCCGCCGCGGCGGCGCGCGTTTGCTCGACATGCGCCAGCACGCTGGGAGCGGGATAGCCATCGATCGGCAACTGGTGGGCCGCCTGATACCGGCGGATGGCGGTTTGCGTCATCGGGCCGAGCAGGCCATCCGCCTCCCCGGCCTCGAAACCCAGTTCGTTCAGCGCCTCCTGCAGCGCTTTCACTTGCGCAGTGCTGAGCGCACCCGCTTCACCGGCCGGCGACACCACCGCGGCACCGCCCGCCAGCTGCTGCGCCATCTGGGCCACGGCCAGCGCGTAATTCACCGAGCGGTTCCAGCGCATCACCACGTCGAAGTTTTCGAACACCATGAAGGCCGGACCCTGCCAGCCCTGCGGCAACACGATGGCGGCGCGCCCGGCGGCGTCCGGCAGCGCACCGCCATCGGCCGTCTGCACGCCGAGCGCCGTCCATTCCGCCACCGGCAAGCGGTGACTGATGCGGACCCGACGCAGGTCGAATCCTTGCGGCAGCTTCACCTCCAGCGCCACCGGCTCGCCCGGCCGCCAGCCTGCACGCCGGAGATAGTTCGCAGCCGAATGCATGGCGTCCGGCAGCGACTGCCACAGATCGATGCGGCCATCGCCATCGGCATCGACTGCGTAGGCACGGAAGGTCGACGGCATGAACTGCATATGCCCCATCGCACCCGCCCACGAGCCGTTCATGTCGATGGCAGCCACATGCCCGGCATCGATGATGCGCAGTGCATCGAGCAGCTGGCTGCGGAAGAACGCGCTGCGCCGGCCGTCGAAGGCGAGGGTGGCCAAGCTGGCCGGGATGTTGAGGCTGCCGAGAGTGGAGCCGTAGTTGGTTTCCAGCCCCCAGAACGCCACCAGCACCGCTTTCGGAACGCCGTGCTGCTGCTCGACCGCATCGAGCAGATCGGCATGTTCGGCCAGCATCGCCTGGCCGCGCTCAACCTGGCGCGCGTTGACGCGTCGCGCCAGATAGTCGGAAAAGGTCTGCAGGAATTCGGGCTGGCGGCGGTCGAGCTCGATCACCCGCTCGACCGGCGTGACGCCGGTCAGGGCAGCGTCGAGGGTGGCGGCGGATATGCCTTGCGCCGCGGCTTCCTCACGGAACGCCGCGAGCCAGTCGTCGAAAGCAGTCTGGCTGGGCACGGTTGGCACGGTTGGCACGGTGGGCTCGGCGGGCTTGATGGGCTCGATGGGCTGAGCGGGCTGACTGACCTGGTCGGGCGCTGTGTCAATCGCCTTGGGCGGCACGCAGCCGCCCAGCAACAGGGCCGGCAGCGTGGCCAGCAGCAGCAATTTACGCATTTTTTTGCAGCCAGTACTCGAGCAGCGCCATATGCCACAGCTTGCTGCCCTGGATGCGGGTGTGATGCTGCTCCGGCGCATCCAGCAGCTTGTTCACGTAGGCCCGGTGATACAGGCCGCGCTCACGGCAAGCCTGCGAATTCAAAATGTCCTGCATGAAATTCAAAAAATCTCCGCGTACGAATTTAAGGGCGGGCATGGGGAAATAGCCTTTCTTGCGGTCGATCACCGCATCGGGCACCAGCCCGCGCGCGATGCTTCAGCACATGCTTGCCTTCCGAGGCCAGCTTGAGGTGGGGCGGCATCGCCGCCGCCAGTTCCACCAGCTGGTGATC
>JAABRA010000123.1 GCA_011391155.1 Burkholderiales bacterium
GGCACCATGTCGCCGTAGAGGCTGCGGCCGACGGCCAGTTTGGCGCGCAGGCCGAGCGACATCGATTCAGGCGGCAGGGTGAACGCGACATAGATGCGTGCGGCGTAGTCATCCCCCGCCTTGGTAGCCAGATCGGCCCTTTGCAGGACCTTGTCCACGCGCCAGCGCCAGCACATCACGGGCGAGGCCTGCAGATCAAGCTCGATGCTGCGCGCCAGTAGCGCCATGCTGGCATCGGCCCTGGCCTCCACGGCCCCAACGCCGTCCCAGTTGACGACGGTGTAACGGGTTGCAGGCACCTTCTTGTCAAGTTGAACCACTCGCCAGGGTGGTGGAACCTTGCCTTGTGGCCCCGCAAAACGGCCCACATCGACCGGGCTGGCGTGGGCCAGACCCAGCAAACCGAGGCAAGCCATGGTGGTCAGGCCCATCGCGCCGGACCGCCGCAAGGTCATCGCAAAGGCGCCGCAGCGTGTCTCGACGGGCGGCTGCCCGGCGTTGAAACAGAAAACAGACGTCAATATCCGATTCAGCAGGGAGATCATGGAAGCAGTTTTCCTTGGTGAGCCCGCAGCGGGCGCTGTGTTGGCGGCGACATGGGCGGCAAAGGCGGTCATCTTATCGGCGCGCTCGTCTGCCAGCGGCAAGCGGCCCAAATTCACCGCCTGGGCAGCAACCCGGGGCGGCACGCGCCAGGTGTTGGTGAAATTCAGCGAGGCCGAAGCCAGGCCCGTGCCCGTGCCCGAGCGCTGGCGGGGCACCTGGATGTGGCGGACGGGAAGATCGGGCGGCTGGGGCTGAGGGGGCTGCGGTTGACCCGCATTGCTGAGGTGCCGTCGGCCGCGGCTTCATTTCATGGCCGGCAGAAGGCGCGCTGTGGCCCCCTGTCATCGTCGAGGTAAGGTTCCCACCTCGAATTCCTACTTTTGTTGGGCAGACCCTGCAAGTCACGGGAAAAGGTCAGCTCACCATTCCCAAACACATCCGCGTCGCGGCAGGCGTCGTACCCGGCAGCGAGGTTTCGTTCAGCCAGGAAGGCGGCACGATCGTGATGACTCCCCTTGGAACTGACGCGAAGGCTGACCGGCGCGCGACGCTGCGCGCTGCCGCGGCCCGCGTGCGAGCGAGTCTGAGCCCAGCGTCCAAGCAATTCGGCGCTGACGAGATCATGGTCTTCCTTCGTGCCGATGAGGTCGCCCGAACCCCTTCACGCCGTGGCCGCCGCTAGACTCGTGAACTACGATGGCAGCGCCGGGACGCGGGTCGACACCAACACTGGGTTGCGGCTTTGACGGAATCCACCAAAAATGCGGGTTACCCGTCGGCCATATTCGGAGCTGCAAATTGAAGACCCTCACGTTGGAGTCCACACTGACTTGTCCAGAATGTGGCTTTTCCAAAATGGAGACGATGCCCATGGGCGGCTGTTGTCGCCCATGATCGCCGCGCTGACCCTGCGTTTCAGTTCGGTTTCGGCCATTGGCAATGCCCTGCGCCTGCGGGCAGTCCGAAACCGGCCGGGCGCGCCACTGCAAAACCATTGACCATGGACATCCTTGCACACGGTCTGTGGGTGGGCGTCGGCGCCGCCTGGATGCATCGGCACCGGCGCCTGGACCGCCGCACCACGGTGCTTGCGATTGGCTTGGCCGTGGCGCCTGACCTCGTACAGTTGTTGCCTTTGGTTTTTCTGGCCGTGTTCTCGGCCGACGGGTGGGCGGTGCTGCTGGCCTACGCCAATGCCCTCCCGGGATATGAGCCGGCGATGTCTCCGATCGTCACGCAAATCACCCACCACCTGCACTGTGTGATGCACAGCGCCTTGGTGGCCGGTGTGGTCACCGCCATCAGCTGGGTGTGGATGAGGCAGTTCTGGGTTCCATTGTTGGGTTGGTGGTCGCACATCCTGATCGACGTCTTCACCCATTCTGCTGACTTCTATCCGTCCCCCGTCTTCTATCCGGTGACCTATTGGGGGTTTAACGGCATCGCCTGGAACACGCCGTGGTTCATGGTCGCCAACTACCTGGCGATGTTGATCGTTGCGATTTTTTTGTACCGGCGTTGACCGACGCGATCAGATTCGATCGTTCTGTTCACCCGTTACAAGTGGGGCGCGGTGAGCACATCCTGATCGGCTGTCTGGAGCGCCGAACAACGGTCATTCGCGAAAAGCGCTGCAACTTGGCCTGACCTGGTGCTCCCAATTTCCAGGTGATTGACAGCTTCAGTCTTTTTGAGACGCTCGAGGCCGGCCTGTTGCCCGTCGCATGAATCGATCCTGGCGACGCTCAGTAAGCTGAGATGCGTCGGATGCAAAGCCTGAATGGACCGGCCTGCTTGTCCGCGATCATCAAACCCACCTGTCTGACCAGCGCTGGGTTGAGCGGCGGCGCACCCGGGACCGGCCGACCGCGAAAGTTCGGGGCGAACGCTGACAAGGGCACCCGCACCTCGATCCACCGGCCGGCCTGTGGCTGGAATTCGGCCTGGTAGTTGACACCGTCGAAGCTGTCCTCGGTCCGCAGGTTCAGCTTGTACCGCCTGCCGTCTCCGAGCACCGACAACGCGTACCCCAGGGTGTCAGGAGCGCCAAGTGCTGCCCGGGTACCGCGAACCGACGCGAACCCGCCGTTGCGCTCCAGGGAGACTTCGCCTTCAAACACGGCATGTCCAACGGGGTCGTAACTGAACCGGCCGGTCGACAGGCCACCCATGACCGCGTCGTTGATCGCGAACCAGTCGGTGAGGGTTTCCGGGGCATCGAAGTTGATCGGGTTCGTTGGCATGGTCGGATTGTGCGCGGTGTCCCGTTGGGCGCGCAGAGGTGATTTATGCTTGACCCATGACGACCGACTTTGACGCAATCGTGGTGGGGGCAGGCTCGGTGGGCCTGGCGTGCGGCTATGCGCTGGCGCGCCAGGGCCAAAGCGTGGCGGTGCTTGAGCGCGAGCGCCGCGTGGGCGCGGGCATCTCCTCGCGCAACTCCGAGGTGATCCACGCCGGCCTGCACTATCCGCCGGGCTCGCTGAAGGCGCGTTTCTGCGTCGAAGGCCGTCGCCTGCTCTACGACTTCCTCGATCGCCACAACGTCGCCTACAACAAGTGCGGCAAGCTCATCGTGGCCACGCAGGACAGTGAACTCGCGGCGCTCGACGCACTGGCCGCGCGCGCCGAATCCAACGGGGTCGAGGGCGTGACCCGCCTGGACGCCGCGCAGGCCATGGCCCTGGAGCCGGCGCTGCGCACCGTGGGCGCGCTGCACTCGGCCGAGAGCGGTGTCTTCGACGCGCATGGCTACATGGACGCGCTGGTTGGCGAGATCGAGGCGCATGAAGGCGCGGTGGTACTGAACTCGCCGTTTCTCGGCGCGACACCATCGGCCGACCAAGTGGAGGTGCGCATCGGCGGGGACGACCCCAGCACCGTCACCACCCGCCGCCTGATCCTCTCGGGCGGCCTGCAGGCGCAGGAAATGGCGGGGCTGGTGCAGGGGTTTCCGGCCGAACGCATTCCCACCCTGCATTACGGAAAAGGCAGCTACTTCGCGCTGACCGGCCATGCGCCGTTCCAGCGCCTGATCTACCCGCCGCCCATCCCCGGTGCGCTGGGCATCCATTACCGCCGCGACCTCGGTGGACAGGCGCGCTTCGGGCCGGACCTGGAGTTCGTCGATGCGCCCGACTATGTCGTCGACCCGGCCCGGGTGCGGTATTTCGAGGACTACGTGCGCCGCTTCTGGCCGGGCCTGCCGGACGGCGCCCTGACGCCCGACTACGCCGGCATCCGGCCCAAG
>JAABRA010000124.1 GCA_011391155.1 Burkholderiales bacterium
AAAGCGTCCCAGCGCGAGCTGTCGGAAACGGCGTCGGTGTAAACGCGGCGGGCGGGTTCCGGATTGTCGGTCATGCGTGTCTCCATCATTGCGGCGTCAAAGGTCGAGTTGCATGAATTTCAGGGTCCACGCATAGGCGTTCGATGTAGGGGCGACGCCGCTTTCGGGATACGGGTCGATGAAGCGGAAACCCATGGATGATAGAGCGTCTGCATCTCGATATTGTCACGGAAGGTGTCGGCGAAGAGATAAGCCAGCCCATCGTGCGGGCGTCGTCGATGCGCGCCTGCACCGGGCGGCGCGCGGTTCCCTGACCGTGTGCCTTGTGGCGGACGCATAGCCGCTTCATCTCGCCCGCATCGGGCCTGATCTGGCGCAGCGCTCCCCACCCCACTGCCTGCCTTGTGTCATCGCGGGCGATCCTGATACGGCTATGGGGTGGCAGATAATGGTCGGCATGGTGCAAGGAGTCCTCAACCCAGAAGGGTATGTCGACTGCTGAGGAGCCTATACACACCAGCTTTGGCGAAAGTTCCTCATGAAACCCGGTCAACAGGGGGTCGATATCCGTACCGGCGGGGCGTTCGCAGCAGGAGGCAAAGGTGATTGTCATTTGCGGTACTCTTCGAAAGAAGCGCTGCTTGTCACGGCTGGTGCAGCCGCGTGTTCCAGCTGAAATCTCGCTACTGGCCCGGTTGTTTTATCTTCAGCGGATAGCGATCAGCCTCGGCAAAGACATCGATGGCGATTGTGCCGGCCTTGATCGCGACGCCATGTTCGACCCCGGCGGGGATATCGTAGCTCATTCCCGGACCATGGCGGCGGGTCTGTCCGTCGATGGTCAGCACCACCTCGCCCGCCACCACGGTGCCCCATTGCGGGCCGTGCGCATGCGGCGGCAGGGTGAAGTCCTGATGGAAGTGGAAAAACACAACCAACCCCGCATCCGAGCGTACCGCACGGGTGGTCACGACCTCTTCGGGAAAAGGCACATCGAGGGCGGGCATGGCATTGATGAAGTCGGGCAGTGTCATCGGTTTCTCCTGTTGCCGCAGCTTCAGTGTCTGGCGGTTTTCATGCCAACAGCCCCAACTGGCGGGCGATGCTGGAGCTATCCTTGTAGTCGCGGCATTCGACGACCTTGCCGCCCTGCACCCGCATGACTAAGCAGTAGCGTACCCCAATCTTGCGGCCCGAGGGCGGGAAATCGCCAAGGCTGGAGTGCAGCGGGCCGGTCTGGATGCCACGGTTCAGGAATTCCGCCACAGCCCAACCATCTGCGCCGGTGATGGCCTTGACGACCTTGACCTCGCCATCGGGAAAAGCCGCGCGCCAGCGGTGATAATCCATCCGGTAGCCGTCCGGCCCGGTCTGCGCTTCGCTGCGCGCGACGTCCTCGAACCGGCAATCTTCGGCAATGACCGCGACGCCGCGTTCAGGGTCGCGCAGATCCCAGCTTTCGTGGAACTGCCGGACGGTCTTTTCGATGCCGTTCATCGGGTTTCCTTTCAGTCTGTTGTGGCGACGAGGCACCGCACCCGAGCGCTAAGGCGAAAGCTGCCGTCGGGTTGACGGAACGGGGCCAGCGCCGCGCTGATCGCCGCGTTGAATGCTGCCTCGCCGACACGCTCTTTGGCCAAGGTCGCGCCGCCAGCGGCACCAAAGCCGCGCAGGGCTGCCGCTTCGTTGGGGTAGAACCATGGCGAGTCCACGTCGAACACTGTAACGGGGATCAGCCCCCCGGCGACGGCAAAGGCGCGAAGGGCCGTCTCGTCCGACAGGGCGAAAGGGCCGGGGGCACCAGGGGGTGCAGGGGGCAACATCGGTTTCATGGCCCCGATCAGCGACGCGGCGTCCATTCCTGCGGGGTCGCCCCAGGTGGTGACAACGACCATGCCGCCGGGGCGGGTGACCCGGCCCGCCTCGCGCAGCGCCTTGACGGGGTCGCTCGCGAACTGGAAGGCGTTGAAGCCGGTGACAAGGTCGAAGGCGTCATCGCCCCAGGGCAGCGCCTCCAGATCTCCTTGCCGGAAATCGCCGCCGGGAGTGCGTTCGCGGGCAATTTCCAGCATGCCTTCGGCCGCATCGATCCCTGCAACCCGCGCGCCCAACGTGGCCGACAGTGCCGCCGCCATACCTGCGCCGCAGCCCGCGTCCAGGTGCAGGGTGTCGTGCCCCACAGCGGCATGGGCCAGCACAGCATGAAAGGCGGCGGCGAACTGGCCTTCCTGAACCTCGGCCCAATCGCGCGCGCGCGCACCCCAAAGGCGGCCATTCGCCTGTGCTGTTCCCCCGCTCATCCCACCACCTGTCGGGCATAGTCTGCGGCGTCATACCATCCGCGTGAGGCCGTAACCTTGCCGGTCGCGTCGAGGTCCCACTCTTCCCACCCGTTGATCCGCAGCGGATTGCGGGTCTGCGCATGATGGCCGGTGAAGGTCCACAGATACGCAGCGTGATCCCCGGCGATGCGCAGCCCGTCGCAGGTCAGGCTCAGGTCAGGCACATCGGCGAAAAAGCCTGCCGCCATCGCAGCAATAGCCGCACGGCCCTCCCAAGGTGTGCCACGATTGATGACGATGTTGCCTTCCGGGGCATAGAACGATGCCACGGCCTCGGCCGAGCCGCTGTTCCAGGCGGCGGTGTAGGCTGTTGCAGTCGCCGCGATGTCGGTGGTCATGTCATGGTTCCTCCTTTCAATTCGGCAGACGGATCGCTGTCCCAGTCGCGATGGCCGGATATTGCTGCAATCAGGGGGAAGCGTATCAGTTATCCCGAAAAATGCGCTGCGGTCTTTTCTGGATTTGGAACTTTTAGGACTGAATTTCGGAAGGGTTTAGACCGTTTCAGGACGGTGGTGGCCCTCGTCTGGCAAGTTGGTGTTGTAAACCAGAACCGGAGGAACAGACCATGACAGACCTTCCCATTGGCCATTCGCAGTCAGTCACCAGCGCGGAAAAAATTGCCCCGACTTTCGCACGGCTGATCGCCCTGTTTCGGACCGCTTGCGGCGCTTTGGTCGAAGCCAGCGCGCGGAACGCCCAACGCAGGGCCATGCGCCGCGCGCCCGAGGAAATCCTGGCGGCACAGGCCCGCCGCGAAGAGGCGCGCCGCGCTGTTAATCGGCTCTGGCTGCAGCGCTGATCACTCCGGTATGCCGATGCCGCGCAGGTAGGCCCTATCCCTTTGCAGTTGATGGGGCATCTGGTAGGGCGTATCGCGGAGCGTCGCTGTGATTGTCATGCCCGGCTCGCGGGCCAAGAGCAACTGTCCGAGGCGCTGCGCCTCGTCGAACCGCCCCAGTTCCCAATAGCCCCAGGCGAGACCCATAAGGCTGGCGGTGTAGTTGGGCGCTTCGGCAAGAGCCTGCTCCAGCGCGACCACCCCGTCTTCAAGCCGCCCCACTTGCAACAGCGTGGCCCCCAGCCCGCAGCGCACCTGTCCGATGATCGGGTCCAACGGATTGATCCGGATCGCGCGGTTGAAATGGTCGATGGCCTGATCGTTGTCGTCCAGATAGCTGTGCACCCAACCAAGCGCATTCAGCACATGGCTGGAATTCGGGTTCAACGCATAGGCCTGCTGGATGACAACCAGACCGCGCTGCTGTTGCTGCCCAAGAAAGGCGACGGCAAAGCCGGCGAAGGCAAGGGCCATCGCATCATTTCGGTGGTCGGCCACCACCTCTTCGGCCAATGGCAGACAGCGCTTAGCCTCTGCAAGGCTAAGCCAGCGTTCCGAGCGCGCCGTCATCGTTAGCCTACAGATCAGCGCCTTGGCATGGGCATAG
>JAABRA010000125.1 GCA_011391155.1 Burkholderiales bacterium
AAGCTGGAGATCACGCAGGAAATGATTGCCAACCTGCTGGGCGTGCGCCGCGAGAGCATCACCCAGGCGGCCAGCAAGTTGCAGAAGGAAGGGCTGATTTCGTATGTGCGGGGCCGCATCACGGTGGAAGACCGCGCGGGGCTCGAGGCGCGCGCCTGCGAATGCTATGAAGCCGTGCGGCTCGAATACGAGCGCCTGCTCCCCAAGCCCAAAGGCACGGAATAAGCTGGGGACGGAGCCTCAAAAAGGCCGTGGCTCCACGAAGGCCAACGGTCTTTGCAGGTGCGTCCGCACCTTTGGACTTGCGCCGGGCATCCGGCTCCCGGGATGATCACAGCTGTTCCTGCCAACCGCCTTTGTTGGTGCGCGAGCGAACTGACGACGCACGGTGATCGGAATAGCTTCGAGACCAGCCAATGCAGCACCGAGCCGGAGCGGCCTGACGACCCCCGTTCATCAAACCTTAAGGCTGGGTGCATAAGCTAGCGCCCATCTATGACATCCCTCCACCTGCTGCTCTGGATCGTCGGCGGTGTTCTGCTTCAAATTGCCGTCTACCTGTGCCTTGGGTTCTGGCGCCACTGGCAGGCTTACCAGGCGCTGCGCACGGTGGCCGCCGCGTTCAACATCGCCGTGAATCCTGCCGTCGGGCCCGAGATGGCCCAAACCGCTGCCGCATGGCCGGGGTACCGCCGCTTTCAGGTCGAGCGCAAGGTGCTGGAAGACGCCGCCGGGCAGGTCTGCTCGTTTTATCTCGTGCCCGAAGACGGCAAGCCGCTCCCGCCCTTCCTGCCGGGCCAGTTCCTCACCTTTCAGCTTGACATTCCCGCCTCGGTGGGCGGCACGCAATCTGTCATCCGCTGCTATTCCCTGTCCGACGCACCGCAGCCCGACCGCTACCGGATATCCGTCAAACGCGCACCCGCGCCCGTTGGCAGCGCCCATCCGGCGGGCGTGTCGTCGAACTATTTCCACGACCATGTCGAGGTGGGCAGCCCGCTGAAGGTGCGTGCGCCTGGCGGGCATTTCCATATCGACCGCAGCGACGCGCCGGTGGTGCTGATCGGCGGCGGCATTGGCATCACGCCCATGCTGAGCATGCTGAACGGGTGCCTGGCGGCGCAGCCGGGGCGCGAGGTGTGGCTGTTTTACGGCGTGCGCACCCGGGCCGAGCTGGTGATGCAAACGCATCTGGCAGAGTTGGCGGCGCAACATTCGAACTTTCACCTGCATCTGTGCCTGAGTGACCCGCACATGGACGACCTGGCTGGGCTCCAATCGGCCTCGGTCCACGGCCACCACAGCCGGGTGGATGTCGCCCTGCTGCGCCGCCTGCTGCCGCTCAAGCCCTACCACTACTACCTATGCGGGCCGACACCCATGCTGCAAAGCCTGGTGCCCGCGCTGGAAGACTGGGGCGTGCCGGAGGCGCGGATCCACTTCGAGGCGTTTGGCCCGGCATCCCTACCGCGCAAGAACGCAGCCCCCGCCGCGCGGGCCACCACCCAGGGCGACGACGCCGGCGCGGCTGTCGTGGTGACCTTTGCCCGGTCGGGCAAACAGGAAACCTGGCAGCCCGGCATGGGTTCGTTGCTGGACTTTGCTGAAAGCCATGGCATTGCGGTCAGTTCGGGCTGCCGGGCGGGAGGGTGCGGCAGTTGCCAGACCAGCATCCGCTCGGGCGAGGTGGCCTACACGCAGGCGCCGGATTTTGATCCCGAGCCGGGCAGTTGCCTGCTCTGCGTCTGCACACCCAAGACGGCTGTCACCCTGGAGGCGTAAATGAAAAGCTCACTCTGGCGCGAACATGTCTTGCCCTTTACCCTGCTGCTCGGGCTGCTGGCCGCGGCCACGCTGGCCGGCGACTATCTGCTGCACCGCCTGAACCTGGTCTGGGTGGGGCGCTACCTGGGCATCCCCGGAACGCTGCTGATCATTGGCTCGCTGTATTACTCGGCGCGCAAACGCAAGTGGGCGACTTCGGGCGACCCCAAGTCGCTGCTCAAAATGCATGAGTTTGGCACCTGGCTGGGCTCCCTGATGGTGCTGATCCATGCCGGCATCCACTTCAATGCCATCCTGCCCTGGCTGGCGACCGTGGCCATGGGGGTGAACGTGATCAGCGGCATGGTGGGCAAGATGCTGCTGAAACAGTCGCGCCAGCATGTGCAGGGCGAGCGGGAACGGTTCCAGTTGCGCGGGCTGTCCAGGACCGAGGTTGAACAGGCAGTGTTCTGGGATTCAGTGGCGCTGGGCGCCATGGCGCAGTGGCGCAAGGTTCACATCCCTATCTTCATCGTGTTTGCGGTGCTGGCCCTGGGCCACATCTTCAGCATCTTCTTGTTCTGGGGGTGGGTATGAGCCGGACTCTCAAGATCATCCTGGCGATCAACCTGATCATTCTGGCCGTGCTCACCTTTGCCTATCCGCACCTGATGGTGGGCCCGGGCAAGCTGATTCCGGGCCACAAGCAGCTCGACTCGGACTGCTTTGCCTGTCACGTTTCATTCACCGGCGTTGCTTCCTCCAAATGCGTGAGCTGCCACAAGCCGGCCGATATCGGGCATCTGACGACCACGGGCGCGCTGGTGGCGAAGCCGCTCACGTCCACACCCTTCCACCAGGAACTCATCAGCCAGGGCTGCGTGGCCTGCCACAGCGACCACGCGGGGGTGAAGCGCTACCACCTCAAAGGCTATTTCGACCACGCGCTGCTGAAGAAGGAAACCAGCAACCAGTGCCAGAACTGCCACAAGGCACCGACCGACGCCCTGCACAAACAGATCAGCGGCAACTGCGGGCAATGCCACACCCAGAAGCAATGGACGCCCGCCACTTTCGAGCACGCCAGATACTTCGTGCTGGACCGCGACCACACCGCAGCCTGCGTGACCTGCCATGTGCGCAATGACTACAGCCGCTACACCTGTTATAGGTGCCACGAGCACACGCCGGACAACATCCGTCGCGAACACGTCGAAGAGGGCATCCGCCAGTTCGACAACTGCGTGGAATGCCACCGCAGCGGCAACAAGGACGACATCAAAGGCGGGAAAGAGGGCAACCCAGGCGGCAGGGACGGAAACCGCAACAAGCGCGAGCGCGACTGAATCGTTTCAAGGTCGTGGCGACCGGGCCCTGCCGGACCCGAAAAAGAGCCGCAGCTCAGAAGAGGCCTGCGGCTTTTTATTGGGTGCCCTGAAGCTCAGGGTGCCGCCTCTGCTGGCACCGCCGCCGCTTTGGCCTTGCGCCGGGCCGCCGGCTTCGGCGCGGATTCGGGCTGTGCTTGCGGCGCTACCTTGCGGGCCGTCGGTTTTCGCACGACGGGCTTCGGTGCCGCTGGTTTGTGATCCTGTACGGCCGCGGCCTGGGCGGCTTTCTTGCGCGACACCTTGCTTGCGGGGGCTGCGACGGCCTTGGGCAGCACCGCGTCTTCCAGCTCGTGCAGGGCCTCGCCGGTGTACACCGCCAGGCGCTGCATGCTGGGCATGGACGAATGGCAGCCGGTGTAGCCGAAATTCATGAAGCCGGCATAGCTCTGGCAGGTGATGTTGACGGCCTGCCCGTGCGTGACGATGGAGGCCGGGTAGGTGGCCAGCAGCTCGGCGCCGCGGAAATACAGGGGCTTGTCCGGCCCGGGCACGTTGGAGATGGTGATGTTGAACATCGGCCGCGTGCGCCCGCCGATGCCGGTGAGCAGCGTGAGGATGGTGGGCGCCATCAGCAGCACGGTGTACTGCATCATGGCCTGGCGCGGCAGGCTCTGCACATGCTCC
>JAABRA010000126.1 GCA_011391155.1 Burkholderiales bacterium
CGGCGGCGCAGGAACTGCGCGAAGGTCCGCCGAAGAAAGGCGTGGACCGTTCGTTCCTGATCGACATGCTGCACCAGACGCCGATCGAACGCTTCCTGGAGGCCATGGCCGCCGGCCTGAACGGCCCCGACGCCGAAGGCAAGGACTTGAAGGTCAACCTGGTGCTGACGGACCAGAAGGAGTCCTACGTGTTGTGGATCGAGAACGCCGTGTTGCACCACAAGAAGGCCGCACCCGACGCCGCCGCCAACGCCACGCTGACCCTGACCAAGCCGATCTTCATCAAGATGATGGCCGGCACCGCCGGCATCAAGGACACCCTGCTCAGCGACGACCTGAAGGTCGACGGCAGCATGATCGATCTGGTACGCTTCTTCACGCTGATCGACAAGGCGCCGGGCACCTTCGCCATCGTCACCAAATAGTCCACCGGACTTCCCAACCCATCCAGAAAGAGCAGTTCCCGATGCATCAACAACCCTGGCTCGCCACCTACCGCGAAAACGGCATCCCCGCCACCGTCAATGCCGACGCCTACCCGTCCGTGGTGGCCCTGCTCGACGAGGCGATGCGAACCTTCGCCGACAAGCCCGCCTTCCGCGCCTTCGGCCAGATGCTGACCTATGCCGACGTGGACCGCCAGTCCGGGGCGTTCGCGGCCTGGCTGCAGCACACACTCGGCGTGAAGAAGGGCGACCGCATCGCGGTGATGTGCCCCAACTTCATCGCCTTCCCCGTCGCCTGCCTGGGCATCCTGCGGGCCGGCGCCATCCAGGTCAACGTGAACCCGCTGTACACCCCGCGTGAACTGGAGCACCAGCTCAACGACGCCGGTTGCGAGACCATCGTGATCTTCAGCGGCTCCACCCCGACGCTGGCTGCAGTCCTGGACAAGACCGGCATCAAGACCGTCATCACCGTGGCACCGGGCGACGGCACGGCGGCAGTGCTGCCCAGCCCGCCGGTGGACGCCCGGCTCACCGGCGCGATTGCCCTGGCCGATGCACTGAAGGAAGGCGCGGGCCTCACGCGCACGCCGGTCACGATGACCGGCGACGACCTGATCTTCCTGCAATACACCGGCGGCACCACCGGCCTGTCCAAGGGCGCCGCGCTCACGCATCGCAACCTGGTCGCCAATACCGAGCAGTTCAAGGCCATGATGCCCGACGCGCTGCGCCCGGGCCAGGAAGTGGTCGTCACCGCGATTCCGCTGTATCACATCTTCGCGCTGATGGTGAACTTCATCACCTACTTCTCGGTCGGCGCCGACAACTGGCTGGTGGCCAACCCGCGCGACATGGATGGGTTTGTCGAAACCTTCAAACAGGCGAAACCCACCGTGTTCATGGGCGTCAACACCTTGTACGCCGGGCTCACGATGCACCCCAAGCTGCGCGAGGTGGACTTCTCGCGCCTGCGCCTGTCGGGCGGCGGCGGAGCTGCCGTGGTCGGCGCGGTGTCGGACCGCTGGAAAGAGATCACCGGGCAGTTCATCCGCGAAGGCTATGGCCTGTCGGAAACCTCGCCGGTGCTGTCGTTCAACCCGGCGTCGATCCAGGATTTCTCGGGCACCACCGGCCTGCCGGTCCCCGGCACCGACATCCGCCTGCTCGACGACGCCGGCATGGACGCCGCCCCCGGCGAGTCCGGCGAGATTTGCGCCAAGGGCCCGCAGGTCATGCCCGGTTACTGGAACCAGCCCGAGGCCAATGCCGCCGCCTTCACGCCCGACGGCTATTTCCGCACCGGCGACGTCGGCATGCTCGACGACAAGGGTTTCCTGAAGATCGTCGACCGCAAGAAGGACATGGTGCTGGTCTCCGGCTTCAACGTCTACCCGAACGAGATCGAGGCCGTGGCCACCGCCTGCCCGGGCGTGGCCGAATGCGCCTGCATCGGCGTGCCCGACGACAAGACCGGCGAGGCGGTCAAGCTGTTCGTCGTGAAAGCGCCGGGCGCTACGCTGACCGCCGACGACGTGATCGCGTTTTGCCGCAAGGGACTCACCGCCTACAAGGTACCCAAGATCGTGGTCTTCATCGACGCGCTGCCGAAATCCACCGTGGGCAAGATCCTGCGGCGCGACTTGCGGACCGTGGCGTAAGAGCATTGAACCGGGGATTGAAGTCGCCGCCTTGGCGACGACATTCTCTGCCAGTGGATTTCAGCTCACGACTGGGTAGAGTCACCCGCGACGTCAGGCTCGTCAAACCTGTTTTAGGACGCTCCATGGATGACACCACCGCCCGCGCCACGATGCAGCGCTTCGGCCAGGCATTTTTCGCCCGCGATGCGGCGCTTCTCGCGCAAGCAATGACGCCCGACGCAC
Organism: Burkholderiales bacterium; assembly: GCA_011391155.1. Lineage (GTDB taxonomy): Bacteria > Pseudomonadota > Gammaproteobacteria > Burkholderiales > Burkholderiaceae_C > JAABQG01. The sequence continues at coordinate 2,333 of JAABRA010000126.1, forward strand.
AATGGCACTTCGCAATCGGATCCGATGCGCCACACGGCCGCGTGCGGGTGGGCGTTGCAGGCTTCCTTCAGGGAATTGCGGAAAACGATGCGCTCTTCGAAGCGCTTCGCTTCGACGATGTGCTTTGCCAGGCACTGGGTGAGGACAAGATCGTGATGACCTACCGGGTCACCGGTCAGCATCGCGGCGGAGCCTTTTTCACGCTGCGCGGCATCGAGTTGATCACTGTCGTGGATGGCCGCGTTTCAATGAAGGACGTGTTCTGGAAGCAATATCGTGCCGCCTCGGAAGGTGAGCGTTCAGATCAGGTCCATGACACCACAGGGCGCAGGACCCACCTTGCAGACCGCTGAGAACGTTGGACATGTGCGGTCCCGATCCGCCGTACTTCCGTCAAGCTTGCGGCGAGACAGCGGCTTCGGGCTCGGAAGGTATCGAGCCTGCCTCGCCTTTCCAGGCCAACCCTTTTAACCGTGAATCGTCCAGCGCAAAGCCCCAATCGGCCAACGCCAAGCTTCCGCCGACGCCTCTGCCCACCGGAGGCCCGGCAATCTCACTGGGCGTTCTGGAGAAGCGCGGAGACGGGGCTGGATGCATCAAGCCATCGACCGCCACGAAACTGCTCCGCTGCGCAATATGTGGATGTGCGGCAAGCTCACCCAGGGACAAGACTGGCGAGACACAGGCTTCAGTGCCTTCGAAAACCCGACACCAGTGGTCGCGTGTATTCAAGCGAAAGATCCTGCTGAACCTTTCACGCATGGCCGGCCAGGCTTGTCGGTCGTGCTGCGCGGGCATCGCGCAGTTGTCCAGACCCAGCCCTTTGAGCAGTGCCTGATAAAAACGCGGTTCGATGGCGCCGACCGCCACGAACAACCCGTCGGAAGTGGCATAGGTGCCGTAAAAATGGGCGCCACCGTCCAGCAGATTGCATTGGCGCTGGTCCTTCCATTCTCCGGCTGCGTAGCGGCCCAGCACCGCCGCCATCAATGAGAGCGACCCATCCACCATCGCGGCGTCCACCACTTGCCCTTTTCCGCTTTGCCGCGCTTCCAGCAGCGCGGCCATGACGCCAAGCGCAAGCAGCATGGCGCCTCCTCCAAAGTCGCCCACCAGATTCAGCGGTGGCACCGGCGCCTGCGAGGTTCCGATCGAATGCAGAACACCCGCGATGCCGATGTAATTGATGTCATGTCCTACCGCCTGGGAAAGTGGGCCGGATTGCCCCCATCCCGTCATGCGTCCATAGACCAGCGCCGAATTGCGGACCAGGCAGGGCTCGGGCCCGAGCCCCAGGCGCTCCATGACACCAGGGCGCATGCCCTCGAGGACGACGTCGGCCTTCTCGACGAGGCTCAGGACAGCTTCCTTGCCGTCCGGATCCTTGAGATCGGCAATTACGGATCGCCTCCCCCGTTCCGTGAACTGAAATCGCGCATCCC
>JAABRA010000127.1 GCA_011391155.1 Burkholderiales bacterium
TGACCCGTGCGATCTGTTCGGTGTAGCGCCGCACGTTGAGCTGGCTGTCGAGGAACAGCGTGGCGATGTCGGTGCTGTTGAGCAGGTTCTGCATGTCGCTCTGCGCCAGCGCCAGGTCATCCAGCTTGGTCTGAAGCTCGCCGTTGATGGTCTGCAGTTCCTCGTTCATCGACTGCGCTTCCTCCTTGGACGTCATCAGCTCCTCGTTGGCGGACTGCAGTTCTTCGTTGGTCGACTGCAGCTCCTCATTGGCTGCCTGAAGTTCCTCCTGCGAAGCACGCATCTCCTGACGCAGCGCGTTGATCTCCTCGCGGGAGCGCAGCAGTTCTTCGGTGACGCCAGGATCCGCATCGCCCGGTGATTTGGTTCGCCGCCCACGGCGTCCCGGCGCGGCCGGCACGTCGCGAAAAACGATCATCGCCATGCCGGCCAGCGACTTGGGCTGGACGACCGCGTGCACGGTGATGTCGACGGCCGCGGTGGCGTCGTCGTCGAGCCGCAGGGCCCGCAGTTCGACCGAGTTCTTCTGCTGCAGCGCTGTCCGCAAGGCCACGGCGAGTTGCGCACGAATGGCGGGACGGGCCATCACGTGGATGTTCCAGTTCGCCTTGCCTGCAGCGGGTTCCAGGTAGCGGCCCGTGCGACCGCTGATGTAGACGATGTCGCCGGCGTCATTGACCAGCACCGCCGCGGGCGAATACGACTGCAGCAGCAGTTGATCGGCGAGTGATTGCAGGTTGGCCGGAGGGGTGTTGATGTGTGCCAGAGGTGTCTCCTGCGAGGCCGATCGTGTGGCCGGCCGGCGATGGGTCGGGAAAACCACAGCGGCACCGGCAACGCCATTGTCGCTTCGCCAGTAAAGCCTGGACTTCGGATCCAGTGGATGAAACAGCGCCTGCGCACGGCCGACGGTTTCCGAGCCACCCAGCAACAGCATCCCACCGGGCCGCAGGCTGTAGTGGAAGAGCGGTATCAGGCGCTTCTGGAGGGTGGCACCAAAGTAGATCATCAGGTTCCGGCACGAAACGATGTCGAGCCGGGTGAACGGGGGATCCATGATCACGTCGTGCTGCGCGAACAGCACCATGTCCCGGATGCGCTTGTCGATCAGATACCCGTCTGGCCGTTCGGAGAAAAACCGTGCCAGGCGCTGTGGCGTCAGGTCACGGGCAATCGTGGCGGCGAACCGGCCGCCGCGCGCCGCAGCGATCGCGTCGGCATTGAGATCGGTGGCAAAGATCTTCAGTTCGCGGTGGTCCGGTGCCGGCAAGGCGTCGAGGGCCTCGATGAAGGCGATCGCCAGCGAGTAGGCCTCCTCGCCGGTCGAACAACCGACCACCCAGGCGCGCATCGGGCCAGCGGCGGCGGCATGGCGTTTCATCAGGACGGGCAGGACGCGGTCCTGGAGATCCTGCCAGACCTCCGGGTCGCGGAAGAAAGAGGTGACGCCAATCAGCATCTCCTTGAACAGCAGGTCCAGCTCCTGCGGGTTCGCGCGCAGAAAGTCGGCGTAGGCGGCCATCGAATCCAGGCCGTGCACGGCGATGCGCCGCGCAATGCGGCGGACCTGCGTGTTCGACTTGTAGAGCGCCAGATCGTGCCGTGTGTGCTCATGCAACAGCGCAAGAATGGTGTCCAGTGCCGTTGCGGCGTGCTCGGGATGCCCGCCGGGAGGCAACTCGGAGGGGGGCTGGGCAGCGACGACGCTCGCGATGTGCAGCGGCATGTCGGCAGGCAAGGCGACGATGTCGACACAGCCCGTCGCGATGGCGTTCCTGGGCATGGAGTCGAACTGCGCCGACTGGGGGCTTTGCGCCAGGGTCAGCCCACCCTGCGTCTTGATCTCCTGCAGGCCCAGGGTGCCGTCCGATCCCATGCCCGACAGCACGACGCCGATGGCCCGCTCGCCGAGCTCCCGCGCCAGTGAGCCGAACAGCACGTCGATCGGGAGCCGCTGCCCACGCGGCTCGGAAGGCTTCGCCAGGTGCAGCGCGCCGGCCAGGAGCGTCAGTTCGGTATCCGGGGGGATGACATAGACCGAGTCGGGTTCGATGGGCTTGGCATCGACGGCCTCGTGTACCGGCATCGAGGTGACACGTTGCAGCAGTTCCGCGAGCAGCGTCTCGTGGGTTGGGTCCATGTGCTGGACCACCAGGTACGCCAGGCCACTCGCCGCAGGAACGTTGGACAGAAATTGCTCAAGCGGGTCGAGCCCTCCGGCCGACGCACCCAGACCGACGATCCGGACGCCGGTGGCTGGCGCGTTCCTGGCGTGAAGCGAAAGGGCGTCATCCATGCGAGATTATGCGTGTTGACGACCACCGCCCGTGGCAAGTGGGCGCCCAACGAACGGTTGCCTCACCCGACCCGAGGCATTTCAATGCCGGCCCGTGGTGCGATGGCGCAGCGCATCCAGTGCGTCCAGCGCCACCCGGACGCGCGCGGGCACCAGCCGTCCGGAGGGATAGACCAGGTGGATCGGTACCGGTTCGGGCCGCAGCGAGGGCAGCAACTCGCAGAGTTCGCCCCGGGCGATCTCGTCCTGCACCAGCATGTCGGGCACCTGGCACAGGCCCATGCCGAGCTTGAGCGCTTCCAGCAGTCCCTCGGTCTCGCTGATGCGCACCTGCGCCTGGGGCGCGAGCTCCACCGGCGTGCCGCGCTGACGGAACTGCCAGGGCCGGTCCCGTCCACTGGTGGGCAGGCGGAACATCACCGCGGCGTGGGCAACGAGGTCTTCAATGCGGCGCGGCGTCCCGCGGGATTGCAGGTAGGCCGGGCTGGCGCACAGCACCAGGTGCTGCTGGTCCACACGCCGCGCGACCAGCGTCGAGTCGCGCAGGTGGCCGATGCGCACGGCCAGGTCGATGCCGTCGCGCACCAGGTCGACCTGCAGGTCGGTCAGCCGCATGTCCATGCGCAGCGCGGGGTGACGGGCCTGCAGGCCAGCCAGCAGGGGCATGACAAAACGTTTGCCGTAGAACACCGGCATGTCGATGCGCAAGGTGCCCACCGGCGCTGCGCGCGTGCCCGCCGCCTCGGCCTGCAGGTCTTCCACTTCGGCCAGTACGCGCTGGCAGCGATCGAACAGCCGTTCGCCGTCCGGGGTGAGCGTGACCTGGCGCGTGGTGCGATGGAACAGCTTCACGCCCAGGGCGGCCTCCAGCCGGCCCACCGCTTTGGCCAGCGTGGATGGCGCCACCCCCTGTTCACGCGCGGCAGAGGCAAAACCCCCGTGCTTGGCGGTCTCGGTGAAGGCCACGAACTGCTGAAGACCTTGCATGGCTGCCCCGTTCAATTGAGGAATGAATGTCCTCAATATTAAGACACTGGGACGTATTCACGAACCAATGAAAAGTCCGGACACTGCGAACTCCGCAGCGACGAGCCTTCCCGTCGAAGGTCCGCAGCGGACCCAGGCGCACCCCATTCACCAAAGGAAAACACCATGTACGTCATTGAACAGCAACGCCCCGAACCCACCCCCATCCCGGGCATCCAACATGCCACCTGGGCCGGTACCGACCAGGGCCTGAACCAGCTTTCGCTGTGGCGCCAGACGCTGGCCCCCGGCGCCTGCACGCCGCCGCACAGCCACACATGCGACGAAGTCGTGCTCTGCCAGTCCGGCTGGGGCGAATTGCACATCGAGGGGCAGGTGCATCGCTTCGGCGCCGACGCCACCGTGGTGCTGCCCCAGGGGCGGCTGCACCAGATCTTCAGCACCGGCCCCATGCCACTGGAGATTCTCGGCATCTTTCCGCGCACGGCGG
>JAABRA010000128.1 GCA_011391155.1 Burkholderiales bacterium
GGACGCCACCGCCGCGTTCGACTCGTCGGGCCTGTGCGTGTTCACCACTTTTGCCTGGGGCCTGGCTGACCTGGCGCCGCAACTTCAGGCCGCGATCGGCGAGCAGTACACCACCGAGGAGCTGGAAAAGATCGGCGAGCGCATCTGGAACATGGAGCGCGAGTTCAACAACGCCGCCGGCTTCACCGCCAAGGACGACAGCCTGCCCAAGCGCCTGCTGACCGAAGCCGCCAAGACCGGCCCGGCCAAGGGCAAGGTCAACATGCTGGCCGAGATGATGCCCAAGTACTACGCCGCCCGCGGCTGGGACACCGAAGGCCGCCCCACCGCCGCGACCCGGACGCGCCTGGGTCTGTAAAAACGGTTCCCGCCCTGGAGGGCAGGGGTGGGTTCTGCGTGCAGGCCCACCCTTTTTTCTTATTGGAGACACAGTCATGACCCACCACGTCATTCTTGGCGCCGGCCCGGCCGGCATCATCGCGGCCGAAACCCTCCGCAAACACGCGCCGGCAGATACCATCACCGTGGTCGGCGACGAGCGCGAGCCGCCGTATTCCCGCATGGCGATTCCTTACCTGCTGATCGGCAACGTCGATGAGCGTGGCACCTACCTGCGCAAGAGCGCTACGCACTTTGCCGATCTCGGGATCAATCTGGTTCAGGCCAGCGCCAAATCGGTGGATGCCAAAGGCCGCACGGTCACGCTGGACAACGGCCAGACCCTGGCCTTTGACACCCTGCTGATCGCCACCGGTTCGAGCCCGGTGAACCCGCCGATTCCCGGCATTCACAGCGCCGGCGTGCACCACTGCTGGACGCTGGAAGACGCGCGCGCCATCATGGCCCTGGCCGTGCCGGGTGCACGCGTGCTGCAACTGGGCGCGGGCTTCATCGGCTGCATCATCATGGAGGCGCTGGCGGCGCGCGGGGTCAGCTTGAGCGTGGTCGAAATGGGCGACCGCATGGTGCCGCGCATGATGGGCCCGACCGCCGGCGGCATGATCCGCGACTGGTGCGAGACCAAGGGCGTGCAGGTGTTCACCGGCACGCGGGTCGAGGCGATCGAGCCGGGCACGCCGCTCATGGTGCACCTGTCCAACGGCCAGAAGGTGGCGGCCGACCTGGTCATCAGCGCCGCAGGCGTGCGCCCGGCCATCGGTTTCCTGGAAAACTCCGGCATCACCTGCCTGCAGGGCGTATTGACCGACGAGCACCTGCAGACCAGCGTGCCGGGCATTTACGCCGCCGGGGATTGCGCCGAAGCCTTCGACAAGGTCAGCGGCAAGACCATCGTCAGCGCCATCCAGCCCAACGCGGCCGAGCAGGCGCGCGTGGCGGCGCTCAACATGGTGGGCCGCAAGACCGAGCTCAAGGGCGTCACGCAGATCAACGTGCTCGACACGCTCGGCCTGATTTCCGCCAGCTTCGGCAACTGGGAAGGCGTGGCCGGGGGCGAACAGGTGGAGCTGACCGACAAGGCCGAAGGCCGGCACCTGAGCCTGCAGTTCAAGGGTGACGTGATGGTCGGCTGCAACAGCGTGGGCTGGACCGAACACGTCGGCGTGATGCGCGGTCTGGTCGAGGGGCAGGTGAAGCTGGGGAGCTGGAAAGCAACCTTGATGGCTGACCCGACCCGCCTGATGGACGCTTACCTGGCCAGCGCGCAGGGCCAAGGCACCTGGAGTGGTGCGGCCGACGAGCGCCGCCGGTAAAGTTGCGGCATGAAGATCACCTTCAAGCTGTTTGCCTCGCTGACCGACTACCTGCCGCCGGACGCGCGGCACAGCAACATCGTTTCGCTCGACGTGGCGCCGGATGCGCCGATCAGCCAGATCATCGAACCCTTCGGCCTGCCGCAGAAGATGGTGCATCTGGTGCTGGTCAACGGCACCTACATCGAGCCGGACAAGCGCCTGACGCACACGCTGCGCGAAGGCGACGTGCTGGCGATCTGGCCGCCGATTGCCGGCGGCTGAGCGGCCGATCCGGACCCTTTTCACCGGCCTCCCTGACGTTGTCGCATGCAATCCTTCTACGCCGAGCGTTTTGACCGCGACATGGGCTGCACCGAGGCCGAATGGCTGATGTGGCTGCCCGACGCGATTGGCGACAACCACTGGAAGTTGCAGGACAAGGCCGCCGGGGTACGCATCGGCGATGGTGCATTGGGGTTGTCCTGGTCGGTGGGTGCGCCGCGCGTGATCGCGCTGCTGCGCATGCCGCGCCTGCTGGTGAGCTTCCGGTTTGCCGGGCTCAACGAAGCCCAGCGCTATGCCTTCATGAAGCGCTTTGACCTCTTCATGCAGCGCGGCGGCGGCTGATTCAGGGTTTCTCCGGCTTCCCGGCTGCACGGGGCCTTTGCGGGCTGTTTCATCGGCCGCGATATTGAGTCCGGCACGACCGTGTCGGCACAAGCCCGCCCTGAAGCGTTGAAGAAGGCAGTTCCGGCGGTCGCCGGGAGCAATTCCGACGAGGCTGGACATGGCAAACAGGAATCTATTGAATTTTGTGGTCGCGGCGCTCGCCGTGCTGCCGACGGCATCTCACGCCGTGCTGGCCTATGCCGCCAAAGAGGTGAACCTTCGGGCGGGGCCGGCCCGGGAGTACCCTGTGGTCGCCATCCTGGGCCCCGGGGTGGCCCTGTCGGTGGAGGGCTGCCTGGGCGACTACCGCTGGTGCGACGTGGTGGCCGGCCCCAACCGGGGATGGGTCTATGCCGGCAATATCGTCTATCCCTATCAAGGGGCCTACGTTCCCCTGATCAACTACGGGGCGGTGCTGGGCGTTGGCGTCACGGCTTTTATCGTCGGCAGTTACTGGGACCGCTACTACGTCGGGCGTCCTTGGTATCCGCAGCGCGGCTATTGGGCTGCGCGGCCCTGGCCGGGGTATGGACCGGGCGGTCACCCGCCGCGCCCCGGTTACCCGCCCCGTCCCGGCTACCGTCCGCCCGGAGCGCATCCGCCCGCACCAGGATTGCGGCCACCGGGAAGCCTCCCACCCCCGGGAGCGGGTGGAGGCGGTCAGCGGCCGCCACCGGGCGCTGGTTGGGGCGGTGGAAATCAACGCCCGCCTCCGGGTGCCGGCGGGGGCGGGGGGCAGCGTCCACCTCCTGGCGCGGGCGGTGGTGCAGGGCAGCGTCCGCCTCCCGGTGCGGGCGGTGGTGGAGGTGGCGGTCAGCGCCCCTCGTCCGGAGCAGGCGGTGGCCCGCGGCCGGCGCAGCCGCAGTCTCCTGGATTGCGGTAGTCCTGCCAATGCGCTTGCGACGATCATGGGCCGGGTGCTCCGCCGCACCATGGACGCTGGGTGATGGCGCGTCTTTGATGGGAAGGGTTGCGCGATGAGACTGGATGGCATCAAAACGTGTGCCCTGTGCCTGCTTCTGGCTTTGCCGGCGGCTTTTGCCGCGCCGGCTCGTGACGGCGTGCTGATGGCGCTCAACTGCAGCGATGGCACTTCGGGGCCTGTGTGCCGCGGTCTGGCCCCGAGCCCTCAGAGACCTGCTCCTGCGAAAGGCCCAGACCCTTCCCGCGCGCCGCCCCAGCAGCCCCCACCGCTTGAGCCGCAACGCGCAGCGCAACAACCGGTGCAAAACGATCAGCAGCGCGCCCGGCAGCAGGCGCAGCAACAGCAGATGCAACAGCGAGCCCAGCAAGAGCAGCAGCAACGCGCCCAGCACGATGCGCAGCAACAGCAACAGCCGCTTCAGCAGGAGCGGCGCGCCCAGCAGCAGGTCGAGCAACAAAAGGCCCGCCAGCGTAGTC
>JAABRA010000129.1 GCA_011391155.1 Burkholderiales bacterium
CCCATCCTCGGCGTACGGTTTCCACGCGGCCTGCCAGCCCGGGCGCGACGCCCACGCTAGCATCACGGCCCTATGGATTCACTCTCGCAACTGGCCCTGGGTGCCGCGTGCAGCGTCGCCGTCATGGGGCGGCGCACCGCGGTCTGGAAGGCGGCGCTGTGGGGCGGCATCGCGGGCACGCTGCCGGACCTGGATGCGCTGATCGACTTTGGCGATGCGGTCAGCAACATGACCCACCACCGCGCCGAAAGCCACGGCTTGTTCTTCGTCACCCTGGCGGCGCCGCTGCTGGCCTGGGTGGCAAACCGGGTGCATGGCGGCGATGGCCTGTTCAAGCGCTGGTGCCTGGCGCTGTGGCTCGCGCTGTTCACCCATCCGCTGCTCGACGCCCTGACGATCTACGGCACCCAGCTGCTCCAGCCGTTCAGCGAGCACCCCTACGCGGTGGGGAGCATGTTCATCATCGACCCGCTGTACACCCTGCCGCTGCTGATCGGCCTGGGCGTGGCGCTGGCGCGGCGCCAGCATGCCGGCCTGCGCTGGAACGCCGTGGGCCTGGGCGTCTCGAGCCTGTATCTGGCGTGGAGCGTGCTCGCCCATGCGCAGGTGGAGCAGATCGTGCGCGCCCAGCTGGCGCAGCAGGGTCAAAGCGGCGCGGCATTTTTTGTCACCCCGACACCGTTCAACACCGTGGCCTGGCGCATCGTGGTGATGCGCGACGACGGCCATGCCGAAGGGTTTTATTCCTTCTTCGATGCGGACCGCCACATCGAGTTCGACACCTTTGCGTCCCAATCCGCGCTGGCGCCGCAACTCGGCAACAACCCGGCGCTGCAGCGCATGGCGTGGTTCACCCACGGCTTCTACAGCCTGCGCGAAGTCCAGGGGCGGGCGATCCTGGCCGATCTGCGCATGGGGCAGGAACCGGGCTATGTGTTCCAGTTCGCCCTCGCCCAGCGCGACGGCGCGCTCTGGAAAGCCATCAAGCCCGAGCCCATCGGCTACCGCGGCGACGCCGCCCGGGCCCTGCCCTGGTTGTGGGCCCGCATCCAGGGCCACGATGTGCCGCCGCCGCGCTGACGCGCTCACGGCAACGCGGTCCCGCCACCGGCCTGGCCCGGGCGGCGCACGGTAGTCCGCCCCGCGCCGCAGGGTTATAGGGTTTTGAGCAAAATCCGGCCATGCGCAACGCGTTCATTCCTCTGCTGGTCGGGCTCACGCTCGCGCCCTGGGCGCACGCGCAGATGGATGACATGCAGCCCATCCGGGGTTTCGCGATCGACCGCAAAGAAGTCAGCATCGCGCAGTTTGCCCGCTATGTGCAGGCCACCGGCACCGTCACCGCGGCTGAAAATGCCGGCGGCGGCAGCACGTTTGAGGGCGGCTGGGTGCAGCGCAAAGGCTGGACCTGGCGCACGCCCTTCGGCCTGCAGGCCAGCGACAACGAGCCCGCCGTTCACATCACCTTCGCGGAAGCCCGCGCCTATTGCCAATGGGCCGGCCAGCGCCTGCCCACCGATGCCGAGTGGATGGAAGCCGCCTACACCGAACGGCGAGCGTTGCCACCGGCCGGACTCAAGAACGGCCAGACCTACCCCTACCCCACCGGCAACAGCCCCCAGGGGGCCAACTGCCTGGGCGACTGCGGCGCCGCGCCCACGCCCGCCGCCTACGCCAACCCCGCCATCACCACCCGTGGTCGCGGCCATGCGCCCACCGGCAGCACCACAGCGGGTGTCAACGGCCTGTTCGAGATGGGCGCCAACGCCTGGGAATGGACCGAGGGCGGCACCGACAGCGCCCGCCCCACGCGCGGCGGCTCCTGGTGGTACGGCGCGGCGCAGATGCACCGTGATCACCTTCAAACCAAGCCCGCCGAAACGGCCGTGGTGTACATCGGATTTCGGTGCGCGAAGAGCCTGCCTTGAGCGGTAGTGCCCCACCCGAGGCGTGAGTCCCCAGCCCGCACAGGTGGCGTTGCTGCCAGCGACACGCGGGCATGAAGAACTCCTGTCTTCATAGCGTTTCATGACCATTTGACGATGGGAAAAGGCACAAAATGCCTGAACTTTCGGGGATCTGGGCCATTGTGACCAGTACGGGAGGCCAACACGGCCCCGTGCTCCCTACGCGTGCCCACATGGCAGAAGCACTGAACTTGCACGCCCGACCCAGACGTATCTACAATGTAGAAACATCAAAGGAACCCATCCATGGAAGCTGTCATTCGCAAATGGGGCAACAGCCCCGCCGTTCGCCTGCCCACCACGGTCTTGAAAGAGGCTGGCTACCACATCGAGCAGAAGGTCGAGCTGCTGGTTTCTCGGGGCCGTATCATCATTCAGCCGTCCGACAAGGTGGAGTACGACCTGGATGCGCTCATCAGCGGCATGGATGCGGAAAACGCCCACGACGAAGTCAGCTTCGGATCACCCGTGGGCAAAGAGGCGCTGTGATGGCATCGGCCTATGTGCCGGACGCCGGCGAGGTGGTATGGCTGGAGTTCGACCCCCAGGCCGGGCATGAACAGGCCGGCCACCGACCCGCGCTGGTCATCAGCCCCGCAAGCTACAACGGCAAAGCGGGGCTCATGGTGTGCTGTCCGTTGTCGACCCGAATCAAGGGCCATCCCTTTGAAGTGGTCACACAGGTGGACGGCGTTGATTGCGTGGTTCTTTCCGACCAGGTGAAATCACTGGACTGGAAGGTTCGAAAGGCCAAGAGGAAGGCGGTGGTCACGGCCGATGTGATGCTGCATGTCAGGGCCAAGATGAAGGCGCTGTTGCAGATTGCGTAGTGGCTGACAGCCGGATGCCGACCGAGCAACCGAGCCAGGAACTCCTGACTTCATAGCGCATAATGACCGTTTGACGCTGGGAACAGGCAGAAAATGCCTGAAATTTCGGCCTGCGGCAGTTCGCAGCCGTCCCGAAATACCCCAGTGCGGCTCTTGACATCCCGCTTCGCACCTTCAAAATACACACATTTTCGTGTGTACAAAGGAGGCGCCATGTCCACCACTATCAGCCGCGTGTTCATGAACGGCAACAGCCAGGCGGTGCGCATCCCGCAGGAATTCCGGCTCAACACCGCCCGGGTTGAAATCTTCCGCAATGCGGAGGGTGACCTGGTGCTGCGGCCCCTGCCCACCGACCGCGGCGCCGCCCTGCTGGGCGCCCTGAACGCCTTCGACGACGACTTCGTCGCGCTGCTGGAGGCCGGCCGCGCCGAGCAGCCGCCCCTTCAGGAGCGGGAGGCGCTGTGACCACCACGTACATGCTGGACACCAACATCCTGATCTACCTGATCAAGAACAAGCCCCCGTCCGTGGCCGAGCGCATCAACGCGCTGGGCAGCGAGGCGGCGCTATGCATGTCGTTCTTCAGCTTCGCCGAGCTGCTGCTGGGCGCGGAGCGCAGCACCCGCAAGGCCGACGTCCTGCGCCAGCTAGACGGCCTGACCCGCGTGGTGCCCGTGCGCTATGCGGCCAGCCGCGCCCTGTGCGAGCACTACGCCACCCAAAGAGCCCGCCTGCGCGCGGCCGGCACGCCCATCGGCGCCAACGACCTCTGGATCGCTTGCCACGCCCTCGCGGACGGCAGCACGCTGGTGACGAACAACTTGCGGGAGTTTGAGCGGGTGGCGGGGCTGCGGGTTGAGAACTGGGTGGAGGAAGTTTGACTGCCAGGGACCGTGGTTGCTTGAAAATCCTGAATTCATAGCTATCCATGACCTAT
>JAABRA010000130.1 GCA_011391155.1 Burkholderiales bacterium
AGCGCGTGCAAAGCCGTCCCGTCGATGGCAGCGTGGCCGCAGGCGCCCCCATCATTCATCACCCCGATGTGCGGCGCATGCTCATGACCATGCGCGCCACCGTGGAGGCCTGCCGTGCCCTGGCCAGCGTTGCTGCAGCGGCGTACGACGCTGCGCACAATCATCCTGATCCAGAAGTTCGCAAGCCCAACCAGACCTTCTATGAATTCATGGTGCCGCTCATCAAGGGCTACAGCACCGAGATGAGCCTGGAAGTGACCTCGATGGCGGTGCAGGTGCACGGCGGCATGGGCTTTATCGAGGAAACCGGCGTGGCGCAGTATTACCGCGACGCCAAGATCCTGACCATTTATGAAGGCACCACCGCCATTCAGGCCAACGACCTGATTGGCCGCAAGACCTCGCGCGACGGCGGTCAGACGGCCAAGGCCATTGCGGCCCAGATCGAGGCGACGGAAGCGCAGCTGCTCGGCAATGGCAGCGCCGATGCGCTCGCCGTGGCGCGACGGCTCAAGGCGGCACGCCTGGCGTTCATCGACGTGGTGGACTTCGTGGCGGGCAATGCCAAGGGCAGCCCGAATGGGGTTTTTGCGGGCAGCGTTCCCTACCTGATGCTCGCCGGAAACCTGATGGCCGGATGGCAGATGGCGCGTGCGCTGCTGGTGGCGCAGGAGCAGCATGCGGCGGGCCGGGACGTGGCCTTCATGGCGGCGAAGATTGTCACGGCGCGCTTTTACGCCGATCACATCCTGACCCGGATACCCGGCTTGCGCGACAGCATCGTCGAGGGCGCCGACTCCGTGACGGCGCTGGCCCTGGATGCGTTTTAGGCCGGCGCGCAGCAATCTGTAAATTGATAGCGGCTAATGACCCAGCGACGCTGGGAACAGCCGCTTTTTCCTTCATAAACTGACCTTTTTGGCCCGGAGACTCCATGTCCAGACTTCCCGCCCCGCTCGACCGCCTGCCTTTCCCGGTGATTGGCTCTCCGTTGTTCATCATCAGCAACCCCAAGATGGTGATCGAGCAGTGCAAGGCCGGCGTCGTCGGCTCCATGCCCGCGCTCAACGCCCGTCCGGCCGCCCAGCTCGACGAATGGCTCGCCGAGATCACCGAAGCGCTGGCGGCGCATGACGCCGCGCACCCGGAAAGCCCGGCCGCGCCGTTTGCCATCAACCAGATCGTGCACAAGAGCAACGACCGGCTGGAGCACGACATGCAGGTCTGCGCCAAGTACAAGGTGCCGATCATCATCACCAGCCTGGGTGCCCGCGAGGACGTGAACCAGGCCGTGCATGCCTGGGGCGGCGTGGTGCTGCACGACGTGATCAGCAACGTGTTCGCGCACAAGGCGATCGAGAAGGGCGCCGACGGCCTGATCGTGGTGGCGGCCGGCGCCGGGGGGCACGCCAGCGTGAAGAGCCCGTTTGCGATGGTGCAGGAAATTCGCCAGTGGTTCGACGGCCCGCTGGCGCTGTCCGGCTCCATTGCCAGCGGCGGCGCCGTGCTGGCCGCGCAGGCCATGGGCGCGGACTTCGCCTACATCGGCTCGGCCTTCATCGCGACCGAAGAGGCGCGCGCGGTGGATGGCTACAAGGAAATGATCACGAAATCCAACTCCGACGACATCGTGTACAGCAACTTCTACACCGGCATCCACGGCAACTACCTCAAGGGCAGCATCCGCAACGCCGGCATGGACCCGGACCATCTGCCGGTCAGCGACCCGAGCAAGATGAACTTCTCAACGGGTGAGGGGGCTAGCGCGGCCAAGGCCTGGAAAGACATCTGGGGCTGCGGTCAGGGCATCGGTGCGATCACCGAGGTGGTCAGCACCGCCGCCTTCGTGGCGCGCCTCAAGCGCGAGTACGCGCAAGCGCGCGAACGCCTGCTGGCCCTGCCAGCCTGAGCCCCCCGGGCGTTGACGCCATCCCAAAAAAAAGCCGCCTTCACCAGGCGACTTTTTTGCTGGGGAGGCGGGGCGCGGTTTCAGCCGGCGCAACCGCATCCGCCGCCGGTTCCACAGCCGCCTGCCGCGGCGGGCTTGGGCTCGAACTGCGGGAACAGCACGTTGTTTTCCAGGTGGATGTGGTTGATCAGGTCATCGCCGAGCTGGGCGATGCCCGCGTAGAGCGCGCGCCAGGTGTTGCAGGCGCCGACGGGGGGCTGCGCGTCATGCGTCAGCGCCATCAGGTGTTCCAGCATTTCGCCGTGGCTGGTGTGCTCCTGGCGCATGATGCCGATCGGGTAGGCCACCATCGCCGTGCCGCCAGCCTTGATGTTCGGGAAGATGATGGTTTCTTCCTTTTCCATGTGGTCCAGCAATTCTTGCTGGGCGGTTTCCAGCAGGTCGGCCAGACCCTGCGGTACCTCGGGGTTTTCGCGGTGCACGGCTTCCACGCGGCGGGCCATGCGGATCAGCTCGGGCAACTGTTCGCGGTGCACGGCGTGATAGCGCGTCAGGATATGGTCGACCAGTTCCGTGGGCGTGACGGTTGCCGGCAGGGCATCGCTACGCTTGAGCGCATTCAGTTCGCCGACCACCGCTGCCAGATCGAGGTTTTTGTCCGCCACTGCCTGGCGCAGGCTGATCTGGCCACCGCAGCAGAAATCAAGCTTCAGGCGCCGGAACACCGCGGTGGCGCCGGGCAATTCCACCGCGATCTGGCCGATGGCCTGCTCGGAGCGGTCTGCCGCTGGACGGGGTTCGGTGATGTCAACGCGTGCGTTCATGGTCGGGCTTCCTTTTTAAGATTCATGTTGAATGAATGTATTATTCAACAAAATACAATCCCTGTGAATCTTTAACCCCACGGGCTGACTGGCTATCGCGGCCCGTGGTGGTTTCCAACCGGAAAACCCTGATGCGCCTGACCCACTGGACTGACTACACCCTGCGCGTCCTGATGTACTGCGCGGCCTGCGACGGGCGCGCCGCGCCCGTCACCATCGGCGAAATCGCGCTGGCCCACGACATCTCGCGCAGCCACCTGACCAAGATCGTGATGGACCTGTCGGCTAGCGGCTTCCTGGCCACCACGCGGGGACGCGGCGGTGGACTGCGCCTGCTCAGGCCCGCGGCGGAAATCGTGCTCGGTGATGTGGTGCGTCTGACGGAGAGCGACTTCACGATGGTCGAATGCTTCGACCCAGCCGCCAACCAGTGCCGCCTCAGCGCGCATTGCGGCTTGAAAGGCGTGCTCTACGCGGCCTTGAAAGCCTACCTGGACGTGCTCGACGGGGTGACGCTGGCCGACCTGCTCGCGCCGGGCACGGATGCCGCCCGATCGTCCGTGATCGAACTCAAGCGCATGGTGCCGGGCCTGCCGGTGCCACGGGGCGCCAGCGACCTGGCAGCGCCGGAAATATGAGTCAAAAGTGCCTCATCCCAGCATCAATGGGTCATTGCCAGCTATCAAATTGCGACTAAATGCCGCTGGTTCGCCGTGGCAGGGCTTGCAGCCGTGGATCTTCAGCGGCAGGTGTTATGCGGGAATTCCCGTGTCTGCCGGAGTCTCTGGCGGGCCTGATTTCGTTGCATACTGCGCGGGCGGCAGGCCCGGCCGGGCCCGTGCTGTCCCCATAAACCACCGAGGAGACGCGTTGATGAGCATGCAGACCAAATACCTGCTGAACGAGAGCCAGATGCCCAAGTTCTGGTACAACATCCAGGCCGACCTGCCCAAGGCGCTGCCGCCCGTGCTGCACCCCGGC
>JAABRA010000131.1 GCA_011391155.1 Burkholderiales bacterium
ATGCACCACACTTGCAGCATGGCGGGCGGTGTAAGCACCGAGCCCGGTGGCGCCTGGTGCGCCGAGGCGGCCACGAACGCCGGGTCGGTGTAGAGCGGGTTGTCCACCCCCATGGCCTCGCACCATTGCCGGATCATGGGTGCATTGACCCTGTCCCAGGCGTAGACCCGCCCATAGACCTTGCCCACGAGTGCGCGGACCTCTTTCATAAACGCTTGTTCAGCCAAGACTTTCTCCTTGTTGTAAGGCCATTGCTATACCCTTCGCCATCGTCATGCCGCGCCCTTTTGGGCGGCCCCCAGAAACGCCGGCTTCTCGCCGCCGCCATGCAACAGCAGATTGGTGCCACTGAGGTAGGCCGCGCTTTTTGAGGCGACAAACAAACACGCCTGCGCCACATCGGCCGGCTCGGCCAGACGACCCGCAGGAATCGTCGCGGCCACTGCCGCCAGCCCCGCGGCATCGCCGTAATGCAAATCGGATTGCTCGGTGCGCACCAAGCCCGGGCTGACCGCCACCACGCGCACCTTGGGCGCCCACTCCACGGCCAGTGACGAGGCCAGGCTCAGCACCGCCGCCTTGGCCGCGCCATAGGCCGCCGTGCCCGGCGAGGGGCGCAGCGCGCTGACGCTGCCAATCAGGACAATGACTCCCCCCTGATCCTGGCGCTGCATGACCCGGTTGGCGGCTTGTGCCGTGTGCAGCGCGGCCGTGAAATTCAAACGGATGACACCCTCATGAAAGCGCGGCGACACCGTGGCGGCCTCCACCGACGGGCTGCCACCCGCGTTATGGATCAACACATCGAGTTGGCCGTGTTGCTGCACGATCCCATCCATCAACGCGGTCAGCGCATCTGCGTCACGCACATCACAGGGCAAAAAGCTGGCGCTGCGGCCATCTGCGGCGGGCAGTGCCTCGGGCGCGCTGCGGGCACAGACCACCACAGTGGCACCTGCCGCCAAAAAGCCTTCGGCGATGCCGCGCCCGATGCCCTTGGTACCGCCAGTGACGAGGACCACACGCTGATCAAAATTGAGAGTTGTATTCATAGTGCGCTTGAATTTAAGCGCTGCGCGTCTGGCCAGATACGTCCAAAAGGACGATGTCGCGATGCATTGAAAATACGACGATCACGGTGTGCCATCACCCACAGGACCTCTGTATGCCTTCTAGCACCCCCTTGCCTGCTTCTGCCAGCCTGACAGATCCAGAAATCTGCATCGACTATCCCAGCGAGGGCGTGGCCCTTGTGCGGCTGAACCGGCCTGAAGCCACCAACGCCCTCAGCCTGAACCTGCAAGCCCTGTTGTCAGAGGCCTTTACCGCACTGAGTGCGGACGAGCGCGTGCGCGCCATTGTGCTGACCGGGGGGGAGCGTGTTTTTGCCGCCGGTGGCGACATCAAGAGCATGGAGGGCTGCGGCGCCATCGAGATCATGCAGCGCCACACCGAGCGCGTCTGGGCGCCGATAGAACGCTGCCCCAAACCCATCATTGCCGCTGTTTGCGGCTACGCCTTTGGCGGCGGCGCCGAGCTGGCCATGCACTGCGACATCATCCTGGCGGGCCAAAGCGCCAGCTTCGCGCAGCCGGAAATCCGCATCGGCATCATGCCCGGCATTGGCGGCACCCAGCGCCTGGTGCGCGCTGTGGGCAAGTTCAATGCCATGCGCATCTTGCTCACCGGCAAACCGGTCAGTGCCGAAGAAGCACGCACCATGGGCCTGGTCAGCCAGGTGCTGCCAGACGACCAGGTGCTGCCCGAAGCCCTGAAAATGGCCCAGCTGATTGCGGCCATGCCCCCGCTGGCGGCGATGCAGATCAAGGAGGTGGTGCTGGCCGGCGTGGACGCCTCGCTGGAAGCCGCCCTGATGCTGGAGCGCAAGGCCAACCAGTTGCTGTTTGCCACCCGCGACCAGAAAGAAGGCATGCAAGCCTTCATCGAAAAGCGCAAGCCGGAATTCAAGGGCTGCTGAGACCGGGCGCCCGGCGTTCAGGCGCTAAAAAAAGGCCCGCATCTGCACAATGCGCCCGGCCTCATTGAAGCGGAAGTGGTCGATCGGGCGGATCACCACCGGCTGGCCGTTAATGACCAGCGACACGCTGAACGGGAAAACCGCCTCGTTGGCCACGGCGCGCACCGGGCCTTCCAGCGCCACCACCAGCTTCATGGCCACCGAGGCGGCATAAAACTCGCGGATCGCGGCAAGGCCGCGCTTGGGCTCGGAGCCCACCGGGTCTTCCACCACCGCGTCGTCGGCAAACAAGGCCACGATGGCGTCAAGGTCGACGGCGTTGAGCGCCCGCACGTACTCGTGCACGGCGGCCTGCATCTGCTCGGGGTTCAGCATGGGCAACTCCAGGCGTTCAGAACTGCGTCGGACGCATCACCGCATCCACGCCGCCGTCGACATAAAACTGCGCGCCATGCACAAAGCTGGCTTGCGGACTCATCAAAAAGGCAATCACCGAGGCCATTTCGCTGGGGTCGGCACGGCGGGCGATCGGGGCGACAAAGTTCTTGATCGACTCGCTGTAGCGCGGGTCTTGCAGGCCGGCTTGCAACAGCGGGGTTTCGGTGGCGCCGGGTGCCACCGTGTTCAGGCGAACACCGGCCTTGCCCCAGGCGGCGGCGCGGCGGCGCACGGCCACGGTCAAGGCGTTTTTGGAGCCGGAATAGGCCAGGTTGCCGCCCTGCTCACCGGCCGCGTTGACGATGGCGTTGACTTTGGCCTCGTCGCCCGCCTCGCAGGCGGCCGCCAGCGGGTTTTTGTCCCAGGGCAGGAGGGCCGATGCGACCGAAGAAATCACGACCGCAGCCGGATTGACGCCTTGTTGCAGCGCCGGCAGCAAGGCATCGAGCAACTCGACCGCACCAAAGTAGTTGACCGAGGCCACCAGGCTGACCGGCTTGGTCTGCACACCCAGCCCGGCGCACAAAACCAGGCCGTCAAGCGTGCCGCCGCAGCGCGCCAGCGCCTCGGCAATGACGGCCTTGCGGCCTTCGGCGCTGGACAGGTCGCCCGTGATCTCGGCGTTGCGCAAGTCAACACCGATGACGGTGTGGCCAGCTGCCAGCAACGCTTGACGCGCGGCCGCGCCGATGCCGGAAGCAGAACCGGTGATGAGGGTACAGGGCATGAAATGACTCCTTTGTAAATTTAAAGATTAACGCGCGATCAGGGCAGCAACAGACCGGGACCAGGTCTCAGTGTGCCAGCGCCTGGGTGAGCTCCGGCACGGCCACGAACAGGTCTGCTTCCAGGCCATAGTCGGCCACGCTGAAGATCGGTGCCTCGGGGTCCTTGTTGATGGCCACGATCACCTTGCTGTCCTTCATGCCCGCCAGATGCTGGATGGCGCCGCTAATGCCCGCGGCAATGTAGAGCTGGGGCGCCACGATCTTGCCGGTCTGGCCCACCTGCAGGTCATTGGCGGCGTAGCCGGCGTCCACAGCGGCGCGGCTGGCGCCAATGGCGGCTCCGAGCTTGTCGGCCAGCGGGGTCATGACTTCATTGAACTTCTCCTGTGAGCCCAGGGCACGGCCACCACTGACGATGATCTTGGCCGCCGTGAGTTCAGGTCGGTCGTTCTTGGCGATCTCGGCGCCCAGGTAGCTGGTGCTGTCCGGGGTGGCTTGTGCTGCCACGGTC
>JAABRA010000143.1 GCA_011391155.1 Burkholderiales bacterium
GATGGAGCTTGACGCGGGTGTGCAGCCCTCGGTGTCACACACCACGCGCGCGCCGCGCGGCCAGGAAAAGCACGGCCGCGAGTATTTCTTCGTTTCGCAGCAGGAGTTCGATGCGATGGTGCTGGGCGGCGCTTTTCTGGAGTGGGCCCATGTGCACGGCCACCGCTATGGCACCTCCAAGAAGGCGATCGAAGACCGGATCGCCATGGGTGCGGACGTGATACTGGAGATCGACTTTCAGGGCGCCCTGCAGATCAAGAAAATATTCACCAATGCCGTGCTGATCTTTGTCTTGCCCCCCAGCTGGGAAGAGCTTCGATCCCGGCTGGAGCGTCGGGGCGAGGACTCGGCAGAGGTGATCGAACTGCGGCTGAGCAACGCCGCGCTGGAGCTGGTTCAGGCGCGTGAGTTCGACTTCGTTATAATCAACGAGTTGTTCGAACGGGCTCTGTTCGACCTGAAAGCGATCGTTCATGCCCAGCGGCTCAAGTACTCGGCGCAACGCCGTGCCCGGGCCGACACCTTCAAAGCCCTCAATATTGACTAGTCATCTGGAGACCTTCATGGCCCGTATCACCGTTGAAGACTGCCTTCAAAAAATTCCAAACCGCTTCCAGCTGGTTCTGGCAGCCACGTACCGCGCCCGCATGTTGAGCCAGGGGCATGCTCCGAAAATTGAAAGCCGCAACAAGCCTGGGGTGACGGCCCTGCGTGAAATCGCCGCGGGAAAAATCGGCCTTGAAATGTTGAAGAAAGTACCGGGCTGACCCAAAGACCGCGTCTCCTTCCCGCTCCCTCAAAAAGCACCGGATTCCGGTGCTTTTTTATTGTCCCCTCCGGGGAGGGCGTCTCCGCGATACATTTGAGGCATGAGCGCGGTCATCCCTTCCTCTTCAGCACCCGCGCAGGGTCACCGAAAGCCAGAGAACAACCCTGCGGCAGCGGCCAATGCGGCAGCCGCCAGCTTTGCTGCGCTCACGGCACGCCTTGACTATCTGGGCGCCAGCGATGTTGAACTGGTTCGCCGCGCCTACCGGTTCGCGGACGAAGCGCACCTGGGCCAATTGCGCAACAGTGGTGAGCCCTACATCACCCACCCGATTGCCGTGGCTGTCCAGTGCACCGAATGGAAGCTGGACGCGCAGGCGCTCATGGCAGCGCTCCTGCATGACGCGATGGAAGACTGTGGCGTCACCAAAACGGATTTGATCGAAAGCTTCGGCGCGCCCGTGGCGGAGCTCGTTGACGGGCTGACCAAGCTCGACAAGTTGCAGTTCCACACCCGCGAAGAGAACCAGTCCGAGTCGTTCCGGAAAATGCTGCTGGCCATGGCGCGCGACGTCCGCGTGATCCTGATCAAGCTGGCCGATCGCACCCACAACATGCGAACGCTGGCAGATATGCCGCGCGAAAAGTGGGGCCGTATCTCGGCGGAAACGCTGGAAATCTATGCACCCATCGCTCACCGGCTGGGCTTGAACCAGACTTACCGGGAACTGCAGGATCTGTCGTTTCGGCACTTGCGACCATGGCGGTACGCCATCTTGTCCAAAGCCGTGACCCGGGCACGAAACCGGCGCCGCGACCTGATCCAGAAAGTCCGCCGGGAAGTGGAGACCGCTTTTTCCGAGACTGGCATGAAGGTTCGTATTGCCGGGCGTGAAAAATCCTTGTATTCCATCTACAAGAAGATGGATGAAAAGCACCTGAGCTTTGCGCAGGTCACGGACATCTACGGATTCCGTGTCATCGTTCCGGGCATCACCGACTGCTACACGGCGCTCGGCATCCTGCATCAGTTGTACAAACCAGTACCGGGGAGGTTCAAGGACTACATCGCCATCGCCAAGCTCAATGGATACCAGTCGCTCCACACCACCCTGGTGGGACCTTCCGGGGTCAATGTGGAGTTCCAGATGCGCACGGAAGCGATGCACGTCGTCGCCGAGTCCGGGGTGGCGGCCCACTGGCTTTACAAGGCGAGCGACCCGAACAGCCCGGCAGCAGGTCGGCTTGGCGTCAAGTGGCTGCAGTCATTGCTCGACATCCAGGACGAAACGCGGGATGCCGCTGAATTCTGGGACCATGTCAAAGTCGATCTTTTTCCGGATGCGGTGTATGTTTTCACCCCCCGGAGCCAGATCATGGCGCTCCCGCGGGGCGCCACCGTGGTCGACTTCGCCTACGCCATCCACAGCAATGTCGGCGATCACACCGCTGCGGCCAAAATCAATGGCGAGCAAGTCCCGCTGCGCACTGAGCTGAAAAATGGTGACGTGGTGGAAATCATCATTGCCCCCGTGTCCACCCCCAACCCGGCGTGGCTCGGCTTTGTAAGAACCGGGCGGGCACGATCCAAGATTCGCCACCATCTCAAGACCATGGCTCAGGCCGAGTCGCAGGCGCTGGGTGAAAAATTGCTGACCCAGGCACTGCGGGCTGAGGGCATGGAAAAATTGCCAGGCGATGAAGCTGCCTATTTTTCAACCTGGGACAAGTTGCTGCGATTTACCGGCAGCCGCAACAAATCCGAGCTGCTGACGGACATCGGCCTGGGCAAGCGTATTGCCACCATCGTCGCGAAACGCCTGGTGACGCTGCTGGCCGAACGCGGCGAAAAGCCCGACCCCCTGCTCATGACGCGCGAGCGCTACACAGCCCATGAAACCCTGTCGCAGGGCGCCGTAACCCTTGACGGCACAGAAAATGCCTCCGTGCAGTACGCACAGTGTTGCCGGCCGGTTCCGGGCGAAAAAATCGTGGGCTACCTGGGCCGTGGTGAGGGACTGGTCGTCCACCTGGCCGACTGCTCCGTCGCAAAACGCCTCAAGCACAAGGATGCAGAACGGTTCATCCATGTCGAATGGGCTGACGAGCCGTCGCGTCCGTTCGAGACCGGCGTAATGGTCACGGTCGCCAACGGCAAGGGCGTCCTGGCGCGGGTGGCCTCGGCCCTGGCGGCTGCGGAAGCCGACATTACCCACATGGACATGGGCGAAGAAGCGGCCCAGGAGGCGACCGATCTGCGCTTCCTGATCGCCGTGCGCGACAGCGCCCATCTCGAAACTGTGCTTCGCGCCTTGAACCGCACGACCTCGGTCCTGCTGGCAAGCCGGATCAAACCCTCCGCCTGAAGCCTACTGCGAACGGTCGTCTGGATAGCTGACTGACAGCACCTCGATCTCCTGAACACCGGCTGGCGTGACCAGTTTGAGCACGTCGCCAATCCTGGCCTTCAACAGGGTTCTGGCGATTGGCGAAATCCAGCTGACTTCACCCCGCTCGCTTTGCGCCTCGTCAATGCCTTTGATCACAATCGTCCTGGTGACGCCGCTGTTCTCGATGTAGGTGACGGTGGCACCAAAAAAAACCTGATCGTTGCCATGCTGGGCTGCAGGATCAACGATCTCGGCGATTTCCAGGCGCTGGGTCAGGAACCTGATGCGCCGGTCAATTTCCCGCAAACGCTTCTTTCCATAGATGTAGTCACCGTTTTCGGACCGGTCACCGTTGCTCGCCGCCCAATGCACGATCTCCACCACCCGCGGCCGCTCCGTGTCGATCAAGGACAGCAGCTCCGCACGCAAATGCGCGTAGCCCGCCGGCGTGATGTAGTTGCGTGTGCCGGCCGGCATCGACGGCAATGCGGTGTCATCTTCGTCGTCACCCTCAATTTCCCGGGTGAATGCCTTGCTCATGAAGATCTCCCAAATCACGAAAAGGACCAGAGCAAGAGTGCGCCCATGCTGGGCGCACACGAAAAAGCCCTGGAACATCACTGTTCCAGGGCTATCGTCTGGTGCGGCTGGCAGGAATTGAACCCACGACCCCTTGGTTCGTAGCCAAGTACTCTATCCAACTGAGCTACAGCCGCCAAGTCTTAAATTATAGCATTAGAAAATGGTAGGGCGTGTAGGACTTGAACCTACGACCAAAGGATTATGAGTCCTCTGCTCTAACCAACTGAGCTAACGCCCCCCGAGCAATTTGAAGTGCCTCCTGTGATTGTAGGGGGTCTACCTGAAATGGCTGAGCGCATTGGTCACCAGCCGCGACGTGATGTCCACAATCTGGATCATGCGGTCGTAGGGCATGCGGGTCGGGCCGATCACGCCCAGCGTTCCGACGACAACGCCATCCACTTCATAGGGAGCGCTGACAATTGACAGGTCTTCAAACGGCACGATCTGGCTCTCGCCGCCGATGTAGATCCGAACACCCTCAGCCTGGCTGGATACATCCAGCAAACGCATCAACTGCGTCTTCTGTTCAAACAAGTCAAAAGCCCGCCGAAGATGCCCCATGTCGCCCGAAAAGTCACTGACCGACAACAGGTTTCTCTCACCCGAAATCACGACATCGTCCTGCGCCTGCGTCAACGCCTCGGAACCCGCCTGAACTGCCGCCTGCATCAATGTCGATATTTCCCCGCGAAGTGACTCGACCTCATGCTGCAGCCTTTCCCGCACTTGCTCAATCGCCATTCCCGAGCAGTTTGCATTCAGGTAGTTGGCGGCCTCAATCAGCTGGGAAGGGGTGTAATCCGCCTGCGTGAATATGACGCGATTTTGAACATCGCCATCGGGTGAAACGATGATGACGAGAAATCGCCTCTCGGAAAGTCGCAGGAACTCGATATGGCGAAATACGGACGTGCGGCGGGGCGCCATGACCACGCCGACGAAATGCGAGAGGCTGGACAACAGATTTGCAGCATTGGCGATCACCCTTTGAGGCTGGTCAGGAGCGAGGCTGGGCGTTTCAAACTGTTCGCGTTGCACCGTCAACATGGTGTCCACAAAAAGGCGGTAACCGCGCGCCGTCGGGATTCGTCCGGCAGACGTGTGCGGACTGGCGATCAACCCGAGTTCCTCGAGGTCGGACATGACGTTGCGAATCGTCGCCGGCGACAACTCCAGACCAGAGGCACGGGACAGCGTGCGCGACCCCACGGGCTGACCATCCGCGATGTAGCGTTCGACCAGCGCTTTCAATAACAACTTGGCACGATCATCAAGCATGAATCAATTTTAATGATGTAATTTGAAAATGAAATCAATATTCCGCAGGGTAGCGCTGATTGGCAAGTACCACGCGAATGTGTCGCGCGGACAATCCGATTCAATGCGAGACGTGCTGCACGACGTTGCGCAGTTTCTGAGTGCCCAGGGTTGCGAGGTGATGATTGAGAAGGAAACGGCCGCCAACGCGTGCATCAGTGCATTGCAGATCATGGACGTGCCCGAAATCGGCACTCATTGTGACTTGGGATTGGTCGTTGGCGGTGACGGCACCATGCTGGGCATTGGACGGCAGCTTGCGCCTTTCGGCGTTCCCCTCATCGGGATCAATCAAGGGCGCCTCGGGTTCATCACCGACATTCCGCTTGAGAACTTTCAATCAACGCTCACGCCCATGCTGGCCGGTGAGTACGAGGAAGACCGACGCAGTCTGATGCGCGCCAAGGTCATGCGCGACGGAATCTGCGTCTTTGATGCGCTCGCAATGAATGACGTCGTGGTGAATCGCGGCGCCATTTCTGGCATGGTTGAACTGCGCGTTGAAGTCAACGGCCACTTTGTGGCCAATCAGCGAGCCGACGGACTGATCATCGCCACACCAACCGGGGCCACGGCCTATTCGCTATCTGCAGGTGGGCCCCTGCTGCACCCCTCGATTCCGGGCTGGGTCCTAGTGCCCATTGCCCCGCACACCCTGTCGAACCGTCCTATCGTCTTGTCCGATCAGGCTGAAGTGGCCATTGAAATCGTGGCCGGCCGCGACGCCAGTGCAAATTTTGACATGCAGTCCCTTGCGTCACTGCTGCATGGGGACCGGATTACCGTGCGACGCTCCAAGCACAGCGTCCGGTTCCTGCATCCACGCGGCTGGAGTTACTTTGACACCTTGCGACGAAAACTCCACTGGAACGAAGGAGGTTCCTGAAGGTGGCCCTCAGAAGCATCAGTCTTCGTGATTTTGTGATCGTCCGGGAGATCACTCTCGAATTGCAGCAAGGCTTTACCGTGCTGACCGGCGAAACCGGCGCCGGGAAGTCCATCTTGATCGATGCCATTCAGTTGGCCCTCGGCGCCCGGGCCGAAAGCTCGGTCATCCGCGAAGGTGCCTCGCGCACCGACATCAGCGTCGAGTTTGACACCTCCGACCCTTGTCGAACGTGGCTGCAGGACGGCGGATTCGACGTGTCTGATGTGCTTCTGATGCGGCGCACCATCGACACCCAGGGGAAAAGTCGCGCATGGATCAATGGCAGTGTCGCGACTGCCGCGCAGATGCGCGAACTCGGGGAGCTTCTGCTGGACATTCACGGCCAGCATGCGTGGCAAAGCCTGACGCGACCAGAGGCGGTGCGGGAGTTGCTTGACGCCTACGCGGGAGTCACGACCGAAACGCTGACCGGTCTCTGGCAACAATGGCGAAAGGCACAAAAGGCGGTGGTCGAGTCCCGCGCAGCGAGGGACTCGCTGCAACACCAGCATGAGCGCTTGACATGGCAGATCAGCGAACTTGAGAAACTCGCGCCGGGCGACGGAGAATGGGATCAACTCAACGCCAGCCACACCCGTCTGTCCAATGCACAGGCACTGATCGATGCCGCCCAGTCCGCCCTTGAATCTCTTGAGAACGACGAAGCCGGGGCCATTGGCGGTCTTGCAGGTGCGGCCCAGGGCTTGTCCGCACTTTCCAATGTCGAACCCGAGTTTCAGGGGTTGGCGGAGATCCTGCGTTCGAGCCTGGCCCAGGCTGAGGACGCTGTTTATTCCCTGCACGCCTACCTGCGAAGGACAAATCCAGATCCGGAAAGCCTGGCAAGACTGGATGAGCGCATGGCCCAGTGGATATCGCTGGCACGTCGATACCGGCGACTGCCCGCCGATCTGCACGAGTTGCTGGCAGGCTGGAAGCGTGAAGCTGCGCTGCTGGCTACAGCGGCCGACACCGAGGCGCTCGAGGCGGCGGAGCAATCGGCGGCCAAAGCCTACCGGGTCGAGGCCATCCGTCTTTCCGCGCAGCGAAGGTCGGCGGCGCCCCGGCTGGCCCGGGCCGTGACTGCCGCCATGCAGCATCTGGGCATGTCGGGTGGAAGCTTTGAGGTCGCACTGCTTGAAACGGCTCAGCCCACCCAGGGTGGCCTGGAAGAAGCCTCGTTTCTGGTCGCTGGACACGCGGGTATCACGCCCCGACCGGTTGGCAGAGTTGCCTCTGGCGGCGAGTTGTCGCGGATCGCGCTGGCCATTGCCGTGACCACCAGCCAGCTGGGAGCCGCCCAGACCCTGATCTTTGACGAGGTGGACGCAGGTGTCGGCGGTGCGGTCGCGCAGGCCGTCGGGCGACTGATGAAACAACTCGGCCGGGATCGGCAGGTTCTGGCTGTGACGCATCTGCCACAGGTCGCGGCCTGCGCAGACCACCACCTCGTCGTCGCCAAGCAATCGGAAGACGGGGTCACCGTCAGTTCGGTTGTGCCGGTCGTGGACACCCTGCGAGTCAGCGAAATCGCCCGAATGCTGGGGGGCGGGCATCTTTCGGCCACGTCGGTGGCACATGCCCGCGAGATGCTGGAAAACGGACAACGCGGAGCGGTGGCTTCCGAGGGCACGGCAACATGACGCTCGAGGTCGTGCTGATCACAGGCATGTCAGGTTCCGGCAAGTCGGTCGCTTTGCATGCATTGGAAGACGCTGGCTACTATTGCGTCGACAATCTCCCGCCAGAGTTGTTGAAGCCCTTTGTCGCCCTGGAACAGCATCACAAGGCGAACAAGGTCGCCATCGCGATGGATGTCCGAAGCGCCACTTCATTGCCGCTGGTACCGGAGCAGCTGGAAGCGCTGCGATCCAGCGGGGTGCGTATCAAGGCACTGTTCCTGGATGCGACTACCGATACGCTGGTGCGCCGCTACTCCGAGACCCGGCGAAGGCATCCGCTGTCACGCAGCGACGATCCCGACCAGCAACATGCCCTGGTAGATGCGATTGAGTTGGAGCGGGAGCTGCTGGCGGACTTGCGCGAACACACCCATGTCATCGATACCAGCATCATCCGCTCATCACAATTGCAGGGTTACGTGAAGGCATTGATCTCCGCGCCGACAGCACAGCTGACCCTCGTCTTTGAATCCTTTGCCTTCAAACGCGGCATCCCCGTTGATGCCGACTACGTATTTGACGTCCGGATGCTGCCCAACCCGCACTACGAGAGGAACTTGCGTGCCTTGACCGGACAGGACGAACCTGTGGCTGCCTTTCTGGGACAGTACGAAGAGGTCAGGCAGATGGAGCGGCAGATCCGGGAATTTCTGGCTTTCTGGCTGGACGCTTTGGCCAAAGACCATCGCAGCTATGTCACCGCTGCCATCGGCTGTACCGGCGGTCAGCATCGATCGGTCTACCTGGTAGAGCAACTGGCCGGCTATTTTTCAGCCCATTGGACGACCCTGAAACGTCACCGTGAACTTGACGGCATCGACCCGGCAAGGCCGGCTGTACGCACGCCTCATTGAAACGTCGTCAAAAGCCTTCTGACCGGAGCCGGCAAGCCCAGGTCGGGCCACTGACCGGGGCCGAACCAGGCCCCTGCCTCGCCGGTCGAGAGCAGCTTGCCGGTCACACCGATCCGGACAGGATGTAAATGCAGGTCCTTGTGGGTGAGTGCGTGGAACACCACCGGCATTTGCTGCCGGGAGCTTGTGTCGTGAACGGGCACGACGGCACCCAGTTCCGTGAGACTTGGGAAAACGGGCATACAAAACAAACCAGCCCATACCCCCGGCGCCGGCCGCCGTTCCAGCCAGATCGCCCCATCAGGGTTTTGGGCCCACAACAGCCACATCGATTCAGTGGTCCGCACAAGTTTCCGGGTTTTGACAGGGTAGGCCCGCGGGTTCCCCTCAAGCCGCGCGACGCATCGATTCTCCAGCGGGCAAACATCACAGCGCGGGTTGCGGGCAACACAGACCGTGGCGCCCAGGTCCATCAGGCCTTGCGAGTACCGGGGCATGTTCTCAGCGAGATTTTTCTCCGGCAACAGGCTTTCGGCCAGCGCCCAGAGTTTTTGCTGCCCGGCCGTCGAGGCAACATCCTCGCCAAATCCGAACGCCCGGCACAGGACCCGCCTGACATTGGCGTCGAGTATGGCCACGGGCTCGCCAAAACAGAAGGAGGCAATCGCCGCAGCCGTGGAACGGCCTATGCCCGGCAAGGTTTCCAGCAAGGCCGCTGTTTTCGGGAGTTCGCCGCCAAAACGATCCCGCACTTCACGGGCACACCGATGCAGATTGCGCGCGCGGCTGTAATAGCCCAGGCCACTCCACAAGGCCAGCACCTCATCGAGCTCTGCCTGCGCGAGGCTGGAGAGATCAGGGCACCGCTCCAGAAACCGCCGGTAGTAGTCCTTGACCGTCGTGACCTGGGTTTGCTGGAGCATGATTTCCGAGAGCCAGACCCGGTACGGATCCGGTGAATGCTGCCAGGGGAGATCGTGGCGCCCGTGCTTTTTTTGCCACTGCACGATCCGCGTGGCAAAACCGACTGCCCGGCCCGTCATTCGGCTGGCCGGCTCGGCGACGGTGTTGCCAGAGACGGTGCAGGCCTGCTGACAAACTGGTTGACCAATTCCCTGAGCCGCGCTTCAAGCTGGATCAACGAATTCTCCTGGAGACTGATTTCGGCGATTCGCTCATCCAGCCCCCCTGCGGCCTGCTGAATCCGCTCGATCGCTTCAATCCTTCGAACGAAATTGCGTCGGCGTTCACGCAGTTGCACGTCGAGCTGTGCCATGGCCGACTTGTTCCACATTTCGACCTCGGCCTGCATCGCCTCGAAGATCGCCCGCACGCGGGTTGCCAGCGCCCGAACCAGGCGATCCGCAAACTCGGGCTGCGCCAGCCTGACCGCATTGCCGATCGCAAGGTACTGGACATGCCCCCGCTCCACGCTGTCCAGATCACGGAGATGAAGGCCTGGATCCGTCACTTTGGGGGTTTGAAGGGAAAAACCAAACTCCGAATTCAACTGCTGAAACGTGCCGTTCAACATGGAGTGAATTTCGTCGTTGACGGTCTTTACCCGGCGCATGATTTCACGCAATTGGGCGAACGTCTGCGCGTAGGCTTTCTTGACGCCAAATTTGATCCCGGGTTGCCGCAGCGCCGTGTTCAGGGAAGCCAGTTCCACCTTCAGGGAACTGGTTCCAAGCAACTGGAACACCTCGCGCAACATCTTCAGATGCACCGACCTGATCGCGTGAATCCGGGCCGCGCTTCCGTCGAACTCCGCATGTTCCTGCTCGATACGCAGGCGCATCTGCCGGATGACCGTCGTGTTCTTGCCATGCAGGCCCTTGAGCTCCTGCATCTGTTCGGCGAGGTCGCGGCGGCGCAAGGTAATGACCCGACCCGCTTCAGACCGCAAATCCTCCACGCCGGCCATCACCGCGGATTGCAGGATACGCTGGCGTTGCCCGAGCAGCCCTTCGCTCAAAGCCTGCTCAAGGTCTGGCAACCGGCTCGCCGAAAGCAGGGCAGTATCGCCAGTCACTTTGGCCAGCAAGCCTTTCTGGGCCGAAACCGGTATCACCTGCGACTTCGGTATGCCCAGGATCTCCGCCGAAGTCTCACGTTGTCGATCAATTTGCTCCTGCACCAGCACGGGGGTACTGAGGGCATCCCACATGGTGTCGATCTTGTTGAGAACCACCAGCCGGGAAGCCGCCGCTTCCGGCTCTGTCGCCAGGTACTCCCGCCAGATCGCCAGATCTGACTTGGTGACACCGGTGTCTGCTGCCAGGATGAAGACCGCGGCCTGGGCCTGCGGAATCAGGTTGACCGTCAACTCAGGTTCCGCGCCGATGGCGTTGAGCCCAGGCGTGTCCAGCACAACCAGCCCCTGCTTGAGCAGCGGGTGCGCCATATTGATCAGGGCATGCCGCCATCGTGGCACTTCAACCGTCCCATCAGCATCCACCAGGGGATTGTCCGCAGGTGTTTCGTCATGCCAGAAACCCAGAGCGCGCGCCTCATCCCGGGTCACGCGGCAAGTTTCAGCCACCTTTTCCATGGCCCCCGCTAGCTGCGCGCCATCATTGACATCCAGATCCACCCGCGTCCACTTTTCGGGTACAAGCCGCCATTCCATCAGCGCCTGGGGTTGCAGGCGCGTTTCGATCGGCAGCAGCCGCAGACAGGGCGAAACGCCTGGGTCATAGCCCAGTTCAGTCGGGCACATCGTGGTTCGACCGGCGCTTGCAGGCATGATGCGCCGACCATAGCCGGCGAAAAATATCGCATTGATGAGCTCGGATTTACCCCTGGAGAACTCCGCCACGAAGGCCACCATGACCTTGTCAGCCCGAACCTGGACCTCAAGACGCTGCAGCCGTTCCTGAAGGGCGGCATTGAGCAGTTCGTGGTCCTTCATCCAGTCGCCCAGCAACTTCAGGCGCAGCGTGAATTCGCGGCGCCATGCACCATGTTGGTCAAATTGTTGGTTGAATGATGCAGCCACTTTTCCTCCGGCAACGGATTCAATATAACATCCCATACGGCACTGATGAGGCACCCGTCAGGTCTGGCAGACCGCGCAGTAAAAAGTCGATCTTTGACCCTGTCTGAGCATCCGAACCGGCGTGCCGCAATGCCGGCACGGCTCGCCGGTCCGCCCGTACACCATGGCCTCGCGTTGAAAATGGCCCGCCGCTCCATCCGCACTGGAAAAGTCGCGCAGCGTGCTGCCGCCGCTCGCCACGGCCCGGGCAAGCACCTCGCGAATGGAAAGCCGCAGTCTTTCGGCGCGTGCCGGGCTGATTCGGGAAGCCCGGGTTGTGGGTCGGATGCCCGCCCTGAAAAGGGCCTCGGACGCATAAATGTTGCCCACTCCTACGACGACATCACCGGCCAGGAGGACTTGCTTGATGGGCGAATGCCGCCTCTTCAGAGCAGTCTGAAAGTCATTCGCTCCAAACCCCTCGCCCAGCGGCTCCATTCCCAGGCGACCGAGCAGCTTGACGCCCATGGTCGATTCTTCCCCGCGCGCCAGGACTGCGGCACCGAACCGGCGCGGATCGTGCAGACGCAAGGTACCCAGTGTGGTGACCAGGTCAAAATGGTCGTGCGGACCCGGAGGCGGCACGTCGACGGCAAACACCAGTCTGCCCGACATTCCCAGGTGGATCAGCAAAAGCCAGCCGTCACTCACGTCCAGAAGCAGGTATTTTCCGCGCCGCCGGACCGCAATGACGCGCAATCCCTCCAGGATGGAGGGATCTTCGCCCAGCGGCCATCGCAGGGGTTTGCCCAGCCGGACCGCCAGAATCCGCGCCCCCGATATGTGGTGCGCAAAGCTCAGGCGGGTCACTTCAACCTCGGGCAATTCTGGCATGGGGAACAGGGCCGGTGGCCTTGGATTATTATGGGTCGATGAAGCTCGTATTCTGTCTTGTTGCTGCGTTGCATCTGCCTGCAAGTGTCTTTGCACAGGCGCCTGCGCCCACCGTGGCGGCTGAGCCGGCACCATCCGCCTCCGCCATTGACGCCTCGCTTTTCTACCAGTTATTGCTCGGCGAACTCAATGTTCAGAATGGCGAACCCGGCACTGGTTATTCGATATTGCTTGATGCCGCACGAAAAACAAACGATGCCGATCTTTACCAACGCGCCGTGGACGTTGCCCTGCAGGCACGCGCGGGTGACGCCGCACTGCAGGCCGCGCGCGCCTGGAGCCAGGCCCAGCCCGCTTCCCAGGCGGCCCGCCGGATCACACTGCAAATCCTCATCGCCCTCAACCATACGGGTGAAATTGGCGATCTGCTGCGGGCGCAGCTCGCCGCCCTGCCGGTTCAAGACCGCTCAGCAGCCCTGGCGGCGATTCCCAGGGCATTCCTGAGGGTGTCCGACAAAAAGGAAGCTGCGCGCATCGTCGAACAGGCACTGGCAGAACACCTGAACCGACCAGAAACGGGCGAGGCCGCCTGGATCGCGACGGGGCGCATGCGAGTCCTCGCTGGCGACCCTAAAGGCGCGCTGGATGCCGCACAACGCGCGCTGGCCTTTGCGCCCCAGTCGGAAGGCGCCGCGCTGCTGGCCCTCGAGGTCATGGGGCCTGCGCAACCGCTGGCAGAACCCATGGTGCGCCAGTATCTTGAGAAGGGCTCGAAGCCAGAAATCCGGATGGCCTATGCGCGTGCACTGCTCGAGTCACAGCGGCTCTCCGAAGCGCTCAAGCAGCTCGAAATCGTGACGGCAGAAAAGCCCGACTACGCGCCCGCCTGGCTCAGCCTGGGACTACTGCAGCTTCAAGGCAGCTCACCAGAGGCCGCCGACGCATCCCTTCGACGCTTTCTCACGCTCGTCCCTTCTGCCGAAGACGAAGCCGCCCAGCGCGGCAGGACGGAGGCCTTTCTGGCTCTGGCGCAGATTGCTGAAAAGCGCAAAGACTTCGTCGCCGCAGGCGAATGGCTGGATCGCATTGAAAATCAGGAGGACCGGATCACCGCGACGGCCCGCCGCGCATCCATCCTCGCGCGGCAAGGCAAGCTGGATCAGGCGCGGGAGCTGATTCGGGACTGGCCGGAGCGAACACCCGCAGATGCCCGGGTCAAGCTCATGACGGAAGTCCAGTTGCTGCGCGATAACGGCCAACCCGGCGCGGCTTACGACCTGCTTGGCGCCGCCATTGAACGTCAACCCGGCGACTTCGATCTACTCTACGATCAAGCGCTGATTGCGGAAAAGCTCGGCAATTTCGAGGCCATGGAGCGCCTGTTGCGCCAGTTGATCGCGGCCAGGCCGGATTACCACCACGCCTACAACGCGCTGGGTTACTCGCTGGCTGAACGCAATATCCGCCTCAGCGAGGCCCGGCAACTCATCAACAAAGCCCTTGAATACGCGCCCGAAGATCCCATGATCCGCGATAGCCTGGGATGGGTTGAATTCCGCAGCGGCAACACGGCAGAGGCGCTGCGCATCCTGCAATCCGCCTTCAAGGCACGGCCGGACGCTGATATCGCCGCCCACCTCGGGGAAGTCCTTTGGACGTCCGGGCAACGCGAGCAGGCCCTGAGCGTCTGGAAAGAGGGTTTGTTGCTGAGCTCCGACAGCGACACCCTCACCGAAACCCTCAAGCGGTTTCAGGTGAAGCCGTGACGCGACGGCCCTGGCTGGCCCGCGGCCTTTGCGCCAGTCTGATTTTCGTTCTTGCAGCTTGCAGTGCGCCGATGCCTGGCACCAGCCACCCGAAAGGCGAAGCCCCGATCCGGACCGGCCGCCTGGCACTGAACCTGGCGACCGAGCCGCCACAGTCCTTTTTTGCCACGTTTGAACTCAAAGGTACGGCCAGCGTGGGTGAACTGACCCTGACCAGCCCCCTGGGCAGCGTGTTGGCTGCCCTGCAGTGGTCTCCCGGAGAAGCCACGTTGCGCACCGGGGGGCAAACGATGCCGTTTGAATCGCTGGATTCCCTGACCCGTCATGTAACCGGCACGCCATTGCCGGTTCGTTCCTTGTTTGATTGGCTGGACGGCATCCGCACCACGGGCGGTGACTGGCAAGCCGACTTGTCCCGTCTCGACCAGGGGCGTCTGGTTGCCACGCGAGCCCAGCCTTCCCCCCCAGCTGAACTGAAGCTGATCCTGGACCGGTAGGCTCCGACCCGGTCATGGCGGTGGCGATAATGGCGCGATGAAGTCCCTGTATGACGTGCCAGCGCCGGCCAAGCTGAATTTGTTCCTGCACATCACAGGACGCAGGGCGGACGGCTACCACCTGCTCCAGTCGGCCTTCATGCTGATCGACTGGTGCGACACCCTGCATTTTGAAGTTCGCCCGGACCGCAGGATCGCCCGCCACGATCTCACTGAACCCTTGCCGAAAGACGATCTCATGGTCCGGGCGGCCCACGCCCTGCAGGCATTGACGGGATGCAGCCAGGGCGTGGATATCAGCGTCGAGAAGCGCATTCCCGCGCAGGCTGGCATGGGCGGAGGCTCTTCGGACGCGGCCACTTGCCTGCTGGCGCTCAACCGCCTGTGGAAACTGAATCTCTCGACAGCGCAACTGGCGAAAACCGGGCTTCAGCTGGGCGCGGATGTGCCGTTTTTTCTGCAGGGCAGCAACGCCTGGGTTGAAGGCGTCGGTGACATCATCACAGCGCTGGACCTGCCGCCAGCGCGCTTTGTCGTGGTCAAACCGTCCATGGGTGTGGATACGGCGTCGATTTTTGCAAGCCCCGACCTCAAGCGCGATACAAATCCTGCTACAATCTTAGGCTTTGCAGCACACCCTTACGACTTTGGACGTAACGACCTGCAGCCAGTCGCTCTGAGGCATTGCCCCCAGATTGCCCAAGCCCTCGAATGGCTTGGATCCATGGGCCTTGAGGGCCGGATGACGGGCTCCGGAAGCGCGGTGTTTGCACAAATGCCGCATGTGTTTGATCTGGGTATTTCGCCAGTCACATGGCAGGTCAGGACATGCAGCAATTTGGCTGCTCATCCCTTGCAGGGGTGGGCATCCAGCGACAGTTGAATGGTGGGCAGCAATAGGCTGTCAACCGGTGTAGGGGAGTCGCCAAGTTGGTTAAGGCACTGGATTTTGATTCCAGCATGCGAAGGTTCGAATCCTTCCTCCCCTGCCAGAAACGTCGCACGTAAAGGCATATTTTTTTATTGCTGGGATCCTCATGCAGGCCAACCAACCCGACTTCATGGTTTTCACCGGCAATGCCAACCCGGCACTGGCGGCTGAAATAGCCCGGCATCTGGGTACCACCCTGGGTGCGGCGGACGTCGGCCGTTTCTCCGATGGTGAAGTCACCGTTGAAATCAAGCAGAACGTGAGAGCCCGCGACGTGTTCGTGGTGCAGTCCACCTGCGCGCCCACCAACGAGAGCCTCATGGAACTGCTGATCATGGTCGACGCGCTCAAGCGCGCCTCGGCCGAGCGGATCAGCGCCGTCATTCCCTACTTCGGCTACGCCCGCCAGGACCGTCGCCCGCGGTCCACCCGGGTGCCAATCTCGGCCAAGGTGGTGGCCAACCTGCTGCAGACCGTGGGCGTGGCCCGCGTGCTGACCATGGACCTGCACGCCGACCAGATCCAGGGCTTTTTCGACATTCCGGTCGACAACATCTATGCGTCGCCCGTGTTGCTCGGCGACCTGCGCCAGCAGAACTACGAAAACCTGATCGTGGTCTCGCCCGACGTTGGCGGCGTGGTGCGGGCCCGTGCCCTGGCCAAGCAGCTCGGTTGCGACCTGGCGATCATCGACAAGCGCCGCCCTAAAGCCAACGTGAGCGAAGTCATGCACGTGATCGGCGAAATCGACGGCCGCAACTGCGTCATCATGGACGACATGATTGACACCGCCGGCACACTGGTCAAGGCCGCCGAAGTCCTCAAGGCGCGCGGCGCGAAGAAGGTGTACGCCTACTGCACGCATCCGATTTTTTCCGGCCCTGCCGTCGATCGCATTGCCAATGGATCGGCACTGGACGGCGTGGTCGTCACCGACACCATTCCGCTGACCGATTCCGCCCGCAATTGCACGAAAATCCGCCAGCTCTCGGTGGCACCCCTGATTGCCGAAACCATTCAGCGCATTGCCAAGGGCGAGTCGGTCATGAGTTTGTTCTCGGATCAGGACAATCTGTTCTGATCCGGGCAAAAAGCGGGTCCGCAACCCTGACCGGGTGACGCGGCCCTTTTTTCACTGGAGTCACACTGGTCGCGGTGGACTCTTTTTTGGAGTTGATTATGAAATTCGTCGCTTTTGAGCGCGCCAAGCAGGGCACGGGTGCGAGCCGCCGTCTCCGCATCACCGGTCGCACGCCCGGTATCGTCTATGGGGGCTCAGCTGAACCCCAGTTGATCGAGCTCGATCACAACG
This sequence comes from Burkholderiales bacterium, assembly GCA_011391155.1. Taxonomy (GTDB): domain Bacteria; phylum Pseudomonadota; class Gammaproteobacteria; order Burkholderiales; family Burkholderiaceae_C; genus JAABQG01. Next base: position 16,905 of record JAABRA010000143.1, read on the forward strand.
CCCTGTGGCATGCCCTGAAAAAGGAAGCCTTCCATTCCACCGTGCTGGACATGGAACTCGGCGGAACCGACCACAAGGTCCTGCTGCGTGACGTGCAAATGCACCCGTTCAAGCAGATGATCCTGCACATCGATTTCCAGCGCGTCGATGCCACCACCAAGCTGCACATGAAAGTGCCGCTTCACTACAGCGGCGACGAGAACTCCCCTGCGGTCAAGACCGAAGGTTGCATCGCCAACCACGTGGTGACCGAGATCGAAGTGCTGTGCCTGCCCTCAGACCTGCCCGAATTCATCGCCGTGGACCTGAGCGGGCTGAAGAAGGGTGCCTCCCTGCACCTCAATGACATCACCCTGCCCAAGGGCGTGACGGCTGTCACGCACGGCAAGAACAACCCGGTGCTGGTCTCCGTGGTGGTAATTGCCGCTGCCGCTGAAGCGCCCGCCGCTGACGCCGCCGCCGCTGCAGCGCCGCCCGCCAAGGGCAAGCCTGCTGCCAAGCCTGCCACCAAGAAATAAACGGACGGCAACACGTCCGTATGAACGGCCCACCTCGGTGGGCCGTTCTGTTTTGGCGCCCGGATAATCACACCCATGATCAAACTCTTTGTGGGGCTCGGCAACCCCGGTCCGGAATACGAAGCCACCCGGCACAACGCCGGTTTCTGGTGGATTGACGCGCTCGCCCGTGAATTCAAGGTCACGCTGGCTCCGGACAAGGCCTTCCATGGCCGCGTGGCCCGCGCGACCGCGCATGGCCACCCCCTGTGGCTGCTTCAGCCGCAAACCTTCATGAACCTGTCCGGCAAATCCGTTGCTGCGTTGGCGCGCTTTTTCAAGATCCTGCCCGAAGAAATCCTGGTGGCGCATGACGAACTCGACATCGTGCCCGGGCAGGTCAAGCTGAAATTCGGCGGCAGCCACGCGGGCCACAACGGCCTGCGCGACATTCACGCCCAGCTCGGCACGGCGAACTACTGGCGCTTGCGCCTGGGCGTCGGCCATCCAGGCGTGAAGGCCGAGGTGATCAACTGGGTCCTCAAGAAGCCGTTGCAGGAACAGCGCGAAGCCATCGAGACCGGCATCGAGCGCGCGATACGGGGGGTGCCGGCCTTGATGGCCGGCGAGATGGAAAAGGCCATGCTGCTGATCCACACGGCCACGCCCCCGCGCCCAAAGCCACCTCGGCCCGATGCGATGTGCCCGCCTGGTTGACCTCAATATTCATAGCTAACTATGACCTATTGACGCTGGGATAAGGCCAAAAAAGCTTAAAATCGCGCTTCACCGCTGCCCCGCGGCGCTGGCGGCCTGCAGGCGCTGGAATTTCTGCCAGAGCGTCTCGCGACTCTCGACATGGCCGGGATGCACGGGAATGCAGGCCACCGGACAAACCTGCACGCATTGCGGCTCGTCAAAATGTCCGACGCATTCGGTGCACTTCGCGGGGTCGATCTCGTAGATCTCCGCGCCCAGGTAAATCGCGTCGTTCGGGCACTCGGGCTCGCACACGTCGCAGTTGATGCACTCGTCGGTGATCAGCAAGGCCATGCCGTGCCCCCGCGCAACCCGCCGGCCCGCCGCCCCGCCCGGGGCGGGGTGCAGCGGTAAAAAACTTGGGTGTTCATGTGCCGCATTATCGACGTCCCGTCGCCCCGGCGCGCAACAGCCCCACGCCTCGAAGGCCAATGCCGGCGCGGCGGCGGCCCGGTATCCGCTGATAATCCACGGCAAACCCGCAGCACCCCGCTTTTTCACGCCGCCTGGACGCTCCCCTTTCTGGCCATGTCACTGTTTCTGCTCAAGCGCCTGTTCACGCTGATCGCCACCTTGCTGGCGGCATCGGTGGTGGTTTTCTGGGTGCTCGAAGTCCTGCCCGGCAATGCGGCCCAGATGTTGATGGGGCCGGACGCCGCACCCGAAGCCGTGCTGGCGCTGGCCCGCCAGCTGGGCCTGGACCAGCCGCCGCTGCAACGCTACGGCTCCTGGATCAGCGGCCTGCTGACGGGTGACCTGGGCAACAGCTACGTCTACAGCACCCCGGTGCTGGAACTGGTGCTGGAACGGCTGGCGCTGACCGTTCCGCTGGCCGTGATGGCGATGACGCTGACCACCGTGCTGGCACTGGCCGTCGGCGTCTACGCGGCCTCAAGGCACAACCGTCTGGGCGACGTGGGCCTGATGGCGGCTACCCAGGTCGGCATGGCGATCCCGAATTTCTGGTTTGCGATTTTGCTGATCCTGCTTTTTTCGGTGCAGCTGCGCTGGTTCTCCGCCGGCGGATTTCCAGGCTGGGAGGACGAAGGCCTTCTTGGCGGGCTCAAAGCCCTGCTTCTGCCGGCGATCTCCCTGGCGGTCGTGCAGGCGGCGATCCTCGCGCGCATCACCCGCTCAGCGGTGCTGGAGGTCATGCGCGAGGACTTCGTGCGCACTGCCCGGGCCAAAGGCCTGTCCAGAAGCGCCACCCTGTGGCGCCACGTGCTGCGCAACGCCCTGATTCCCGTGGTCACCGTCATGGGACTGCAATTCGCCAACCTGCTGGCCGGCACCATCGTGGTGGAAAACGTGTTCTACCTGCCGGGGCTCGGCCGGTTGATCTTCCAGTCCATCGCCAACCGGGACCTGATCGTCGTTCGCAACTGCGTGATGCTGCTGGCCGCCATGGTGGTGATCGTGAATTTTGCGGTGGACGTGCTGTATGCCGTGATTGACCCGCGCGTGAAAGCCAGCGACATATGAGTACCCTCCTGCAGGCGGCCCCGGGAGCTGCCGACTTCCGCCGGCGCGCGGCGGGCCACCCCAGCTTCGTCATCGGCGGCGTGCTGACCCTGCTGCTGGTCAGCGCAGCGCTGTTGTCGCTGGTCTGGACGCCGTGGTCGCCCTATGAGATGAATCTGCCCGGCAAGCTGCAGGGCCCGTCGCTGCAGCACTGGTTCGGCACCGACCCGTTTGGCCGCGACGTCGCGTCTCTGCTGCTGGTGGGCGCGCGCAATTCGATCCTGGTCGGCGTGATCGCGGTGGGCATCGGGTTGGGCGTGGGCGGCGCGCTGGGGCTGCTGGCCTCGGCCCGGCGCGGCTGGGTCGAGGAACTGATCATGCGGCTGTCGGACTTCACCTTCGCCTTTCCGGCCATCCTGTCGGCGATCATGATGACGGCGGTCTTTGGCGCCGGCATCGTCAACTCCATCATCGCCATCGGCGTCTTCAATATCCCGACCTTCGCGCGGGTGACCCGCGCCTCGGCCAACGCCATCAGCTCGCGCGACTTCGTGCTTGCCTCCCGCGCCTGCGGCAAAGGCCCCTGGCGCATCACGCTGGAACATGTGCTGCCCAATATCGCGCCGGTGCTGATCGTCCAGGCCACGGTGCAGTTTGCGCTGGCCATCCTGGCCGAGGCGGCGCTGTCTTACCTGGGGCTGGGCACCCAGCCGCCACAGCCCTCCTGGGGCCGCATGCTGAGCGAGGCCCAGACCCTGCTGTTCCAGACTCCAATGCTGGCGGTCTACCCGGGCGTGGCCATTGCGCTGGCCGTGCTCGGCCTGAACCTGCTCGGCGACGGCCTGCGCGATCTGCTCGACCCGCGCCTGGCCCGCAAGCGCTGACCCGAAGACCCCATGCCGCTGAACACCCCCCTGCTCGACGTTCAGAACCTCGGCCTGCGCCTGCGCACCCACGCCGGCCCGGTTGACGCCGTGCGCGGTGTGAGCTTCACCCTGCAGCGCGGCGAGACGCTCGGGCTGGTGGGGGAGTCGGGCTGCGGCAAGTCGCTCACCGCCATGGCGCTCATGGGCCTGCACCCTGAAGGCGCCAGCGTCAGCGGCAGCCTGCGCTTCCAGGGCGAGGAAATGATGGGCCAGGGCGAGTCGCGCTGGTGCGCCCTGCGCGGCGACCGGATCGGCATGGTTTTCCAGGAGCCCATGTCCGCACTCAACCCGGTGCACACCATTGGCCGCCAGGTGGCCGAGCCGCTGCGCCTGCACCGCAAGCTTTCGGCATCGGCCGCACGGCGCGAAGCCGTCGCCCTGCTCGACCGCGTGGGCATTGCCGACGCCGCCCGGCGCTTCGGCGCCTGGCCGCACCAGTTTTCCGGCGGACAGCGCCAGCGCATCACGATTGCCATGGCGCTGGCCTGCGGGCCCGACCTGCTGATTGCCGATGAGCCCACGACGGCGCTGGACGTCACCATCGCCGGCCAGATCCTGCAGCTCATCCGCGACCTGGTGCGCGAGCGCGGCATGGGGTTGATCCTGATCTCGCACGACCTCGGCGTGATTGCCCAGAACGTGAGCCGCATGATGGTGATGTACGGCGGCATGGTGGTTGAAAGCGGACCCACGCGTGACGTGTTCACCCGCCGCGCCCACCCCTACACGCAAGGCCTGTTCGGCTCGCGCCCGCAACTCGGGCCCCAGGCGCGCACCGCAAGCGGCGCACGCCCGCGCCTGGCGGCCATCCCCGGCAACGTGCCGGAGCTGCGCCACCTGCCGGACGGATGTCCGTTCGCGGACCGGTGCGCCGTGGCGCTGCCGGACTGCAGGGACACTCTGCCCCCGACGGTCCTGCTCGGGCCGCAACATGCCGCGCGCTGCGTGCGCCTGGAGCCCGCCGCATGAACGCACCGGCGCCGCTGCTGATGGTGGACCAGCTCGTCAAGCATTACGCCCTGCCGCGTGAAAGCCTGTTCGGCCCGGCACGGGTGCTCGAAGCCCTGCGCGGCGTCAGCCTGAGCGTGCAGACCGGCCGCAGTTTCGGCATCGTGGGGGAGTCGGGCTCGGGCAAATCCACGCTGGCGCGCTGCGTCATGGCGCTGGAGACGCCCACGGGCGGCACGGTCCGCCTGGACGGCCGGGACCTGCACACCCTGCAGGGCGCGGGGCTGCGCGCGGCGCGGCGCCACTTCCAGATGGTCTTCCAGGACCCCTACGGCTCACTGGACCCGCGCCAGACCATCGCCCGCATCGTGGCCGAGCCGCTGGCCGCCCTGGCCTCGCCCCACACCCCGTCGCCCGCCGAGCAGCGCGAGCGCGTGGCCGAGGCCCTGGCATCGGTGGGCCTGCGCCACACCGATCTCGACAAATACCCGCACGAGTTCTCGGGCGGCCAGCGCCAGCGCGTTGCGATTGCACGGGCGCTGATCACCCGGCCCAAACTGATCGTCGCCGACGAACCGGTCAGCGCGCTGGATGTATCGGTGCAGGCCCAGGTCCTGAACCTGATGATGGACCTGCAGGAGCAGTTCGGGGTCACCTACCTGCTGATCAGCCACGACCTGGCCGTGGTGCAGCACCTGTGTGACGATGTCGCCGTCATGCAGGGCGGCCGGATCGTCGAGACCGGCACGCCCGCGGACCTGTTCACCCACCCCACGCACCCCTACACCCGCACGCTGGTGGAGGCGGTCCCGCACCTGACGTTCTGACTGCGCGTCATTTCGTTGCTAATATGCGCCCATTAACCGGAGAAACACCCCATGAAACGTCGTGATTTCGCAATCAATTCCGTGGCTGCGGCCTCCCTGGCCAGCTTGCCGCTGGCCGCGCTGGCCCAGAAACGCAAGGATGCCGTGGCGCTGGCCATGACCCTGGAGCCGCCCGGGCTGGACCCCACGGCAGGCGCCGCGTCGGCGATTGCCGAGATCGTCCACTACAACATTTTCGAGACCCTGACCAAGATCAACTCCGACGGCGTCGTCACGCCGCTGCTGGCCGAGAGCTGGGAAGTCTCCCCCGACCTGAAGACCTACACCTTCAAGCTGCGCCGTGGCGTGAAGTTCCAGAACGGCGAACCCTTCAACGCCGCGGCGGTCAAGTTCTCGTTCGAGCGCGCGGCGGGCGAAAAAAGCACCAACAAGGACAAGCGCACGTTCGCCAGCATGGAAAGCGTCGCGGCCGTGGACGATCACACGGTCGTTGTCATCAACAAGGAGCTCAATCCCGACTTCCTGTTCCTGATGGGCCAGGCAACCGCCATCATCGTCGAGCCCAAGAGCGTCGACACCAACGCCACCAAACCGGTCGGCACCGGCCCGTACAAGCTGGAGACCTGGAGCAAGGGGGCCTCCGTCACCCTGGCCAAGTGGCCGGAGTACCGCAGCGCCGCGTCCATCAAGATGAACAAGGCCACCTTCCGCTTCATTTCCGACCCCGCTGCGCAGGTCGCTGCGCTGCTCTCGGGCGACGTGGACGCGTTCCCGCGCGTGGCTGCGGCGCGCAGCCTGGACCAGTTCAAGAGCGATCCGCGCTTTCAGGTCATCATCAGCGGCTCCCGCGCCAAGACCATCGTGGCACTCAACAACAAGAAGAAGCCGCTCGATGACGTGCGCGTGCGCCGCGCCATCGCCGCCGCCATTGACCGCAAGGCGGTCATCCAGGGCGCCGCCGACGGCTTTGGCGTGCCCATCGGCAGCCACTACGTGCCGGGCGCCTTTGGCTTCGTGGACACCACCGCCATCAACCCGTTCAACCCGGACAAGGCGAAAGCGCTGCTGGCCGAGGCGGGCATCAAGACCCCGCTGGAGCTCAGCCTGATCCTGCCGCCCGTGCCTTACGCGCGCCAGGGCGGCGAAGTCATCGCCGCGCAGCTCGCCAAGGTCGGCATCGTGGCCAAGCTGCAAAACGTCGAATGGGCGCAGTGGCTCAGCGGCGTCTATGGCAACAAGAACTACGACATGACCATCATTTCCCATGTCGAACCCTTCGACCTGGGCAATTTCGCCAAGCCCGGCTACTACTGGAACTACGAGTCGGCCAAGTTCAATGAGCTGTATAACCAGATCAACAACGCGCCGCGCGCCGCGGACCGGGCCAAGCTGCTCGGCGACGCCCAGCGATTGCTGGCCAACGATGCCGCGCATGCCTTCCTGTACCAGCCGCAGTGGATCACCGTGGCGCGCAAAGGCCTTCGCGGCCTGTGGAAAGACATGCCGATCTTCGTCAACGACGTCGGCGCGCTGTCCTGGTCCTGATGACCGGCCCCGTGGCTGCGCTGCACGCCCTTTCGGCCGCTGAACTGACAGCCGCCTACCAGCGGGCAGAACTGTCGCCCGTGGAGGTCACCCGGGCGGTGCTGGACCATATCGCGCGTTGGGAACCGCACCTGCAGGCCAGCTACCTGCTGCGTCCCGAGCAGGCGCTGGAGCAGGCCCGCGCGTCCGAGGCGCGCTGGCGCAAGGGCCAGTCCTGCGGCGTGCTCGACGGCGTGCCCGTCACCGTCAAGGAAAACATCGCCACCCGGGGCGACCCGACGCCGCTGGGCACGGCGGCCACGCACCTCGTCCCGGCGACCGATGACGCGCCCCCGGCAGCGCGGCTGCGCGAGGCCGGCGCCGTGATGGTCTGCAAGACCACCATGCCCGACTACGGCATGCTGTCCTCGGGCCTGTCCAGCTTCCATCCGCTCAGCCGCAACCCCTGGGACCTGGGCAAGACGCCCGGCGGCTCCAGCGCAGGCGGTGCAGCGGCGGCCGCGGCCGGTTACGGCCCGCTGCACGTGGGCACCGACATCGGCGGCTCCCTGCGGCTGCCGGCGGGCTGGTGTGGCATCTTCAGCCTGAAACCCAGCCTGGGCCGCATTCCCATCGACCCGCCCTACACCGGCCGCGCCGCCGGCCCGATGACCCGCAGCGTGGCCGATGCCGCCGCCATGATGCAGGTGCTGAGCCGCCCCGACGCGCGCGACAGCATGAGCCTGCCGTACCAGGACATCGCCTGGGCGTCGTTCGACCAGGGCGTCGGCAAATTGCGCGGCCTGAAGATCGGCCTGCTGCTCGACGCCGGCTGCGGCCTGCCGGTGGAGCCCGAGGTGCTGGCGGCGATCCAGGCCGCCGCACGGCACTTCGAGACCGCAGGCGCCATCGTCACGCCGATGCTGCCGTTCATGATGCAGGCCATGCTGGACGGCATGGACCACTTCTGGCGCATGCGCTCGCACCTCGATCTGGCCGCGCTGGACCCGGCCGACCAGGCCAAGGTGCTGCCCTACATCCGCGCCTGGGCCGACAGCGCAGCCGGCATGGACGGGAAAGCCGTGTTCCGCGCCGCCAGCCAGTTCCATGCCGTGCGCGTGGCCAGCGTGAAGGCCTGTGCGGCATTCGACTACGTGATCTCGCCCACCGCGCCGATGCCCGCTTTCGCGGCCGAACTGCCCTCGCCCACCAACGACCCGCTGCGCCCGCTGGAACACATCGGCTTCACTGTGCCCTACAACATGTCGGAGCAGCCCGCCGCGTCGATCAACTGCGGCTACACCGCTGCCGGCCTGCCGATCGGCCTGCAGATCGCCGGCCCGCGTTTCGACGACCTGGGCGTGCTGCAGGTGGCGCGCGCCTTCGAGCTGATCCGCGACACCCAGCGCCCCTGGCCACAGCCGCCCGCAGCCTGAACCCCCGCTGCAAGGCCCGCCCCCCGGGCCTCCAGCGGGGCAGGCCAGCCGGCAATTTTGGTATTATTTTCATAGCACACTATGACCTTCCGATAATGGGATAGTGCCAAAAAACCTTGAAATCAGCTAGCTGCGCAGGTCGGGGGCGATTCACACGGTTGCACCAGCCCAGAGCCCCTCACCCCAACCCTCTCCCCAAGGGGCGAGGGAGTTACAGCCTATCCCGGCACAGTGATCACGCCCGCCTCTTACTCCCTCTCCCACTTGTGGGAGAGGGTTGGGGTGAGGGCGGGCCTCGCGAGACCACGTCCCAATTGCAGGCTGAATGCAACCCGCGCGCCAAGGTCCGCAGGCTTGCAGGGGTTGCCGCCGGGTCCAGAGCACGGCATGGGCATAAACCCTAAAATCTAACCGTGACTTACCACCTCAACGCCGACCTGCACTGCCACTCCGTCGTCTCCGACGGCACCCTGTCCCCCGAGGCGCTCGCAGCCCGCGCCAAAGCCAACGGCGTGGAGCTGTGGGCGCTCACCGATCACGACGAAATCGGCGGCCAGCAGCGGGCGCTGGCGGCGGCACGGGCCGAGGGCCTGAAATACCTCACCGGCACCGAAATCTCGGTCAGCTTCGCCGGGCACACCGTGCACATCGTCGGCCTGGGGTTCGATGCCGACAACGCCGATCTGCAGCGCGGCCTGGCGCAGACCCGCGGCGGGCGCGGCGAACGCGCCATGGAAATGTCGGACGGCCTGGCCAAGGTGGGCATCAAAGGCGCCTATGAGGGCGCGCTCAAGTTCGTCGGCAACCCCGAGCTGATCTCGCGCACCCATTTCGCGCGCTTCCTGGTCGAGTCGGGCGTGTGCCGGGACACCAACGAGGTGTTCCGCAAGTTCCTCACCGAGGGCAAGCCCGGCTTCGTGCCGCACCGCTGGGCGAGCCTGCGCGACGCCGTGGGCTGGATCACCGGCGCCGGCGGCATGGCGGTGATCGCCCACCCGGCGCGCTACGGCTTCACGCCGAACGAGGAATACGCGCTGTTCACCGAATTCAAGGCGCACGGCGGGCGCGGCGTGGAAGTGGTCACGGGCAGCCATTCCGCCCAGGAAGCCGTGACCTACGCGGGCGTAGCGCAGGAATTTGGCCTGGCCGCCTCGCGCGGCAGCGACTTCCACAGCCCGGACGAGAGCCGCATCGACCTGGGCACCCTGCCCTTGCTCAACGAGACACTGACACCCGTCTGGGAGTTGCTGGCGGACCGCATCCAGTGAGCCCCTCCACCCGGGTTCTGGCAGGCATACTGTGTGCCATCACGGCCGTTGCCTGCTTTGCCACGCTGGACACCACCACCAAGTTTGTCAGCGCCGGCGTGCCGGTGCTGATGGCGCTGTGGTTCCGCTATGCGTTCCAGGCGGTGGCCACCACCGTGGTGGTGCTGCCGCGCATGGGCCTGCGCGTGCTTCACACCGAGCACCCCCGGTTCCAGTTCCTGCGCGGCTTTCTGCTGTTCCTGACCAGCCTGTTCGCGTTCTTCAGCCTCAAGTACATGCCGGTCGGCGAATTCACCGCCATCGTGATGATCACCCCGCTGCTCATCACCCTGTTGGCGATCACCTCGCTGGGCGAAAAGGTCTCGCCGCTGCGCTGGGCGCTGGTGGCCGGCGGCTTCACGGGCACGCTGATCATCATCCGCCCCGGCAGTGAAGCGTTTGACTGGGTGATGTTGCTGCCGCTGGGCCTGGTGGCCAGCAACGCGTGGTTCCAGGTACTGACCAGCAAGCTGGCGCGCACCGAGGCACCGCTGACGATGCATTTCTACACCGGCTGGGTCGGCACGCTGCTGGCCAGCGTGGCACTGCCCTTCGTCTGGACCCCGATCGACTCCTGGACCCTGTGGGGCGGCCTGGTGCTGATGGGCACCACGGGTTCGGTCGGCCATTTCCTGCTGATCCTGGCTTACGCCCGCGCCCCCGCGGCCACCCTGACCCCCTACCTCTACACCCAGATCGGCTTTGCCATGCTCGGAGGGTGGCTGGTGTTTTCCCATGTGCCCGACCAGTGGTCGATGCTGGGCATGGTGCTGATCGCGATCTGCGGCGCTGCCGGCGCATGGCTCACCGTGCGCGAAGGCCGCTCGCGAATCCTGCCCGCAGGGTCTTAAACTCCTCCCATGGCCCAGCATTTCAGCGTTCACCCCGACAACCCGCAGATCCGGCTGCTCAAGCAGGCGGTCGCCTTGCTGGCGCGCGGCGGCATCGTCGCCGTGCCCACCGACTCCAGCTATGCGCTGGCCTGCCAGATCGACGACAAGGCGGCGGCCGACCAGTTGCGCCGTATCCGCGGGGTTGACGAGAAACACCACCTGACCCTGCTGTGCCGCGACCTCAGCGAGCTGTCGACCTACGCCATCGTGGACAACCAGCAGTTCCGGCGGGTGAAACAGGCCACACCCGGGCCCTTCACCTTCATCCTGGAGGCTACCAAGGAGGTGCCCCGGCGCCTGAGCCACCCCCAGCGCAAGACCATCGGGCTGCGCGTGCCCGATCACAAGGTGCTGCAGGAGCTGCTGGCGCTGCACGGCGGCCCCTTGCTGGCCACCACGCTGATTCCGCCCGGCGAAACCGAACCGCTCAACGATGCGGAAATGATCCTGGAACATTTCGCCCACGGCATTGCCGCCGTGATCGACGCCGGCGCCTGCCCGTCGCGGCCCACCACCGTGGTCGACATGACCGGTGGCGATATCGTCGTGCTGCGCCAGGGGCGTGGCGACACCGCCCTCCTGGGCCTTTGAAACCAATCCTGACTGAGACCCTCAACACCGTGGACTACACCGATACGCTGCGAACCGTCCTGATCTACGCCCTGCCGGTGCTCTTCGCCATCACGGTGCATGAGGCCGCGCACGGCTATGCGGCGCGCCACTTCGGCGACAACACCGCCTGGATGCTGGGCCGCATCACGCTCAACCCGATCAAGCACATCGACCCGATCGGCACCATCGCGATGCCCTTGTTCCTGTACTTCGCGACCAGCGGCGCGTTCCTGTTCGGCTACGCCAAGCCGGTGCCGGTGCAGTTCGGCAAGCTGCGCAACCCCAAGCGCGACATGATCTGGGTGGCGCTTGCCGGCCCGGCTGCCAACCTGGCGCAGGCCCTGCTGTGGGGCATCGCCTTCTACCTCCTGCGCGGCGCCGACGTGACCGAACCCTTCTTCCTGAAGATGTGCCAGGGCGGCATCCTGGTCAACGTGATCATGTTCGTGTTCAACCTGTTCCCCCTGCCGCCGCTGGACGGCGGGCGCATCCTGGTCGGCCTGCTTCCTTACCGGCAGGCGATGCTGGTCTCGCGCGTCGAGCCCTGGGGCTTCTTCATCGTCATGGCGCTGGTGGTCTCGGGCGTGGTCAGCGCCATATGGATGCAGCCCCTGATGAGCCTGACCTACGGGCTGATCGAACTGCTGCTCACGCCCCTGTCCTTCCTGCTTCGCTGATTGTCGAACCCCCTGCATGAAAACCCTGCGCGTCCTCACCGGCATCACCACCACCGGCACCCCCCACCTGGGCAACTACGTCGGCGCGATCCGACCCGCCGTCACGGCCAGCCTGAACCCCGGCACCGAGAGCTTCTATTTCCTGGCCGACTACCACGCGCTGATCAAGTGCGACGAGCCGGCGCGCATCCAGCGCTCCACGCTGGAGATCGCCGCCAGCTGGCTGGCCGCCGGCCTGGACCCGGCGCGGGTGTTCTTCTACCGCCAGTCCGACATCCCCGAGATTCCCGAACTGACCTGGCTGCTCGCCTGTGTCACCGGCAAGGGCCTGCTCAACCGCGCCCACGCCTACAAGGCCTCGGTCGACAAGAACACCGCCGCCGGCACCGACCCCGACACCGACGTGACCGCCGGCCTGTTCATGTACCCGGTGCTGATGGCCGCCGACATCCTGATGTTCAAGTCGCACAAGATCCCCGTCGGGCGCGACCAGATCCAGCACATCGAGATGGCGCGCGACATGGCGCAGAGCTTCAACCACCTCTATGGCGAGCATTTTGTGCTGCCGGAAGCCGCCATCGAGGCGTCGGTCGCCACCCTGCCCGGGCTGGACGGCCGCAAGATGAGCAAGAGCTACGACAACGCCATCCCGCTGTTTGCGCCGCGCGGGCAACTGCGCCGGCTGATTGCCGGCATCGTCACCGACTCGCGCGCACCCGGCGAGCCCAAGGATGTCGAAGGCTCCGCCTTGTTCCAGATCTACCAGGCGTTTGCCAGCGCCCAAGAAACGGACGCCCTGCGCCAGGCCTACGCCGACGGCATCGGCTGGGGCGACGCGAAGCAGGTGCTGTTCGAGCGCATCGACCGCGAGATCGCGCCTATGCGCGAGCGCTACCAGGCCCTGATGGCCGACCCGGCCGGCATGGAGGCCATCCTGCTGGCCGGTGCGACCAAGGCGCGCGCGCTGGCCACGCCGTTCATGGCGCAGCTGCGCCAGGCGGTGGGCTTGCGCGGCCTGGGCCGGCCCGCCGGCGCCGCAACCGGCCCTGCGAGCACAAACGCCGGGGCACCAACGGCTGTCAATGGCGCCCCGACGGTCAAAGCCGCCCAGCCCAGCTTCAAGCAATACCGCGAAAAAGACGGCCAGTTTTACTTCAAGCTGGTTGATGCCCGGGGCCGCCTGCTGCTGCAAAGCACCGGTTTTGCCTCGCCGCGCGATGCCGGCCAGGCCATTGCTCAGCTGCAGGGCGACGGCCCGGCGGCGCTGACCCGGTACGCCGGCCAGCTCGCGCCGGTCGCGGGCGTCGCACCGGCCGACGTCGCCGCCGCGCTGCAGGCGCTCAAGGATGCGGCCGCGGCTTGACCGGGCCGCGTTCCCACACGGCAGCCGTGCGGCTATGCTTGTGGCCACACCAATGAATGGGAGGACCCCGCGATGAGTCTGTACGTGATCGACGACCATCCGCTGATGCGCGAAGCCATGGTCATGCTGCTGCGCCGCCTGCGCGCCGGCGCGGAGGTGATCGAGGTCTCGCACCTCGGGCAACTCGCCGCGGCCATCCGCGGCCACGGGGAGCCCGAGCTGATCTGCCTGGACCTGAAACTGCCCGACACCCTGGGCGTTTCCGGCGTCAAGGAGGTCCGCAACCGCTACCCGCACACCCCGCTGGCCGTCATTTCGTCGGATTCCGCCGCCAAGAGCGAAGACGCCTGCATCGAGGCTGGCGCCGACGTCTACATTGAAAAATCCGCCGGCGCCTCCGAGATCACCGCCGCGCTGCGCACGCTGCTGACCACCGACAGCGAGACGGACGCGGAGGAATCCAATGGCGTCGAGACCAAGCTGTCGAAGCGGCAGAAACAGTTGATCCTGATGCTCGACCAGGGCCTGGGCAACCGCGACATCGCTGAAAAGCTGGGCATCAGCGAACACACCGTCAAGGTCCACCTGTGGCGGCTGTTCAAGCGCCTGGGGGTCAACAGCCGCACCCAGACCCTGCACTACGCCCGGGTCAACGGCCTGCTGATTCACTGAAGCCCGGCAGGCATTGCTGGATGCCAAAGGCTCGGGAGCCAAGGCCGACAGCAGGGTGGTACAGACTGCCATGGACGCCTGAACACCCTGGCCCTGTTCAAACGGGATCTGGGCACCTTCCTGCGGGTGTATGCCCACTTATCACAGGTGTTCGACTACGGCAACACCGCCATCGAGAAGCGGGCGATCTTCTACAAGCGCCTGTTTCCCCTGCTGGACTTCGGCCGCGACCGCGAGGGAGCAGACCTGTGCACGGTGGTGCTGACCCACCACAAGCTCAAGGACCAAGGCTGCCGCACGCTGGGGCTGCATGAGGACACGGGCGAGTACAAGCTGGAACCCCGCGAGGTGCAGGAGAAGATCAAGGCCCTGTGGTCGGAGATCGTGGCCAAGGTGAATGACCTGTTCGAGGGCGAACTCACGGACGATGACAAGCTGGTCTACGTGAACAACGTGCTCAAGGGCAAGCTGCTGGAGTCCGACCTGCTGGTGCAGCAGGCGTCCAGCAACACCAAGGAACAGTTCGCCAACTTACCCGACCTGAACACGGCCATGATGAACGCCATCATGGACGCACTGGCGGTCCACACCACCATGAGCACGCAGGCACTGGCCTCGCAGCGGGTGCGCAAGGGCCTGAGGATATTTCGCTGGGTCCGGCGCAACTTTATGAGGCGTTGCACTTGCGGGGGGATGCGGCACAGGCTTGAAGGTGAGGCGCTGGATCAGTCAGCGATATCCGAAAGTTGCGTTCAGGCGTATTCTGTCGAAGGTTCTGAATGCCCGGGAATTCCGGCGATCAGCACGTGCGGGCATCAAGTCCGATCGTTTCCCCCTCATGAGGACATTCAGAATGCCGAAAAGTCATAAACCTGGACATCGCCTGGCACTGGCGATTGTGGCGGCCTTGCTGGGCGGTGAGGTGGCTGCCAGCGACTGGCAGGCGGCCTATCGGAAAGGGGACGCCGTCCAGTTGAAGATCACGGACACCCTCTGGCAGGAATGCACGGTTAGCGAAAATGCGCCTGGCGGCCTCCTGCGCGTGATGTGCAAGGAGTACATCGAGCCCCGGCCCGGGACCTACAGCCGTGCCGGGGGCGTCTATATTGCCTACGGCAAGGATGAACTGCGCCGGCCTGGGAGCGTTTCGACATCAGCTGCGGGAAACTCACCTGCGAAAGCGGAACGCCAATCCATCGCAACCGGAAATCCCGGGGTCTCCAGGCCTGCCGGAGCACCGGTCCCGGCCGCCGCCCCTGCCCCTGCCAGCGGCAGTCTGCGCGTGGGGGAGTATGCGTGTTACGGCAGCGGCGGACGGATCCTCGCGGGATTCGGGTTCAAGGTTCTGGCGGGCGGGCGCTACGCGGATCTGGACGCAACCCGGTCCGGAGCCTATGCGGTCGAGGGGGACACCGTGAAGTTCCGTGGCGGTCATCTCGATGGAACCGTCGGCCGAGCCCTGCAGAAGCACAACTTCCGGATCGGTGCCCAAGCCAGCTGCGAGCCGTTCTGAAGGTGTGGTGTCCGATTTCGATCGGGCCACCATCGCTCCCAAAAGTGCCTTCCAAGGGGTCTGCCGCCCTGCGCCGAAAGGCGGGCGATGGAGACCCGGGTTTCGATGAAGGTGGGCGTGGGCGCTATTCAACAATGAACGCTGCGCGCGCCGCAGCCTGGCAGCCAGGTTTTGCGGGTTTTCGAGGTACCGGCGGCCGAGGGCGGAGTAATGCCGGTAAACGGCAATAAAACCGGTGCAGTGGGCTACATGCGTCCCTGAAAGAAAAAACCCCGCTACCGGATAGATAGCAGGGTTTCTTTACTAACCTTGGCGGAGAGGGTGGGATTCGAACCCACGGTACCTTGCGGTACGCCTGATTTCGAGTCAGGTACATTCGGCCACTCTGCCACCTCTCCTTGGAAATCGAAGCCGGATTGTATCAGCCGCGCAGCACCTCGAGGCCGCCCATGTAGGCGCGCAAGGCTGCGGGCACGGTGATGGAGCCGTCGGCGTTCTGGCCGTTCTCCAGCACGGCGACCAGGGTGCGGCCCACGGCCAGGCCGGAGCCGTTGAGGGTGTGGACCCATTCGTTCTTGCCCTGGGCGCTCTTGAACCGGGCCTGCAGGCGACGCGCCTGGAAAGCCCCGCAGTTCGACACCGAACTGATCTCGCGGTAGGTCTCCTGGGCGGGCAGCCAGACTTCGAGGTCATAGGTCTTGCTGGCGCCAAAGCCCATGTCGCCGGTGCACAGCGCCATCACCCGGTAGGGCAGGCCGAGTTTCTGCAGGATGGCTTCGGCGTGGCCGGTCATCTGCTCCAGGGCCGCATCGCTCTGCTCGGGGTGCACGATCTGCACCATCTCGACCTTGTCGAACTGGTGCTGGCGGATCATGCCGCGCGTGTCGCGCCCGGCGCTGCCGGCCTCGGAGCGGAAGCACGGCGTGTGCGCGGTCAGCCGGATCGGCAGTTCTGCCGCGGCCAGCACGGTGTCGCGCACGACGTTGGTCAGGGTGACTTCGGAGGTCGGGATCAGGTACAGCGGCTCACCCTCGCCTTCCTGGCCGCCTTTCTTGACGGCGAACAGGTCTTCCTCGAACTTGGGCAGCTGGCCGGTGCCGCGCAGGGTGTCGGCGTTGACGATGTAGGGCGTGTAGCACTCGGTGTAGCCGTGATCCTGCGTCTGCACGTCCAGCATGAACTGGGCGAGGGCCCGGTGCAGCCGCGCGAGCGGGCCGCGCATGAAGGTGAAGCGCGCGCCGGAGAGCTTGACGCCGATGTCGAAGTCCAGGCCCAGGGCCTCGCCCAGCGCCACATGGTCGCGGGCCGGGAAACCCAGCGGGACCGGGCTGCCGCCCAGGCCGCCGGCCGGGCTCCACTTCCGCACCTCGACGTTGCCCGATTCGTCGGCGCCCACCGGCACGCTGTCGTGCGGCAGGTTCGGCACGGCCTGCAGCAGACTGTGCAGCTCGGCCTGAATGACTTCGAGCCGGGTAGCGGAGCCGTCGAGCTCTGCCTTGAGCGCGCCCACTTGCGCCATCACGGCATCGGCGCTTTCCCCTTTGGCCTTGATCTGGCCGATCTGCTTGCTGAGCGCGTTGCGCTGGCTTTGCAGATCCTCGGTGCGGGTCTGCAGGGTCTTGCGCTCGGTCTCCAGCGCCTTGAACGACGCCACATCGAGGTAGGGCTGGGGATTTTTGCGTTTTTCAAGACCCGCGACGATGGCGTCAAGGTCTTTTCGGAGGGAGAGAATGTCTAGCATCCCCCGATTTTAGTGGAGCGTGCCGCGCCGCCCGGCCCGCTCAGGCCAGGCGCGACGGGTCCATGTTGGCGCCGCACAGGATCAGCACCACCTTTTCATCGGCGCGCGCCCGGTAAGCCCCGGTCTGCAGCGCCGCCAGACCGAGCGCCGCCGCGGGCTCCACCGCCAGCTTCATTTCCTTCCAGAGCCAGTGCTGCGCAGCGCCGATGGCGTCGTCGGACAGCAGCAGCGCGTCTTTCACGTGCTGCTGCGTCAGGCCCCAGGCGATGTCGCCAATACGCCGGGCGCCGAGCGAATCGGCGGCAATGCCGCCCACCGTCACATCCACCGGATGCCCGGCCTCGCGGGCGCGGTAGAGCGTGGGCGCGCCTTCGGGCTCCAGGGCGACCACCCGGGCGCGCTGCTCGAACCAGGCGGCGATGCCGCCAATCAAGCCGCCGCCGCCAACGCTGACCAGCACTGTATCGGGCACGGCCCGGCCCTGGGCCTCGATCTCGCGCGCCAGCGTGCCGGCGCCGGCCACCACCTCGGGCTGGTCGTAGGCATGGGTCAGCAGCGCACCGGTCTCGCGCTGGCGCGCCAGGCAGGCCGCGAACGCCTCGGCGTAGCTGGCGCCAGTCACCACCACCCGCGCGCCCAGGTCCCGCAGCCGGGCGCGCTTGGCCTCGGGGGACACTTCGGGCACGAACACCTCGCAGGCCACGCCCAGCGCCCGGGCCGCCGCCGCCGTGGCGATGCCGGCGTTGCCGCCGGAGGCCACGATCACGCCGCTGGCCGGCATCGGATGGGCCAGCAGGCGGTTGAGCATGCCACGCGCCTTGAAGCTGCCGCCGACCTGCAGATGCTCCAGTTTCAGCCAGACCTCGGCGCCGTTCACGCCCAGCACGCCGCCGGGCAGCTTCCACAGCGGAGTTTGACGTATAAATGACCCCAGCCCAGCATCAATGCGTGCTGATGCGCTCTCAATTTCAAAGCGATTCACCGCAGATGCTCCGGCTGGGTGGCATTGGAGCCGTCGAGCCGCAGGCCTTTGGGCAGGGGAAACTTCACCGTTTCCTCGATGCCGGCCATCTTGCGCACCGACACCGCGCCCAGCGCCTTGATGCGCTCGATGACCTGCTGCACCAGGATGTCGGGGGCCGAGGCGCCGGCGGTCAACCCCACACGCTGCTTGCCGTCGAACCACGCGGGTTCCAGTTCGTCCGCGCTGTCGACCATGTAGCTCTCGGTGCCGAGCTTGCGCGCCACCTCGCGCAGGCGGTTGCTGTTGGAGCTGGTCGGGCTGCCGACCACGATGACGATGTCGACCTGCGGGCTCATCAGCTTGACGGCGTCCTGGCGGTTCTGCGTGGCGTAGCAGATATCCTGCTGCTTGGGCTCGCGCACCTCGGGGAAGCGCGCCTTGACCGCGGCGGCGATGTCGGCGGCGTCGTCCACGCTAAGCGTGGTCTGCGTCACCACGGCCAGCTTGTGCGTCTGGGCGGGCTGGATGCGCGCCACGTCGGCCACGTCCTCGACCAGGTGGATGCCGCTGTCCAGCTGGCCCATGGTGCCCTCGACCTCGGGGTGGCCCTTGTGGCCGATCATGATGAACT
>JAABRA010000133.1 GCA_011391155.1 Burkholderiales bacterium
GCACGATCAGGCTCAGGTACAGCAGCGTGAAACCCAGCGTGATGTTGAAGCCCGGCAGCACGCGCGCGCTGCGGCGAGGTCCGGAGGAAGGAGCCGTCGCGGGGGACGGCGTGGCAGTGGTCATAGAAGTCCGTGAAACAGAAATGCTGGAGGAACGCAGGTTCGCAACGGGCGAGGTGTCTCGATCCAGGGGTGCGGTGGAACCGGCTTCGCCGGGCCACTCGCACCGTCCCCCCTCCCAGCGCCGCGCAGCGGCGCGCTAGAGAGGGGGGAAGCCGCGTCAGCGGCGCAGGGGGGTGTTACCTATTCGTGTACAGCTTGTCGAACTGGCCACCGTCGTTGAAGTGCACCTTCTGTGCTTCACCCAGCGAACCGAAGTATTGGTCAACCGTGAACAGCTTGATCGGCTTGAACGCGCTGGCGTACTTCTTCAGAACAGCTTCGTTGCGCGGGCGGATGTTGTGCTGGGCCGCGATCTCCTGGCCTTGCGGGCTGTAGAGGAAGTCGAGGTAGGCCTTGGCATCGGCAGCGGTGCCCTTCTTGGCCACGGTGCGCTCGACGATGGCCACCGGGTTCTCCGCCACGATGGAGGCACTGGGGTGGATCACCTCGACCCGGCCCTTGCCAAACTCGTTGTTCACCGACACCACCTCAGACTCAAAGGTCACCAGCACATCGCCGATGTTGCGCTGCAGGAAGATGCCGGTGGCGTCGCGGCCACCCCGCGCCAGCACTGGCACGTTTTTGTAAAGCCTGCTCACGAAATCCAGCGCGTCGGCATCGCTGCCGCCCTTGGCGCGCACCTGGCCCCAGGCGGCCAGGTAGGCCATGCGCCCGTTGCCGCCAGTCTTGGGATTGACCACGATCACCTGCACGCCGGGCTTGACGAGATCGTCCCAGTCTTTGATGCCCTTGGGGTTGCCCTGGCGCACCAGGAACAGCATGGTGGAGGTGGTCGGTGCGGCGTTGTTGGGAAACTTTTGGCGCCAGTCCGGGGCCACGACCCCGCGCTGGGCCAGGAAGTCCACATCGGTTGTGGTGTTGAAGGTGACCACATCGGCCTCCAGACCATCGCCCACCGCGCGCGCCTGGGCGCTGGAGCCGGCGTGCGATTGGTCCACCTTGATGTCCTTGCCCGAGGTTTTCTTGATGTGGGCAATGAAGGCGGTGTTGAGGTCTTTGTAGAACTCGCGCGACACGTCGTAAGACACGTTGAGCAGCGTGGTCTGGGCCAGCGCCAGCGAGGTGGAGGCCAGGGCGAGGGCGCCAAGGGCGAGCTTGATGGTGTTTTTCATGGAGAGCGGTGGCGAATAAGAGTAGTAACCGGCATCGTAGAAACACCGCGCCAGAACACGAACGACTTTGTTTGTCTTTTCATATGTCGCACCCGCATAAAGGGCCGACGATCCTCAAATCCCCTGCCCGCCGCACCACCAGAGAGGCAAGATCGTTTCAGCGTCTACAGATGCACTGTTTCAGTGCAATCGATCGAGTTTTTTCAGGCATATAAATTGCTGTTATTTTGGGTTTTGTTTTTCATCCGTATGCAGAAAACGAAAAATACGCGCCGATAAATCGATTAGACACCCCGCTGGCAAAGGAACATCATTTGCTCCATCAGACAAATATTGAAGGTTACTGATGGACTTGTCCCTCTTCCCCCGCATCCAGCTTGGGCACTTCCCGACCCCTCTGGAGCCGATGGCGAACCTTACGGCTTTGCTCGGCGGGCCCCGCCTGTGGATCAAGCGGGACGACTGCACGGGGCTGTCCTCCGGCGGCAACAAGACACGCAAGCTGGAGTACCTGATGGCCGAGGCGATCGCCGTGCGCGCCGACGTGGTGATCACGCAGGGCGCAACCCAGTCGAACCATGCGCGCCAGACGGCTGCTGCCGCAGCCAAGGTGGGCATGAAATGCCACATCCTGCTGGAAGACCGAACCGGCAGCACCGACCCGGACTACACCGACAACGGCAACGTGTTGTTGAACCGCCTGCATGGCGCCACGGTGGAGCGACGCGCGGGGGGAACCAACATGCAGCAGGAAATGGAGCAGGTCGCCGCGCGCATGAAAAGCGATGGCCTGCGGCCCTATGTGATTCCGGGCGGCGGCTCCAACCCGGTGGGCGCCCTGGGCTATGTGGGCGCTGCCATAGAGTTGGTCAGCCAAGCAGCCGCCAGGGGTTTGAAGGTCGACCATTTGGTGCACGCCACCGGTAGCGCCGGCACCCAGGCGGGCCTGGTGGCGGGTTTGCAGGCCGTGGGCAGCGACATTCGCCTGCTGGGCATCGGCACGCGCGCGCCCAAAGAAAAACAGGAAACCATGGTTTACGACCTGGCCTGCCGTACCGCCGAACACCTGCGCATGCCGGGCCGCATTCGCCGCGAGGCCGTTGAGGCCAATTGCGACTACGTTGGTTCGGGCTACGGCATGCCCACGCCGGGCATGCAAGAGGCTGTCGAGATGCTGGCGCGCACGGAAGGCCTGCTGCTGGACCCGGTGTATTCCGGAAAAGGCATGGCCGGTCTGATCGACCTGATCCGCAAGGGCCACTTCAAAACCACGGATGACGTGGTCTTCCTGCACACCGGCGGGTCGGTGGCTTTGTTCGGGTACGGCGAGGCATTCGACCTCAAGGGTCCGCAGGCTTGACACGCTGACAACAGCGCTGCCAAGGGTTTTCATGGTTTATTCAACAGGAGCAATCACGATGTTCAAGAAAAGCGCCCGCACTCTGCTGCGTCTCACCTCGCTGGCCGTTGCCGCCACCGCGGTCCTGGCTTCCGCGGCCCACGCACAAACCACCACCTTGCGTTTGTCGACGTATGTCAACGAGGTGGATGTCCGTTTTGATGGCTTCAAGAAATTTGCCGAACTGGTCAATGCCAAGACCAACGGCCGGGTGAAGGTGGAGGTGTTCGGCTCATCCACCCTGCACGGCTGGAGCGAGGGCATCGATGCCATGTTGGGCGGCGTGGCTGACATTGCCTGGGTTTCGGCCGACAAGCGCCTGCCCTGCTACCGAGTCACCTCGCTCTACCCGATCGCCATCGATATGAAGAAACAGGTGCCGCTGGATGCTGCCTACAGCGCCCTGATCGCGCCGGAAGCGCTGAAGATCGGTTTGGTGCCGCTGATTAACTCGAACTACTCGTACGACCAGGAGTGGTGGTTCAAGAAGCCCAACACCGACATCGGCAAGATTGATGGACAACTGGTGCGCTCCATCGGCCCGCTCACCTCCATGATGATTGAAACCTGGGGCGGCAAACCCGTTTTCATTGCGCCCAAAGAGGTGTTCCAGTCGGCCGAGCGCGGCGTGGTGGACGGCATCAACATGGGTGTGGCCACCTACAGCGCCTGGAAGCTGTGGGGCGTGATGCCGCACATGGTCAAAGCCAACCTGTTCTACGGGAACATCCAGTACATGATCTCCAAGCGCAAGCTCGATTCGCTGTCGCCGGCCGACCAGAAAGCGCTGGAAGCTGCGGCCAACGAATCGGAGGCTTGGCTCAAACCGAAATACGAGAAGTGGGTGGACGACAGCATCGCTGACGCGGTGAAACAGGGGGGCACCGTCACCACCATCACCGCTGAAAAGCGCAAAGCACTGCTCAGCAGCGTGACCGGCAAGTGGGACGCTG
>JAABRA010000134.1 GCA_011391155.1 Burkholderiales bacterium
GTTCAGGGCCAAGGTGCGCGCGGATCAATTGCTCGGTCTGTGCCGCGTGCGTGTGGTACCCAGTATCGACCACTGCCGCCGCACACCTCACCGTGCCGACGAAGAGAATATTGTTCGATGACAACCAGCCCCGCTCGAACACTGTCAGGCCGAGTTGCTTGAAGATCGACTCCATCGACGGCCCGATCAAACCGGCGGCATCTCAGCTTGCAGTACGCAACTCGCGGCGGAGGATCTTGCCCACCGTCGACTTTGGCAGTTCGTCCCGGAACTCGATGTATTTCGGGCGCTTGTACGCAGTGAAATTTTCTTTGCAGTAACTGGCGATGTCGCTTTCTGCCAAGGTGGGGTCGCTCTTGACGACGAACAGTTTGACGGCCTCGCCGGCACGCTCGTCCGGTACGCCCACCACTGCACACTCCAGCACGCCGGGATGCAGGCCGACGACTTGCTCGATCTCGGTTGGGTAAACATTGAAACCGGAAACCAGAATCATGTCCTTCTTGCGATCGACGATGCGCACGTAACCGCGCTCGTCCATCACGCCGACGTCACCCGATTTGAAGTATCCGTCGTCTGTCATGACCTTGGCGGTTTCGTCCGGACGATTCCAGTAGCCGGCCATGACCTGCGGTCCGCGAATGCAGATCTCCCCAGCGGTACCCAGCGGGACATCGGCGTTGTCGTCATCGCGGATCACGATCTCTGTTGACGGGATAGGCAAACCAATCGTGCCTGTGAACGCCTTCACGTCAAGACGGTTGCTGGTGGCCACCGGTGAGGTTTCCGACAGGCCATAACCCTCGACCACCGGGCAGCCCGTCACCTTCAGCCACCGTTCCGCCGTGGCCTGTTGCACCGCCATGCCACCACCGTTCGAAACCACCAGACCCGAAAAATCGAGCCGCGCAAAGTCGGCGTCGTTGGCAAGTGCGTTGAACAGGGTATTCACCGCAGGAAACATGTTGATGCGGTGCCTGGACAGCGTGCGCACCATGCCCGGCAGGTCACGCGGGTTCGGGATCAGCAGGTTCATCATGCCCATGCGCGCGCCGAACAGGGCACAGACCGTCAGCGCGAAGATGTGATAGAGCGGCAACGCGCACACCGCCGTCAGTGGTCGGTCGCCCAGCTTGTCGAGCATCGGCTTGAACCAGGCTTCGACCTGCAGGATGTTCGCCACCACGTTCCTGTGCAGCAGCACCGCACCTTTGGAGACACCGGTCGTGCCTCCGGTGTATTGCAGGAACGCCACGTCGTCGGGGCCTACATCGGGGCGCCTGAACGACCGGCGCGAGCCTTCGGCCACGGCCATGTTGAACCGGGTCACCGTGCGCCCCTGGTCCAGAGGCAGCCTGAATTCCGGCACCATCTTGCGCACGTGACGGACGGCGAAGTTCACCAGCATGCCGCGCCAAAAGCCCAGCAGGTCGCCCATCGAGGCCAGCACCACGTGCTTGACACCGGTCTGGTCGATGACTTCTTCCAGCGTGGTGGCAAAGTTCTCCAGCACGATGGCCACCTGCGCGCCGGAGTCCTTCAGCTGGTGCTCGAGTTCGCGTGCCGTGTAGAGCGGATTGACGTTGACCACCACGTGCCCTGCGCGCAGGATGGCCGCGATGACCACCATGTACTGCGGCACGTTGGGCATCATCACCGCCACCCGGCTGCCCCTTTCCAGTTGCAGCGACTGCAACCAGGCGGCCATTGCCTCGGAGAGATCATCGATGTCACGGAAGCGCAGCCGTGTTTCCATGCAGCAGACCGCGTCGCGCGAGGCATGCCGGCGAAAGGCATCCTCCAGCAAGGCCGCCAGCGATGAAAAAGTGTCGGTGCGTACCTGCGCCGGCACGCCGGGCGGGTATTGATCGATCCAGGGGCTCGGCACGGGCAGTGGTTCCAGGGAAAGTGGACAACGCGGCGATCGTCGCGGCAGCGACCTCCCCGAGCTACAGTGATTGTCCTAGGGGTGACGAAGAAACCGGCGCCTCGCCGAGCGGCACGGCGCTGGTGCTACCCGATGCGGCAACCGCTTCGGCCGTGAACAGGAACGATGCAAGCGCACGCTCCCTCGACGCGATCGTCGCCAGGAACGCCGAGGCGCCACGCATTTCGCGAAAGGTGTCGAAGCCCCGCTCCAGAAACCCCTGCAGTGCACCCAGGCCCGCGGCCCGCGCAGGGCCGCGCATCAGCCGCAGGCTGTGGCGCAGCAGCGGGTTGCGGGTGTAGCGCTCCAGCGACTGGCCCACTTCGAGCATCAGCGCGATCTGCCGATCTCGTTCGGCCACCTGCCCGGTACGTTGCCAGGCCCGCGCATAGCGCTGGGCGTCGAGGTCTGGCGAGTCCAGAACCTCCGCCATGCGCGTATCGAAGGACTCGGACAGTGCGTGCAACGCCGACAAGGCCCTGACCGTGCCCACGATGTCGGGCGGGAACAGGCGCACCAACGCCGGCACGATGCGCGCAAACTGCGCATCGCGTTCGGTGAAGTCATGCGGTCCGTAAAGGTCGTCCAAAAAGAACAGCGCCGCGCGGGCGTACCGCGGTTGCGCCAGCAGGTCCGCGTAGGTCGACTTGAATCGTGCGTGTTGATACCGCTTGACCGCCCCCACGCGCTCGGCAAGTGCCGCATCACCGAAACGCCGGGCACGCTCGGCAGACACGACCTGGAGGTTGGCCAGGATCTGTTCAGCATCTGAGCTCATGTGCGCAGCCTACCAAGAAGTGCCCGCGCTCGCGGCATGCCGGTTAGTCGCGGCGCTCTAGCGTTGCACACGGTGTTGATGCAACACTGCCTTCCATGCACCGTCCAAGGCTTTTCGACAACGGGTGTGCCTGGGGTGCGCAGCGCTGCATGGCCGATGGCCTGCTCTCCGCGTTTCGATCCCGCAGGGTCGGCAGGTGCCTGCACCCGCGCAGCTGGCTGCGGGTCTGACCGGCACCGATGCTCGCGCGCCTGCAGCAGTTCCTCACCCTGGGCGCTTTGGCGCTGGCTGTGCTGTGGGCGGTCGTGTGGTGGCGCCAGGGCGAACCCGGATGGGCGCTGGCGGGCGCCGGCATCATCGTGTTCGGCTACGCCGGCGTGCTGGGCCTCGAGTTCCTGCTCCTGGCCCGCATCAACCGCGACGACCCGGCGCCGCCGGCCAACGCGGCTCAACTGCTGGCGGCCTGGTGGGGCGAGGTGCGGTCGGCGCCGCTGGTGTTCTGCTGGCGCCAGCCCTTTCGCAGCCAGCGCTGGCCCGACCACCTGCCGGTCGACGCTGCAGGCCGGCGCGGCGTGCTGTTCGTGCACGGTTTCGTCTGCAACCGCGGCTTGTGGAACCCGTGGCTGGCACGCCTGCATGCGCTCGGCGTGCCGTACATGGCGGTGAACCTGGAGCCGGTGTTCGGCTCGCTCGATGAATACACGGTCGTGATCGAGGCTGCCATCCAGCGCCTCGAGCGTGCGACCGGTCTGGCGCCGGTGGTCGTGGCGCACAGCATGGGCGGCCTGGCGCTGCGCGGCTGGTGGGCACGGCCGGGAAACGAGGCCCGCGTGCACCACGCCATCACCATCGGTACGCCGCATCAGGGCACCTGGCTCGCGCGCTGGGGCCACACGGCGAACGCCCGGCAGATGCGTCTGTCCTC
>JAABRA010000135.1 GCA_011391155.1 Burkholderiales bacterium
GCGCCGCTGTCTTTCTCCACGTGCATGCCGCACCACACCGGCCCGCGCCCTGCGGTGCCCGCCGAATGTTCAGCGTTGCCTGTGCGGCGCACCAGCGCGCGCAGCCGCGCTTCGAGTTCGTCGAGGTCAAACGGCTTGGGAAGGTAGTCGTCGGCGCCGGTGTTCAGGCCCAGGATGCGATCGCCCACCGTGCCGCGCGCGGTCAGGATGATGACCGGTGTTTCCAGGCCGGCAGCACGCGCCTGGCTCAGCACCTCCAGGCCGTCCATGCCGGGCAGGCTCAGGTCGAGCAGCACCGCGTCGGGCAGACTGGCCTGCCACAAGGCCAGGGCGCGGGAGCCGTCTTCGCAGCTGAGCACCTGCACACCGCGCCGCTCGAAGCTGCGCCGCAGGGTGGTCTGCATCGCGGCGTTGTCTTCGATGAGCAGCAGCTTCATGGGGGTTTGATTATCCGTAGCCTGGGCTCGCCTGTTCTCCGCGCAAACCCGCTGAGGCCAGGCGGAAATCTAGGGTTTGTCCGTAGCCCACAGACAGCCGAATGACAGCGGCTTGCCGCATCATTTGGTCTGCAAATTTCACCACAAGGAGACATTCATGCGTCGCGATACCTTCCTCAAATCCCTGGCGGCCCTGGCCGCCGCCGGCGTATTGCCCCAGACGGCCTGGGCCAGCGCCAACATCAAGATGATGATTCCCGCCAACCCGGGCGGTGGCTGGGACGGCACCGGCCGCGCGCTGGGTGAAGCCCTGCGCGAAGCTGGCGTGGCCGGTTCTGTGAATTTCGAAAACAAGGGCGGCGCTGCGGGTGCCATTGGTCTGGCTCAGTTTTTCAACAGCACCAAGGGCGATCCCGACGCGCTGATGGTCATGGGTGCGGTCATGCTGGGCGGCATCATCACCGGCAAGCCGCCGGTGTCCATCACGCAGTTGACGCCAATCGCCCGCCTGACGACCGAGTACAACGTGTTCGTGTTGCCAGCCAGCTCGCCGCTCAAAACCATGCAGGACGTGGTGGAGCAACTCAAGAAGGACCCCGGCAGCGTCAAGTGGGGCGGCGGATCGCGTGGTTCCACCGAGCACATCGCCGCTGCACAGATTGCGCAGGCGGTGGGCGTGCCGGCCGCCAGGATCAACTACGTGCCGTTCCGGGGCGGCGGTGAAGCGGTGGCAGCCATTCTGGGTGGCAACGTCACCATCGGCGGCAGCGGCTACAGCGAGTTTCAGCCCTACATCGAGAGCGGCAAGATGCGCGCGATCGCCATCACCGCGGGCCAGCGCGTCAAGGGCATTGACGCCGTGCCCACGCTCAAGGAGCAGGGCATCAACGTGGAAATCGGCAACTGGCGCGGCGTGTTCGGCGCGGCGGGCATCACGCCAGCCCAGCGCGATGCGCTCACGCAGCGGGTCGTGAAGGCCACACAAAGCAAGGCCTGGCAGGCGGCGCTCGCCAAGAACAACTGGACGTCGGCGGTGCTCACCGGCAAGGCGTTCGACGAGTTCGTGGACCGCGATTTTTCCGCCCTGCGTGCCACGATGGTGCGCGCCGGCATGGTCTGACGGACCCGCCAAGGGGTTCCCTGTGGGCCGCGACCTGACGGTTGCGGCCCTTTTTTTGTCTTTTTTGGAGTTCGGCATGAATCAGTCACCCGTTGACGAGGAGCGGCCGCTGCTGCTGACCAAGGGGCAGCGTCTGGGACAGGCAGCGCTCGGACTGGGCGTGCTGGGCGTGGCCGTGGTGATGGCGGTGGGGGCGGCGCAGCTGCCGTCGGACGCTGGCTATGCAGGCGTCGGTGCCGACTTTCTGCCCTGGGTCGTGGCGCTGGCCCTGGGCATTTGCGGCCTCATGCTGACCCGGCAGGCCTTGTCGGGCGGATTCAAGAACATGGCCCCGCCCTCGGGCGCCCTGCGCGGCGACTGGATGGCGGTGGCCTGGGTGGCGGGGGGCGTGGCCGCCAACGCGGCCCTGATCGAAACAATCGGCTTCATTTTGAGTTGTGCCCTGTGCTTCGTGCTCGCGGTGCGCGGCTTGCGGCTCAGCGAAGGCAAGGGGGCGGGAAACCTGAAGACGGTGCTGCGCGATGTGGTCATCGGACTGTGCATTTCGGCGCCCGTGTTCTGGCTATTCACCAAGTTTCTGGCCGTCAACCTGCCCGGTTTGACGCAGACCGGCTGGCTCTGAAAGACACCTCGCCATGATGGACACACTCAACCTCCTGATGGGGGGCTTCGCCACCGCCCTGTCCCCCGCCAACCTGCTGTGGGCGCTGGCCGGTTGCGCGCTGGGCACGGCCATTGGCGTGCTGCCTGGCCTGGGCCCTGCCGTGACCGTGGCCATGTTGCTGCCGATCACCGGCCAGGTCGAACCCACCGCCTCGATGATCTTTTTTGCAGGCATTTATTACGGCGCCATGTACGGTGGCTCGACTACCTCCATTTTGCTGAACACCCCGGGAGAAACCGGCTCCATGGTGACGGCGCTGGAGGGCTTCAAAATGGCCAAGAGCGGGCGCGCCGGCGCTGCGCTGGCCACCGCGGCCATCGGCTCTTTTGTGGCCGGCACGATTGCCACCGTGCTGGTGACGCTGTTTGCCCCGATCGTGGCCGAATACGCCGTGTTACTCGGCCCACCCGAATACTTCTGCCTGATGCTGCTGGCGTTCACCACCGTCAGCGCTGTGCTCGGCGGCAGCACCTTGCGCGGCATGACCTCGCTGTTCCTCGGCCTGGGCATGGGCCTGGTGGGCATCGACCAGATCACCGGCCAGGTCCGCTACACCGGCGGCGTGCTGGAGTTCATGGACGGGATCGAGGTGGTGCTGGTAGCCGTGGGCCTGTTTGCCATTGGCGAAACGCTCTACAACGCGCTCTACGAAGGCCGGGTGGTCAGCAGCCTCAACAAAATGACCCGCGTGCACATGACCCGGCTGGAATGGCGCCGCTCCTGGCCAGCCTGGCTGCGCGCCACGTTCATCGGTTTTCCGTTCGGCACGATTCCCGCGGGTGGCTCAGAAATCCCGACCTTCCTGAGCTACGCCACCGAGCGCAAGCTGGCGGACCCCGAGCACAAAAAGGAATTTGGCACCACCGGTGCCATCGAGGGGGTGGCTGGTCCCGAAGCCGCCAACAACGCAGCCATTACCGCCACGCTGATCCCGCTGCTCACGCTGGGCATTCCCACCTCGGTGACCACCGCGATCCTGCTCAACGCATTCCAGAACTACGGCATTCAGCCGGGCCCGCAGCTGTTTGAAAACTCCTCTGGCCTGGTCTGGGCGCTGATCGCCTCGCTCTACATCGGCAACATCATGCTGCTCGTGCTGAACCTGCCGCTGGTGGGCTTGTGGGTCAAGCTGCTGCAGATCCCGCGCGCACCGCTTTACGCCGGCATCCTGATTTTTGCCACCGTGGGGGTCTACGGCATGCGCCAGAGCGCCTTCGATCTGTACCTGATGCTCGGCCTGGGCATCATCGGCGTGTGCATGCGCCGCTACGACTTCCCCATGGCCCCGGCCATCGTGGGTCTGATCCTGGGCCCCTACGCCGAGGCCCACCTGCGCAACGCGGTGTCGATTGGCGAGGGCAGTTTCACCGTGTTCTTTG
>JAABRA010000136.1 GCA_011391155.1 Burkholderiales bacterium
AATCCCCTAAGGCGTCTAAGCAACTCGCTAGTCCCCAAGAGGCCCAAGATCATCACAATTGGTTACATGGAAGCCAATATTGTTACGACGTTGGGCAACCACAAGGGTTTAGTCGGTAGAGCAGTTTCGCTCTGGGTATTTCAAGATTGGAGTTCGATATGAACACGAAGATGACAAAACTGGCACTGGCATTGGGTGCGATGGCGTTGGCGGGTGGGGCTTGGGCTGAAGGTGCCACGTCAACCATTGGTGCCAGTGCAAGCATTGCGGCGGCCTGCTCGGTTGGCAGTGGGACGACCATCGCGCTGGGGTCTTTGGTGATGATCACTGGCGACGGCACGGCAACTGCGGTCGATACCTCCGAAACCAATACCTTTCCGGCCATCTGCACGAATGGAACAACCTTTCCCAAGTTTGCCTATTCCTCAGAGAACGGCGGAGCTGCAGGAGTTTTCAAGCTCAAAGGCGTAGACACTGTCAAGATCGACTACACCCTGTACCAGGCTGCTGTGACGACGGGGACTGCTGTTGGCGCGACTGCCGCCGCTCACCCGGACTTCTTGCCGAACGGCGTCTCTCAAGCTCTGAGTCTCGCGGCAAAGGTTGCTGCCGCTGATAAAGCCGGAAAGACCGTGCAAGCGTATTCCGACGTCATCACGATCACCAGCAGTTTTGGTGTCAACTAAGTAACAGGGTTTGCACCGTGCCTTCAAGGAGACTCCTTTCTGCTGGCCAGGCTGTGATTGCGAACCAAGGGCACACCCTTGCAGTCGGGTTTGCGGCACTTATGCTGGCAAGCTCGATGGCAGCCGCCCAGGTGGTCATTACGCCGGTCTTTGTGGAACTGGGTGCGCGCCAACGCGCCACGTCCATCTCCATCACGCTCAGTGAGAAGGCCCGGGGCCCTTTGCGCTTGCAGACTGAATTGCTGCGCTGGGCCCAGGACCTGAACGGCGACCCGGTGACCGAGCCAACGGATGAACTTGTGGTGACACCGCCGATTGCTGAATTGCAGCCCGGCGCCACCCAGCTGTTCCGGTTGGCGTTGCGCAGCGCCCGACCGGCAAGCGACGAATTGGCCTACCGGCTGATCCTGGAGGATGTCGGCGAGCCTACCCCCGGCGCGAACCTCGGGCCGGGCATGACCATCAATTTCCGCATGCGATACGACTTGCCCGTGATGGTCGCGCCGCTTGGCAAGGTGGAAAACCACTTGCGCTGGAAGCCCTGCCCGGCCGTTGCTGCTGCGCCTGCGCCGGCAGCGTCATTCGCCAACCCACGCGGCCCCGAGGCATGTGTTCGCCTGCTGAACGATGGCAACCGGCGCGTCAAGGTGCAGACCCTGACGCTGGCCGGTGAGGGCTGGCAGCAGGCGCTGTCGCTGAAAGAAGGTGAGAACGTCCTGGCAGGTGCCGAGCGCGAGTGGCGCGTACCGCTTGTTGCCGGTCAAAGTGGCGTCACGCGCGGCTTGCAGGTTCAGACGGCACGCGGCGAGACGCTGCAGGCCGAGGCGGGAGGCTTCTGAAGTACCCGGGACTCGGTGCGGCAGGCCCCGCTGAAGCACCGCGCCGGCCTCGACAGGCCGGTTTCTTTTTTTGCAGAGCACCATGCGCACCCCAACCACCCCAGCCAGCACCCTGACCGACGGTCATGGCAGCCGCCAGTGCCTGTTGCGCCAGGCGCTGGCGCTGCTGTGGTTGGGAACGGCGCCGCTGGCCTGGGCAGGCGCCGGCTTGCAGTTGGAAAGCGCCTTGCCCGCGCTGCCGCCCGCAGCCACCATGGCGGCCACAGCGTTGCCTGCAGAACCTGAAAAGTCGGTCTCACCGCGCCCGCTGACCCCCAAGCGTCGGATCGCCCAACCCGGCGGCAACGGCAAGAAGGACGGTAACGCCGGTCCCGCCCCGGAAGTGCTGCTGCTTGACGTCACCGTCAACACAAAACAGCTCAAAGACGTGGTGCGCGTCGAGCAGTTGCCTGGCGGCCCGTTGCTGATCCCCGTCGATGCCTGGACCGACGCCCGCCTGCTGCCGCCAGCGCAGTCCACCGTGCTGGGCGACGGCACGCCGGCCTACCCGCTGAGCGCGCTGCCGGGCGTCACCTACAGCATCGACCGCCAAAAGCAGCGCCTCGACATCACCGCACCGGCCACCGCCTTCGTCGCGACAACCCTCAGCTTGCATGACGTGACGAGCTCTGCGCCGCCTCGCCCCGACCCTGGCGTGATGCTCAATTACGACGTGGCTGCAACACACGGCGGCAGTCTCACCACCGGGGGCGCGGCACTGGAAGCTGTGATCTTCAGCCCGTTGGGCAATGTAGTGGCCACCGGCCTTGTCAATGACACCGGGCACGAGCGCTACGCCACTCGACTTGACACGTACTGGCGCTATGACATGCCGCACCGCATGGAAAGTCTGGTCGTGGGCGATGCCGTGGGCGCAAGCGGCGGCTGGAGCCAGCCCGCGCGCTTTGGCGGCATCCGCTGGGGGCGCGACTTTGGGCTGCGCCCAGGATTTGTCACGTATCCGCAGTTCTCGCTCAGCGGCCAGGCGGCCCTGCCGTCCACCGTGGAGGTGTTGGTGAACAATGTGCGCCAGTCCAGCCGGCCGGTGCAGCCGGGGCCTTTCGACGTGACCAACGTGCCCATGACATCGGGCGCGGGCGAGGTCAACCTGGTGGTGCGCGACCTGCTGGGCCGGGAAACCGTCATACAACAAAGCTACTATGCCGCGCCCAACCTGCTGGCCGCCGGCCTGACCGATTTTTCGTTCGAGGCCGGCTGGCTGAGAACCGGCTACGGTCGGGAAACCGCTTATGACAACCCCTTTGGCGCTGCCACCTGGCGCCAGGGTCTGAGCAACAGCCTGACCGGCGAGGCCCGCCTGGAGGCACAGGCCGACCGACAGGCCGCGGGCGTGACGGTGGGCAGCCTGCTGGGCACCTGGGGCGTGGGTTATGTGGCGTTGGCCACCTCCAGCGGCAAGACGCAAGGCCCCCCCGAGAGCGGTCAGTTGGTTCGACTTGGCATTGAGCGCAGCACACCGCTGCTTGGTGGCAGCCTGTTGTACGAGCAGGCCAGCCGGGGCTTTGCGCCGTTCGGCGAGGCAGTGGCCCCGCTGGCCGCCAGCCTGCGTGCCCGGGAGCGGTGGTTCGCCAGCCTGAGCGGCACCTTGTGGGGTGCACTGACGGGTGGGGCGAGCTACGTAAAGCAGACCCGCTGGGACGGTGAGCGTGTGCAGGGTCTCGGCGCCTCTTTGAGCCTGCCGTTATGGCAGCGCGCCTTCCTAAGCGCGTCGGTTAACAAACGCCTTGATGGTGACAAAAGCTGGCGCGCCAGCGTGAACCTGAATTACCAGTTGGACAACGGCATCGCCACGACAGCCACAGTCGACCGGGGCACCGACGGCAACGCCAGCGGCACCGTCTCAGCGCAGCGTACTGCGCCCATGGGACCTGGCTTGGGCTGGCGGGTGCAGGCCGCCACCACCGAAAGCCAGCGCGCCGGTGCCGCGTTGCAGTACAACACCAACTATGCCGAATTTGGCGCGGTGCTATCGACTGACGCTGCCGGCCAGGTGGCC
>JAABRA010000137.1 GCA_011391155.1 Burkholderiales bacterium
TCGGCGCCGACGGCGCCGCGGTGCGTCAGCCGCGCCAGCGCGCGCAAACCGGCGTCCACCAGCCCACGGTCGGGACGGTCGTCGAGGTTGGCGATCAGCCCGAAACCGCAGCTGTCGCGCTCGAAATCCGGGGAATGCAGGCCCGGGACCGGGGGTGCAGGCATGCGCCCTCCGCTGGTGGGATGTGGGACCCGTGGCACGGTGCGCGAAAGCGCCGTGAAACCGGTTCAACCCCAAGGTCACACACCGCATTAGAGTTTCTGCTCGGTCGCCTTCCGCAGCCCGCGCAAGCCGGGTTAGAGTGAGGTCTCTTTCGTCGCGGAGGTACGCCATGCGCACGATCCTGGTCGCCAGTTCCAAGGGGGGCGCCGGCAAGTCCACGGTGTCCACCAACCTCGCCGCGTACTTCGCGGTCGAAGGCAAGGCCACCGCCCTGCTCGACGCCGACCGGCAGAAGTCGTCCACGCACTGGTGCGAAAAGCGCGCCCACATGGAAACCGCCGTGCTGCCGCTCGACGGCACCCGCCGGGGCTGGGACAAGTCCCTGCCCGACGGCATCCAGCGCATGGTGGTGGACGCCCCGGCCGGCGCGATGGGCGAAGACCTGGTGGCCTTCCTGGACATCGCCGACGCCGTCATCGTGCCCGTGCTGCCCTCGGCCATCGACCTCGAGGCCACGGTGCCCTTCCTCAACACCCTGGTCGCCCACCCGCGGGTGAAGAAGGGCAAGCTGCCGGTGGGCATCGTTGCCAACCGCCTCAAGCCCTGGACCAGCGCCTCCCAGCAGGCCGTGGACCAGCTCAAGGCCTGGCCCTACCCGGTGGTGGGCGAACTGCGCGACACCCAGGCCTACGTGCTGATGGCCGCCCTGGGCAAAAGCCTGTTCGACTACCACTCCGAACAAATCCGCAGCCACCAGGAGGACTGGGCGCCCCTGCTGCGCTGGCTCAAGAAATCGCTCTGACCCGCAACCCCCTTCCCGCCGCCAAGGATTGCCATGCGCGAACTGATCCTGCTCCGCCACGCCCACGCTGAACCGCCCGCCCCGGGCCAGGAAGACTTCGACCGCCCGCTGTCCCTGCAGGGGCAGGCCGAGGCCGAGGCCGCCGGGCGCTGGCTCAAGGAACACGGCTACATCCCCGACCGCGTCGTCTGCTCGTCCGCGCGCCGCACGCGCGAAACCACCGAACAGGCCATGGCCGCCCTGGGCTTCGTGGAAACGCGGCAGGAGCCGCGCATCTACGACGCCACGCCTGGCCGCCTGATGCAGGTGATCGACGAAAACCGCGACGCCACCCGCCTGCTGCTGGTGGGCCACAACCCGGGCTTCGAACAGCTGGCGGCGCTGCTCAGCTCGGGCCAGTCGGGCGATTTCCGCGGCATGCCCGCCGGCGGCATCGCCGTGCTGTCGCTGCCCGCCGATGCCGCGCTTGAGCCGGGCATCGCCCATCTGGCCGCCTTCTGGTGGCCGTGACGGGATGATCCGGTCCTGGCTTGGCGCACTCTGCCTGGCCGGACTGGTGGGCATGGCCATGGCCGCCCCGACCCGCGAAAGTTTCGACCCCGCGCGCTCAGCCGCCAGCTTCGGCGTGAAGCTGCGGCTGTCGGGCGACGTGCCCGGCACGTTCCGCCGCATCGAAGGCGAGCTGGAGCCTGAAGCCGACGGCCGCTGGCGCGTGCTCGTGCGGGTGGACGCCCGCGACCTCGACCTCGACGGCCCCGGCTGGATGCTGCGCAGCACGCGCTCGAAGAGTTTCCTGGACGTCGAGCGCCACCCCGAGATCAGCTTCACCTCCGAACCGTTCGCGCGCGAGCTGCTGATGGGCGGCGGGCCGCTCAAGGGCCAGCTGGACCTGCGTGGGCTCAGCCGCACGGTCACGTTCACGCTGGCGCCCAGCGCCTGCAAGCGGCCGGGCCACGGCTGCGACATCCGCGTGCTGGGCGTGGTGAGCCGGCGTCGCTTCGGCATGACCAGCCAGCGCATGTGGCTGCGCGACGAAGTGGCGTTCGACTTCAAGGTGCGGCTGCGCAAGCCCGCCGCACCCTGATCGCGCCGGACTAGAGTTCGAAATCCGAAGGCTTCAGCGGCACGTTGGCCTTGAACGCCAGCACCGCCACGAACACGCGGCTGCCGTCCGCCATCCCGAACGCGAACCCGGCCGGCTGGCCCGCATGCAGCCAGGCATTCACCGACACCGCCTGCGCGCCGAAGCTGGCGGGCACGAGGCGCGCGCCGCTGACCGGG
This sequence comes from Burkholderiales bacterium, assembly GCA_011391155.1. Classification (GTDB taxonomy): domain Bacteria; phylum Pseudomonadota; class Gammaproteobacteria; order Burkholderiales; family Burkholderiaceae_C; genus JAABQG01. The sequence goes on from JAABRA010000137.1 coordinate 2,246, forward strand.
CTGTTCTTGCCCAGGACGATGTCCTTCGACGGTGCGTACGTGCCGAGTTCGGCCACGGTGCCCAGCAGCGCGAGCACGGTGGGATCGGTGACCTTGCCGGCCTCGGCCTTGCCCTGCACGCCGGTGGCGAGATCGAACCAGCGCACGGTCTCGCCGTCGCCGGTGATGCGGCGCTCGTTCTTGCCACCCGGGTCGAGCACCAGCTTGAAGCGGTCGGGGCGCTCGAACAGCAGCGTGGCGTTCACGCGCTTGCCGGCGTCGCGCTGGCCGGTCTTGGGCGAAGCCGCGCCGTATGTGGTCACGATCACTTCGAGCGCGCCGCTGCCGGTGGTCTTGTCGATCAGCAGCAGCTGTTCGCTGGCGCCGGTGGGCGCCGCGTTCGCGGCCAGGGGGGTGGCGGCGCCCAGCGACAGCGCCAGGGCGAGGCAAAGCAGGTTTGCACGATTCATGGTCTTGGTCCCGAAAGTGTGGGGGGAATTCAGCGGCAGGCCATCACGGCCACGGTGCGAAGCGTCGGCGGCGGGTTGCTGGGGCCGGTGGCGGAGCAGATCGTGCCGCCCGCGGGGAACATCGGCCGCACCTCGACCGTGCGCGCGCCGGCGATGCCGGACGGCACGCCGGGCGCGTTGGGATCCAGGCATTCGCCCGGCGCCAGGGCCTGCGTGTGGGTGACGCCGGGCTCGCTGCCGTTGAGCGTCACCACCACGGACACGCCGTTGCGGTTGCACAGCGACACCAGGCGCAGGTTGGGCGAAGTGCGATCGTCGCCCGGCAGCGTCTCGGGCGAGTTCACCGGCATGCCGCCGGCGCACATGCCGTCGTGCACCAGCTCGGTTTCGCGGTTGCCACGGACCAGGGTGACGGTGCGGGCGATGTCTTCCACGCCCTCGATCACCACGTCGATCGGCCGGCCTTCGGCGTCCACGCGCGTGGTGGGAACGCGCACCGAGCCGCGGTCGATGTCGAAAGCGATGCGCGTCTCGTCGGCCACCGGCGTGAAGTCGAAACTTTGCCGGTACCCGGTCACCGTGCGCGCGGGGAAGGCATCGCCGCTGGACGAGATCACCACGCTCGGGTGCAGGCCCGCGCACTGCTCTTCGTTGCGGCAGGTTTCCGTGCCCAGGAAGTCGTAGCCCACCGACACCACGTCACCCGGGCAGGCCAGGCTGGGGCTGATCCGGTCCCAGCCCTGCAGGTTGCGTCGTTCGATGATGCAGCCGCTGGTGCAGGTGGCGGTGATGACGGCTACGGTGAGGCAGCCAAGCGTTGAGCGCAGGGTCATTCGGTGGACTCCGGTGTGGCGTGGGGGA
>JAABRA010000138.1 GCA_011391155.1 Burkholderiales bacterium
ACCCCCTCCTCGGGTTTGTGGTTGTTGAACTGCGCCACATCGGATTTCGGGTCAGCGTAATCCTCATTCCATTTCACGCCCGAGGTCATGGTCAGCAACTGGCGGATGCTGACATCGTCGTAGGCCGAGCCCTTCATCTCGGGGATGTAGTCGCTGACCTTGTCGTCCATGCTCTTGATGAAGCCGTCTTTCAGGGCCGCACCGACCAGCGTGGAGGTGATGGACTTGGCCACCGAGAAACTGGTCCAGCGGCCGGCGGCGTCGAAGTCCAGCCCATAGCGCTCCAGGCGCAGCTTGCCGTCGTGCAGCACGATCAGCGCCGCGCCGCGCTGCCCGACCAGGTAGGCGTCCACGTCCAGCGGCAGCTTCAGCGGCGGCCCGGGCGGCAAGGCCTGCGGGTTGTTGCCAGCGGACACGACGCGATGCTTGGCCAGAAAGGTGAGCCGGTCCAGCGCGCGGAAGGCCGCGTCGCGCTGGGATTCTTTCCAGAACAGCACGTCGCGATCCGTGGGGAAATGGGCCAGGATTCCACGGGTTTCCTTGTCCAGGCTGAACCAGCCGGCAGTACCTCCCACGGCCAGCACGGCGAGCGCCCCGAGGGCAATTTTCTTGAGCTTCATTTCGAGTCTCCTGTGCATGATGGGCCGACGGTGCCAGGCGCACGGTCGGGCCATGCCGATTCTGCGCCACCGCCGCCACCGGCGGATTGGCACTTGTACCGACCGTGCACGTCGTGTGTCTTGCGCACGGTGCAGGGCCAAGCCGACCGCACCGCGAAGTCCTGACGCTCGATGGGCTTGGCTGAACCCCGGCGTTCCTGAAATGAAACAATATATATTTCTGTTTTTCTTATATTTTGATAACATATAAATTATGTCAAAGCGATCAAGCGCCCTCGATCTTATGCCTTCTGCCGTGCTGGCACACCTGCGCGAGTTGGGCGAGAACCTGGCCATCGCCCGCAAACGTCGGCGTGAGCCGCTGAAGGCCTGGGCGCAACGCATCGGGGTGTCCGAGCCCACGCTGGCGCGCATGGAAAAAGGCGATCCGAGTGTCGCGATGGGGGTCTATGCCACGGCCGTGTGGCTGATGGGCCGGGCGTCCGCCCTGCCCGACCTGGCCGCGCCGGAGCATGACCAGGGCGCGCTGGAAGAGGCCGTGCGTGTGGCCAAAGCCCGCGCCGTGCGCAAACGCCCCACGCCGTACACGGCGGCACAAGGCCCCAGCCGACCCCAGCGCGGCCCCGATGAAGGGAGCGCCCCATGATCCCGTTCGACCTCGACACCTACCAGCCCGGCGAGGTGCTTTTTTTATGGTGGCTGGCCCGTCCGGACACCCCGGTCCTGATCGGCGAACTGCGCATCGCACGCCAGACCAAGGGGGTGTCGCTTCGCTACGGCGAGGCCTGGCTGAAGTCAGGCTTCCCGCTCAGCGAGGATCTGCCCCTGGACCGGCGCGAGTTCTTTCCGGTTGAAAAAGAAACGGCCGCAGGCGCGGTGGACGACGCGCGTCCGGACCGCTGGGGTGAACGCGTCATCCGCTTCCTGGACAAACCCCCGCGCCTGGCCGTGCTGGACTTCCTTTTCTATGCCGGTGACGAGCGCTTCGGAGCGCTCGGCGTTTCTGTGTCGCCGGATGCCTACCTGGCGCGCGGCATGGGCCCGCTGCCGCAGCTTGCAGACGCCAGCGAGATCGAAGAGCTCGTGCGCCGGATCCTTGACGGTGCGCCTGTCCCGGCGCAGAAACGCCGCCTGATCGCCCCCGGCGCCACGCTGGGCGGCGCGCGCCCCAAGGCCATGCTGACCCTGGAAGGCCACCCCTGGATCCTGAAGTTCAACGAACCCGGTGAACTGATCGACCAGCCACTCGTGGAACACGCCACGATGACGCTGGCCACGCAAGCCGGCATTCGCGTCGCGCGGACGATGCCAGTGAAGGTGCGCCACGGCCATGCGCTCGCGGTGCAGCGGTTTGACCGCGAGGGCGGCTGGCGCCGGCACGCGCTGTCGGCCAACGTGGCCCTCAAGGCAGCACACGAGGCCCTGGGCTACCCCGAACTGGCCCAGTGGCTGCGCCGACGCGGCGTCACGTCGGGGGGCTTGCACCGCAAGCACATGGAGGAATTGTTCCGGCGCATGGTGTTCAACATCCTGATCGACAACACCGACGACCACGAGAAAAACCATGCACTGCTGATGACCGACAGTGGTGAATACACCCTTTCGCCTGCCTTCGACGTCCTGCCCTCGGGCCAGGCCCTGGGCTACCAGCAGATGCGCGTCGGCGCGGATGCCGCGGACTCGACGCTGGAGAACGCGCTGTCGGAGTGCGCCCAGTTCGGGTTGAAGAAAGCCGAGGCCAACGAACAGGTCACGCGGGTATGCACGGTCGTGGCGGGCTGGCGCAAGCACTTTGCGCAGGCCGGTGTTTCCGGCCGTGACATTGATTCGCTGGCTGGGCAGATTGAGCGGCCGTTTCTGCTGCTGCAGCGGGAGGGTTGGCTGCGGCATTGAGCGGTGGGCTGAGGATGCCCCGCAACCCGCTGCCGCCAGCCGGTGCGCGCAGCCGTCGGATCAGGCTCATGAAGGTCGGTTGAAATAATCTTTTTTGATAGCAACTTATGACCCAACGACGATGGGAACTGGCGAATAAAGCTTGAAAACCGGCTGGCAGCCGCCGCGCAGCGTGCGCCAGACCCAGGTTCAGCCCTGCACCGGCGCCCCGGTCACCAGAAACTGCCCGCCCGCCACGTGGTGAATCGTGCGCAGGTCGTCGGGTGCGTCTTCAAAGTGCCAGCGCCCGCGACGGAACACGCGCGCATCGGCCCAGGCGCCGACCACCTCGCCAATGAACAGGTCATAGGCCTGCTGGTTGTGCGGCTCCGGCACCAGCCGGCAGGCCAGCCAGCCCACGCAACCCTCGACCAGGGGAAGATCACTGCCCGGCGCCGTGAAGATCTGCACCCCATGTCTGGCGAGCTTGTCGGGTACGTCCCGGCCACTGTCCGTGCCCACACCGAGGGTCAGGGTCGCCATGGCCCGCGTCGGCAGCTGCAGGGCAAAGAAGCCACTGGCCTGCACCAGCTCGCGCGTGAAGGTGGCCTTGTCCAGCACCACCGTGACCTTGGGCGTCTGGCCGTAGTCGAGCACGCAGGCCCAGGCGGCGGCCATGACGTTGTTGACGCCGCCATGCTGCGCGGACACCAGCACCGTGGGGCCGTGGTTCATCAGGCGGTAGGACTTGTCAAGGGGGACGGGGGTGAAGTGGGCGGGGGTCATGGGGTGACTGTAGCGCTGTGCGTATCGCGTGACGGGTGGGTCCGACCTGCAACGGGTGCCCCGCTGACACCATCCAGACTGTTTGACTCCGGTTCCCCTAGATCACAGAGCTTAGTCGTGGCGAGTTCCCCCGATCACGACTTGGTCAGCGAACGCGTGCTTCAGACTGGGACCGGGCATTCGATTCAACTCCGCCAACTATCCCAATCGACCCCTTGCAGTCGGTCAAAGGAAGCCGGAACGGAC
>JAABRA010000139.1 GCA_011391155.1 Burkholderiales bacterium
TCTGGAAAGAGATTGAACATGAGTGAATTGACGTCGGGCCCAGGCACATCCGGGGGCGGCGGTTTCAGCAGAGACTTCGGCGCAGTCCAGGCCGGCGCGCCGGACTTCCGCTTTTCCATCCCGATTCCAGCCGATGGCCGGCAGTCCCTGGCCCTGGCCTGGCTGGGGCTGGGCATTCTGGCGCTGCTGGCCTCGGGCCTGTTTTCCATTCTGCTGGTGTTGTCGCGCACGCCTCAGCTGCAGTCCCTTTTTCCAGTGGCCGATTTCTTCCGCGTGGCGCTGGTGGTGCATGTGGACCTCTCCGTGCTGGTGTGGTTCCTGGCGTTTGGCGGCGCGCTGTGGACGCTCGGAGGAACCGCGCGCTGGCAATCCCTGGCCTGGGGCGCTTTTGCCCTATCCGCGTTGGGCACGGTCGGCATGTGTCTTGCTCCCTTCATCCAGCGGGCGACGCCGGTCATGGCCAACTACGTTCCCGTGCTCGATGGATCGGTATTTCTGGGCAGCCTGATGGCCTTTGGCCTGGGCATCGCGCTGCTGTGCCTGCGATCCATGCTGGCGGCGTCGCCCGTCGGCGTGCGGATCAGCGGCGATGGGGCGCTGCGTTTCGGGCTCAACGCCGCCCTGGTGGCGACCGCAGTGGCGGGATTCGCCTTTGTCTGGTCCTGGATTTCCGTGCCGCGCAGCCTTGATCCACGAGCCTACTATGAGCTGCTGTTCTGGGGCGGTGGGCATGTTTTGCAATTTGCCTACTCCCTGCTGATGCTGGTCGGCTGGGTCTGGCTGGCTTCATCGCTGGGGCCGAAGCTGCGCCTGTCGCCGCGCGTGCTGACGCTGCTGTTCGGCATCGCCTTGCTGGCGGTCTTTCTGACGCCCGTCACCTACCTGGCCTACGATGTGACGTCGGTCGAGCACCACCGCGCCCAGACCCTGCTGATGCGCATCGGCGGCGGGCTGGTTGTCGGCCCGATCGCGCTGGCCGTGCTGTGGTCATTGTGGCCCCTTTCGAACCTGCCGGCGACCGAGCGTCCGCTGCGCTCCAGCCTGATCGCCTCGCTGTTGCTGTTTTCAGCGGGCGGCGTCATCGGCTTCATGATCACCGGCAACAACGTGCGCATCCCCGCGCACTACCACGGTTGCATCGTTGGCATCACGCTGGCGATGATGGGGATGGTTTACCTGCTGCTGCCACGGTTCGGGTTTGCCGCGCCGCAATCGCGCAGTGCAGCCTGGCAGCCCGTGATTTACGGCGTCGGCCAGTTGATGCACATCGTCGGCCTGGTCTGGTCGGGAGGCTACGGTGTGCAGCGCAAGGTGGCCGGTGCCGAACAGGTGCTGCGCTCGGCCCAGGAGACCTGGGGCATGGGACTGATGGGACTGGGGGGGCTGGTGGCGATCGTGGGCGGCGTGATGTTTCTGATGATTGTCCTGCAGTCGCTGCGCCGCGGCCGTTTGGTGAAGCCATGACCGAATCGCTTGAAGCTGGAGCGATTCCTGTGCCATCTCCATCACGCTGGCTCCAACGGATCGGCGCGATCGGGGCCGTGCTCGCGCTGCTGATTCTGGGTGCCAGCATGTTCCTGCGCCTGGCGACGGTGTTTGGCCCCGGTGACCAGGCGATGTCCACCCTGCCGCCGGCCATCGAACAGGCTGCGCGCCTGCTGCACCGTCTGTCCGCGTCCGGCGTGGCCGTGCTGGCGCTGGGTGCCCTGGTGCTGAGCTGGCGGTGCCGGCGCCCGATGCCGTCTCTGCTCCAGACCACGGGCTGGATCGTCGCCTCGACCGTGGTCCTGGCCGTGATCGGCCCACTGACCACCGGCTACCGCATGGGCGCGGTCACCGTGGCCAACGTGACCTGCGGCATGGTGTTGTTGATGGCGTTCTGGTGGCTCAGGGAATCCATGGCGACTCTGGGCACGGCGCGCGGACCCGTGGACGGGTTTTCGTGGGCCGCCCTCATGGTCTTCGTGGTGCACGTGGGCACCGGTGCCGCAGCCAGCGCCTGGGAAATGCGAGGCATCCGCTGGCCCGGCTTTCTCCATCTCGGCTCACTCGTGCTGTGCATCATCCTGGTCGGATCGATGTGGCTGACCACCCGGGGAAATCCGGCAACGACTCGCTGGCGCACCGCCCTGGCAGGGTTGATGGGCGCCCAACTGGTCGCCGGCTATGTGCTGATGTGGCAGGAGCCGCATCCGTTCGGGTTGTCGTTCCTGCACGCGATGTTGTCGCCGCTGCTGGCCATCGCGCTGGTGTCGCTGGCGGTGCGCGGGGCGACGCGTCCGGGAGTCGCCTAATCCTGCCTGATTGGTGCCTTCTACAATGTGGCGGTTTAAATACACGTCCGCATAGCGAGAGGTACTTATGAACGTGGCTGATTTCAACATCGCCGGTTACCTTGCGGTCCTGCCCCTTTTCAGCGATCTTTCGCCCGCCGAGTTGAGCCGGGTGGCCCAGGGCTGCCAGATTCGCCGCCTCACGCGTGGCGACACCATTTTTCGCTACGGGGAGCCCTGCGAGGAATTCCACGTCGTGGTCAGCGGGCAGGTCAAGCTGTTTGCACTGTCTGCGGCCGGCCAGGAAAAAGTGATTGAACTGGTTTCACCGGGACACAGCTTTGCGGAGGCGCTGATGTTCACTTCAAAACCCTACATCCTGAATGCGCAGGCGCTGGCCAATACCTTGCTGCTGACCGTCAGCAAGCAGACCATGCTGGTCGAGATCGAGCGTGACCCGCGGTTCTGTCTGCGCCTGCTGGCGGGCATTTCTCGGCGCTTGCATGGACTGGTGCATGACATCGAGTCGGGGGCGCTGCACAGCGGCATGCAGCGGGTGATTGGCTATCTGCTCCGTGATCACCAGACGGACGACCGGAATTCGACGGCGGCTTTCACGGTGTCGCTCCCGGTCAGCAAGGCCACCGTTGCATCGCGCCTGTCATTGACGCCGGAGTACTTCTCCAAGGTGCTGCACGAACTCGAATCGGAAATGTTGATCGAGATTGACAAGCGAGACATTCGCATCATCGACGTACAGCGGCTGGCGAGCTACGGGGTTCGGTAGGCTGTGGCCGCTCTTCGCAGGCGTCGCCCGATTGGGCTGATTGCGCTGCGGTTGTGGACCGAATCACCTTCCAGGTGGCGATGTCCACCAGGGTCATGCAGCCATCGGGCACGCTGGGAATCGCCAGCAGTTCCTTGCCGTTGCGGGTGAAGGAGAAGCTCGAATCGAGGGCCGGAGCGTCGGGCAGGGAAAAACTGGCAATGCGCCGGCGCACGTCCAGGTGGATGACCTGGGCGCTGGCGGCCGTGGTGCCATGGGGCCGCGTTGCGCCCAGAACGTGGCGGCGCGGCCCGTCAAGGAAGAACACGTCCAGCGGCTCCTCCAGCGGTGTTCGTCGAATGCCGAGAAACCCGGGTGTGGCCAATCCCTCGCCCATGCGGTAGTCGTGCACCAGGCCTTCATAGATCGGCCCGGCCCCGGGGTCGTATGAAATTTCCCAG
>JAABRA010000140.1 GCA_011391155.1 Burkholderiales bacterium
CGCCGGTGGGCTGTCGACTCATACCGTCGGCGCCGGTCTTGATCAACCAGGCAACTCAGATTGCGCGGATTTCAGCGCCCACGGTCACCGAAGTTGCCTGGAATCTGCCCAAAACGGTCCTTGTTACAAAGCCCGACAGACCTTATTCCTTGGGCTCGAGCCGATCGCACGAATTGGTCCAGTCCGACAGGGATTTGAACGATTACTAAGGGAGGAGCTTCCTAGGTGCGGGCCCGACAGACCTTATTCCAACCGAACAGTTTGGTCGCTCAGAACAAAGTTGCTATCTGGTTTACAAAGTTGCCAAAGGCCCGCTCTCGACTACAACAAAGTTGCCAACGTTGCAGGTGAAGCGATTCGGCCGGCTCTTCATCTGGAATGTTGCGAACCGGCTCAGCGGCAACTGGCGAGTGGGTTTCTGACGCGGCCGACCAAGGGAACGGAACCGCCCGCTCACGAGCGGTGAATGCCAAGGCGATGGCCCTCGTTGTCGCCGAAGCAAGGCAATGCGATGACGGGTTCGCCAAGACTGACTCGACAGTTGCTGCATTGCATGCCGAGCTACTGGCTCGACTTGAGGCGAACACTTCCTTCGAGTTCAGCGACGACTCCAAGCCCAATCAGCCTGCCGACTGCTTGGCTGACTCTGGGTTCCGCATCCGCGGGTGTCCCAGCCATCCTCAGCATTGGACAGACCGAGCGTGCGGCATCGGCTCTCGGCGATGCGCCTGGGTGCCCCAGCACATGAAGCAAGAGCGCCGATGTTTCCTTCACGCAGACCTCGTCAACGTGCCTGCGCGACGCCTCATTGGCGTCGGCAATTCGGCAAGCAGCCCAAGCCGTCGGTTCCGTCCCCGTGGGCCAGTAGAAGGTATTGCTGCCTTCGACCGTGCGCGGGATGTCTGCGGGGACGCGATGCGCCAGGCGCTCAACAATCCTCGACCCGGTTCGTTCGAGACCCCATGACCTGGCGACCCGCCGGAACAGCACTGCATCCAGGATTGGACCTTCAGCGTCCACCGCGAGCCTGAGGTGCTCCGTCAGCCGCAGCGACGAGCTGTATCTGCTTGATTTGCCGAGTCAGGCCATGCCGCGCGTCGTTGGCGCCGCCGTACTTGCCCTTGAGTGTCTTGATGTCAGCGTCGACATCTGCGCCGCGTGCCACTGCGACGGTCTGCGGAATCAGGTTGGCGAAGAGCAGCGGCTGCGCCAAACCGCCTTCCTCTGCGAACTGCCCAAGCCGCTGTGCCCGCAGGTCCGCGATCACAGGCGCGTCTGCACAGGCCGTGAGCTGTCCTCGGCGGAGGGCTGCTCCGTCGCCAGCTGCGCCTCGTATCGGACTTCTATCAAGTGATCCCTTGACAGGGCGGGCTCGAAGGTGAACTATCAGTCGGCACGTAAACAGCCAGCCCGCCGCAGGTCGGAGCTTGTCTCTCCGCGGCGAACCGTAAAGGGGAGACACAATGTTCAAGCCATGGATCATGAATGCCGTCACGGCGGCGATCGTCGGCCTGCCCATGCTCGCGGCCGCCGATGAAACCTGCAATTCGCCTTACATGGCCAATCTCATCAAGGGCCAGGAGGACTTCGTCCACGTATGGACGCTGGGCGTCAAGGGCATGGGCGACGGCAACGACAAGCTGGTCACCATCGACGCCAACCCGAAGAGCAAGCGCTACGGTCAGGTCGTCCACAAGCTCGCAGTGCCTGGTCGCGGCGAGGCGCACCACATGGGCTTCACCGACGACCGGCGGTTCCTGTGGGCCGGTCGACTGGACGACAACAAGATCTTGGTCTTCGACATGGTCAACCCTGAAAAGCCCAAGCTCGTGAAGACGATCGGCAACTTGGCGTCGAAGACCGGCTTCGTTGGCCCGCACACTTTCTATGCCATGCCCGGCCGCATGCTGGTGCAGGCGCTGTCCAACACCAAGGATCACGGCGGCACGACCGGCATCGTGTTGTTCAACAACAAGGGCGACATCGTCGAGAGCTTCCCCATGCCCGTCGGGGAAATGGGCGGCGCCAAAGGCGATGGCTACGGCTACGACATCGCCATCAACCCGGCCAAGAACACCATGCTCACCTCCAGCTTTACTGGCTGGAACAACTACATGATGGACTTGGGCAAGCTGGTGAAGGACGGCGAGGCCATGAAGCGCTTCGGCGGCACCATGGTGGCCTGGGACCTGAAGGCCATGCAGCCGCAGAAGGTGTTCAACGTACCCGGCGCGCCGCTGGAGATTCGCTGGTCGCTCAACGAGGGCGACAACTGGGCCGTCACCGCCACCGCGCTCACCAGCAAGATCTGGCTGGTCAAGCAGGATGCGCAGGGGCAATGGCAGGCGAAGGACGTGGCCACCATCGGCGACCCGGCCAAGATTCCGCTGCCGGTGGACATTTCCATCACGGCCGATGGCAAGGGCCTGTGGGTCAACACCTTCATGGACGGCACCACGCGCTACTTCGACATGAGCAACCCCGATGCACCCAAGCAGACCTATACCAAGGTCACCGGCAAGCAGGTGAACATGGTGTCGCAAAGCTGGGATGGCAAGCGCGTGTACATCACCTCGTCGTTGCTGGCCAATTGGGACAAGAAGGGTGACGACAACGAGCAAGTCTTGCGCGCCTACGACTGGGACGGCAAAGAACTCACCCAGAAGTTCGAGGTCGACTTCAACAAGCTCCAGCTCGGCCGTGCGCACCACATGAAATTCACCGCGCGGCCGGCCGGCAAGGCCCTGGCCGACATGGCGCCGAAAGCCGGCGATCTGCGCGTCGCGCAGACGCGCTGACGCCTGCCGGCGCGACAAGCATGCACGACGCCACAAGGCTGTGGCGCGTGAGAGTGGGTGCGCTGGGTCTGCTCGCCTGGGCAAGCCCGCCGATCGCCTGGGCCGCGAAAGACGCCGATCAGCCGCGCCAAGCCGGGGGGCGCACGCCTGTGGACACGTTGCGGCTGCCTGCCCCCGGCAGCTATCGCTTGCCGCGACTGTTCGCGGCGCCCGACGGGCAGGTCATTGCCAGCGACGGCAGACCCTATCGCCTGCATGCGTTGCTGGCCGGACGTCTGTCGGTGCTGTCGTTCATGTACACGTACTGCCGCGACCCCGAGGGCTGCCCACTGGCCTGGCGCGCCATGGAGACCGTGCACGACGAACTGCTGCGCAATGCGGCGCTGGCGTCCCGCGCGCAATTGCTGAGCCTGAGCTTCGACCCGACCAACGACACGCCGACCCAGATGGGGATGTATGGCGGCGAGCGCACCAGGGACGAGCGCGTGCGCTGGCGCTTCCTGACCACTGCGTCCGTGTCGCGGCTGCTGCCGCTGCTGTCCGGGTTCGGCCAGGATGTCACCGTGGAGATCGATGCCCAGGGGCGGTCCACCCGCACGCTGAACCACCTGCTCAAGATCTTTCTCGTGGATGCGCAACGGCAGGTGCGCGAGGTCTACAGCGTGGCCACGCTGGCGCCCGTGGCCATCGTCA
>JAABRA010000141.1 GCA_011391155.1 Burkholderiales bacterium
AACCGACGGCGCCTTCTTCTGCCTCCTGAACTCGTGGCCGGGCGAAAGTTCCAGCGCCACGCCAGTGAAGTGGGCGGAAACTTCCGGCATGGGAAGCCTGCGTTCGCCGGAGGCGGGATCCAGCAGGGTGACTGACTTCCTGCCCACCTTCGCCAGCACGACGAAGTGATTCAGATCCCAGTGCAGGATGCAGGGCAGCTTCAGCTTGTCCAGGTCCTGCAGCTCCAGGCGCAGCGCACGCGTCTGGAAACCGAGCTGCTGCGCGATATGGATCAGGTGGTTGAGTTTGGCGCCCTTGAGCGACATCGGGAACCGGCGGCGCAGCTCCGCCAACCCGACGCGCAGGCCATGGGCATCGGCCACCATCGCGACGGAGACGAGTCCGCATTCCGCGGCCTCGGATTGCAGGATCACCACGGCAGCTTGAACCGGATCGTCTTTTCCTTCAGTGACGCCGCAACGGCGTTCATGGACAGCCACGCATTCCTGCGATCGAAGCCTGGGGTTATTCCGCTCATCGCATGAGTCCTTGCCGATGTTGCACGCAGTCCCTGCGCCGGGGCCCGGGGACCCACCCGGGAATACGGCGCCGGGGTCGGTCAGCCACCGCCGACTTTTCCTTTGAGCGAGTACAGGGGCTCGAAAATCCATTCGATCAGTCGCCTGCGCTCGCCCAGGATGTCGGCATCCAGCAGCATTCCCGGCTTGAGCGGCTCGGGCTTGCCGTAAGCCAGCACGTCCTGCCGGGTGAGCGCGACGGTGACGCGATAGAGCGGTTCGCCCGACCGGGGGTCGCCGTTGGGAGCACCGAGGTCGGCCGGACCCAGCGCGCTGCGGCTGATCCGGGCGATCTTCCCCGAGTGGTGGCCAAACTTCTGGTGAGGGAAGGCCTGGTAGCGCAGCAGTACTTCGTCGCCGGGGGCGATGAAGCCAATGGCGCGACTGGGCACGAGCAGTTCGGCTTCCAGGGTGCCGTCGCCCGGCAGCAGGCTCAGCAACGGTTGACCCACCTGCACCGCCTGCCCCGGTTTGACCAGCAGTGCGGAGACAAGACCCTCGAGCGGCGCGACGACAGCCAGTGCACCGCGCGCCTGCGTTTCCAACTGCTCCTGTTCGAGCAGGGCGAGGTCGCGCGCGTGGTCGGCTTCAGTGGCCTGTTGCTGCCCGGGCAGCTCCGCCACGGCCTGGGCCAATTGGGCGATGAGCCGGCGCGTCCCGATGGCTTGGCGTTGCAGGGCCTGCATGTCGGCGGTGTGCGCCAACACAGCGGATTCCTGCTGTTTCACCTGCAGCAGTCCGACGTACTTCCTGTCGCCCAGGCTGCGCAGCCGCTCCAGCGTCTCGTTGGCCAGGCGCACCTGCTGCCCGCTGGTGGCGATCTCGGCTTCCACTTGCAGGAGTTCGCGCTGGGCGACCGCCCATTGCGATGCCAGGCCGGTGCCGCGCGCCTCACGCAGCCGGGTCTGCGCGCCCCGGAAGGATTCGAGTCCCGCGCGCCGGCTCCGGAGGCGCTGTTCCAGCGCGACCTGCGTATCGCCGGCGCCGAGCGTTGCGCGCGGTACCGTCACCACCGCCAGGGACTGGCCTTCGGCCACCCTGCCGCCCTCCGGAACCTCCACGCGACTGACCACGCCGGTGGCGGGCGCCAGCACGGTGGCCAGGCCCAGCAATGGCACCAGCTGACCGACAACGGTGGAGCGCCGCGTGTACGTGCCCAGGCTGAGGAACAGTGCCACCAGCGCCGCGATGGCGACGGCCGATGCGGTCAGCAGCCACAGCCGCACCGGCTGCGCCAGCAAGATGGCGCCCAGCCAACCCGCGCGCTTGGCTTCCAGTGCTTCCCTGCGAAACAGTGCCTGCGTCACGTGCGGTGCCATCCATCGCGGGGTTGATGGAAAAACTCTGCGCGGCCGAAGCCTGCGCCGCAACGGAGTTGAGCGCGCTCTGCCCGTCGGTTTTGCTGACCTGGCGCTAGTACATCGACGCTGGGGTGGGGTCGCCCGACGCCAGCCTTGGGGAGGCGCGAACCCTGGACCGGGACGGGGCCTGCCTTGAAAGGATGGGCGCCGGCCCCACTAAGACGGGGTCGCCCGGCTTCCTGTCCCCCAGCCGTGCGCGTATCATTGGCACTCACCGGGGCCGAGTGCTAACACATTCGGCCATGTTGTTGAATTTAATGGAATAACGAGGAATACCCATGAACATCAAGCCGCTCTACGACCGCGTGGTCATCAAGCGTATGGAAGAAGAAAAGATGTCCGCTGGCGGCATCGTCATTCCGGACTCGGCCACCGAGAAGCCGATCAAGGGCGAAGTGATCGCCGTTGGCGCCGGCAAGGCCCTGGACAACGGTTCGACCCGCGCCCCGACCGTGAAAGTGGGCGACAAGGTGCTGTTCGGCAAGTACGCCGGCACCGAAGTGAAGGTCGACGGCCAGGAAATCCTGGTGGTCAAGGAAGACGACATCCTCGCCATCCTCGGCTGAGCAACCGCCGGTCCGCGCTTGCGCGACCGGCCCCGTGACAACCCCCCAAGAATTCTGGAGTTAAAGAAATGGCTGCCAAGGAAATTCGTTTCGGTGAAGACGCCCGCGCCCGCATGGTGAAGGGTGTGAACATCCTCGCCAATGCCGTCAAGGCCACCCTGGGCCCGAAGGGCCGCAACGTCGTGCTCGACAAGAGCTTCGGCGCCCCCACGATCACCAAGGACGGCGTCAGCGTCGCCAAGGAAATCGAGCTGGCCGACAAGTTCGAGAACATGGGCGCCCAGATGGTGAAGGAAGTCGCCTCCAAGACCTCCGACATCGCCGGCGACGGCACCACCACCGCCACCGTGCTGGCCCAGGCCCTGATCCGCGAAGGCATGAAGGCCGTCGCGGCCGGCATGAACCCGATGGACCTCAAGCGCGGCATCGACAAGGCCGTGGTCGAGGCCGTGGGCGAGCTCAAGAAGATCTCCAAGCCGTGCTCGACCTCGAAGGAAATCGCCCAGGTCGGTTCGATCTCGGCCAACTCCGACGCCAACATCGGCGAGCTGATCGCCAAGGCCATGGACAAGGTCGGCAAGGAAGGCGTGATCACCGTTGAAGAAGGCTCGGGCCTGGACAACGAACTCGACGTCGTCGAGGGCATGCAGTTCGACCGCGGCTACCTCAGCCCGTACTTCGTCAACAACCAGCAGTCGATGTCGGCCGAGCTGGAAGACCCGTTCATCCTGCTGTACGACAAGAAGATCGCCAACGTGCGCGAGCTGCTGCCGGTGCTGGAAGGCGTCGCCAAGGCCGGCAAGCCGCTGCTGATCGTGGCCGAGGAAGTGGAAGGCGAGGCCCTGGCCACGCTGGTGGTGAACACCATCCGCGGCATCGTCAAGGTTTGCGCCGTGAAGGCCCCGGGCTTCGGCGACCGCCGCAAGGCGATGCTGGAAGACATGGCCATCCTGACCGGCGGCACCGTGATTTCCGAAGAAG
>JAABRA010000142.1 GCA_011391155.1 Burkholderiales bacterium
GTGGCAGATCTTCGGTGTGGATGGCATTCCGTTCCTGGCCACCAGCTATGCCGATTCAAAGAAGCTGTATGCCGCGCAAAAGCCCTTCCTGGAAAAGAAACTGGCCGAGCAAGGCATGGTGTTGCTCTACACCGTGGCCTGGCCACCGCAGGGCGTGTACAGCAAGAAGCCGCTGGCCAGCGCGGCCGATCTCAAGGGCAGCAAATGGCGCGCCTACAGCCCGGCCACCTCCCGCATCGCCGAGCTGGTGGGCGCTCAGCCTGTCACCGTGCAGGCCGCCGAGTTGTCCCAGGCCCTGGCCACTGGCGTGGTGGAAACCAACATGACCTCCGGTGCCACCGGTGTGGACAGCAAGCTCTACGAGCACCTGAAGTTCTACTACGACGTGCAGGCCTGGTTGCCCAAAAACGCGGTGATCGCGAACAAACGCGCCTTCGACGCGCTTGACAAGCCGACGCAGACCGCCCTGCTCAAGGCAGCCGCCGACGCGGAAGCGCGGGGATGGGCCGCATCAGAGAAGGTCAACACCGACACGCTGAACACGCTGAAGGCCAACGGCATGACGGTCGAGCCGCCGTCTGCCGCCCTCAAGGCGGACATGCAGAAAGTCGGCGCCACCATGCTGCAGGAGTGGCTGGGCAGGGCAGGCCCAGAAGGCCAGCAGCTGCTGGACGCTTTCCGCAAGTAAGCCCGAGGCCATACGCATGCGCAAGACACTGAATGGCCTCTACACGGGCGCGGCCTGGCTGGCCGCGCTCTTGATGATCGGCGTACTCGCCATGGTGGTGCTGTCCATCGTGAGCCGTGTGGCGGGTTTCTATGTGCCAGGAACCGACGCCTACGCCGGCTACGCCATGGCGGGCGCTGGCTTCCTGGCCCTCGCGCACACGCTCAAGCGGGGCGAGCACATCCGGGTGACGCTGATCATCGGCAAGCTGAACGGTGCGGCGCGCAAGGCGATGGAACTCTGGGCCCTGTCGGTGGCAGCATTGCTGGCCGGGCTGCTGGCCACCTACGCCTGGCGGCTGGCGTGGCAGTCCCACCAGTTCCACGACATCTCCACCTCCTCGGACGCCACACCCCTGTGGATTCCGCAGATCCTGATGGGTGTGGGCACCACGGTGCTGCTGGTCGCATTGGTTGATGAGTGGGTGCTGGAGTTGCGCGGGCAACGCCAGCGCACCGCCGGGGAGACGCGCCATGAATGACGCACTCATCACTGGCTTGTTGATCGTCACGCTGTTCGCCCTGCTGGGCAGTGGTGTGTGGATTGGACTCACGCTGGCGGGCGTGGCCTGGATCGGCATGGAATTGTTCTCTTCGCGCCCGGCGGGCGATGCGATGGCGCTCACCATCTGGGGCTCGGCCAGCAGCTGGACGCTCACCGCGCTGCCGCTGTTCGTGTGGATGGGCGAAATTTTGTTTCGTACCCGGCTATCGGATAGCATGTTCCGCGGCCTGGCGCCTTGGGTGAACGCCCTGCCCGGCCGGCTGCTGCACACCAATGTCATTGGCAGCACCATCTTCGCGGCGGTGTCGGGTTCGTCGGCGGCCACTTGCGCAACCATCGGCAAGATGACCATCCCCGAGTTGACCCGGCGCGGCTATCCGCCCGAGAAAATCGTCGGATCGTTGGGCGGCGCGAGCACCCTGGGCCTCTTAATTCCGCCCTCGATCATCATGATCGTGTACGGCGTGGCGGCGGAGGTCTCGATCGCCAAGCTGTTCGTGGCAGGCGTGATCCCGGGCCTGATGCTGGCTGCCCTGTTCAGCGGGTCGATTGCGGTCTGGGCGCTGATGAACCCAGACCGTGTGCCAAGCAGCGAAGGCAGCATGACGCTGCGCGAGAAACTGTCCGAATCGCGCCACCTGATTCCGGTGGTGGCGCTCATCGGCGGCGTCATTGGCTCTATTTACAGCGGCTTGGCCACCGCCACTGAGGCGGCGGCCGTGGGCGTGTTGGGTGCCCTGGTGCTGTCGGCGGCACAAGGCTCGCTCACCTGGGCAACCTTCCGCGACTCGCTGATGGGCGCTACGCGGCTCTATTGCATGATCGCGCTCATCTTGGCTGGCGCGGCTTTTCTCACGCTGGCCATGGGCTTCATCGGATTGCCGCGTCACCTGGCCGAATGGGTGGGTGGCTTGGGCCTGTCACCGGGCGTACTGCTGATCGCGCTGGCGTTGTTCTACATCCTGCTCGGCTGCTTTCTCGACGGCATCTCGATGATTGTGCTCACCATGGGCGTGATATTGCCCACGGTCAGCGCCGCTGGCATCGACCTGATTTGGTTCGGCATCTTCATCGTGATCGTGGTCGAAATGGCACAAATCACGCCGCCTGTGGGTTTCAACCTGTTCGTGCTGCAGGGCATGACACAGCGCGACATCGCCTGGATTTCCCGGGTCTGCATGCCCTATTTCTTTCTGATGGTGCTGGCGGTTTTGCTGCTGTACTGGTTCCCGGGCCTGGTCTCCTGGCTCCCTTCCAAGATGTGAAACCGGGCACGGCTACCATGCAGATCCCGCCACCGCATGGTGCGCGGGATTTTCTTTTGACAGAAGGACTTCGGTGTTCAAGAACCTCACGATCTACCGCATCGCGCCCGGCTGGGCGCCCACGCTGGAAGCCTTGGAATCCGCACTGGACGCCGCGCGCTTCGTGCCCTGCGGCGCCACCCAGGACAAGTCGGCGGGCTGGGTAGAGCCGCGCGGCGAAGCGCACGGCCCGCTGGTGGAGGCAGTGGCTGGCCAGCGCATCCTGAAATTCATGATCGAGACGAAAGCCGTGCCGGGCTCGGTGGTGCGCGAGAAGGCGCAGGAAGCGGCCGACCAGATTGAGGCCACCACCGGCCGCAAGCCCGGCAAGAAGGAAACCAAGGCGCTGCGCGAAGACGCGCTGCTTGGCCTGTTACCGCAGGCCTTTCCGCGCCGCAGCAGCGTTTGGGTGTGGATCGATCCGGCCAACGGCTGGCTGGTGACCGATGCCAGCAGCCAGGGCAAGCTCGACGAGCTGGTGACCGCGCTGGTACAGGCGTTCGACAGCCTGTCCATCGCCTTGCTGCAGACAGCGGTCACGCCACAGACCGCCATGACCCAATGGCTCGCCGCCACCTCGCCGGAAGACTGGCCAGAGGGTTTCCACATCGAGCGCGAGTGCGAGTTGAAGTCGGCCGACGAAGAAAAGTCGGTTGTTCGGTTCACCCGCCACAACCTGGCCACCGACGAAGTCCGCCAGCACATCGCCGAGGGCAAGCTGCCCACCCGGCTGGCGCTGAGCTGGGCCGGACGCATCGGCTTCGTGCTCAGCGAAACCCTGCAGTTGAAGAAAATCAGCTTTCTCGAGGGCGTGTTCGACGACCGCGCCAACGATGACGAAAGCGGGTTCGACACCGATGTGGCCCTTTCCACCGGCGAATTGCAGCAACTCATTCCCGCGCTGATCGAGGCACTGGGCG
>JAABRA010000154.1 GCA_011391155.1 Burkholderiales bacterium
GATCTGTCTGCACGCCAGCTCGCTGCTGGCAGGTCGCTAGCCGGAAGAAGACCTGGCGCGCCAGACCTGGCTGCGGACCCTGTCAGCCCAAGGTCAGTTCAGGGTTTCCCCCGTTATAATAGGAGGCTTTCCCGCATCAACCGTACGCTCAAGCCGCCGTCTTAGCTCATTTCCCACAAAAGCAGCCTTCAGGAGTCATGTCTTGAGCGCGTTTGGGCGTACCCGCAACCATCCGGAGAACCCAGTGCTTTTGTCTCTCAAGGGAAATTTCCCGCCCGCCATCCTGGCGCTCGCAGACGGCACGGTCTTTGTCGGCAATTCGATCGGAGCCACCGGCTCCACGGTGGGCGAGGTGGTGTTCAACACCGCCATGACCGGCTACCAGGAAATCCTCACCGACCCCAGCTATTGCCAGCAGATCGTGACGCTCACGTATCCGCACATTGGCAACACCGGGGTCAATATCGAGGACATCGAAGCTGAGAAGGTCCATGCAGCAGGTCTGATCATCAAGGACTTGCCGCTCCTGGCCAGCAATTTTCGCCAGTCGCAGACGCTGTCCGACTACCTGGTTGCGGAAGGAACGGTGGCCATCGCCAATATCGATACCCGCAAGCTGACGCGATTGCTGCGCAGCCAGGGGGCGCAAAACGGCGCCATCGTGGGTCTTGCGGCGGGTGAGGCTGTGACCCAGGAACTCATTGACCGGGCGGTCGCTGCAGCCAATGGCGCGCCGAGCATGTCCGGACTGGACCTGGCCCAGGTGGTCAGCGTCACCGCACCTTACGCCTGGATCCAGACCGAGTGGAGGCTGTCGAACCCGGACGGCAAGCCCGGCTATGGCACGCAGTCTGCTGCGCGCTTCCACGTGGTGGCCTACGACTTCGGCGTGAAGAAAAACATCCTGCGCATGCTGGCTGAGCGCGGATGCAAGGTCACCGTGGTGCCGGCGAAGACGTCCGCCCGGGCGGTGCTGGCGCTCAAGCCCGACGGCCTCTTTTTGTCCAACGGCCCGGGCGACCCGGAACCGTGCGACTACGCCATTGCAGCGACTGCCGAACTGATTGAAACCGGATTGCCGACCTTCGGCATCTGCCTGGGCCACCAGATCATGGCACTGGCCAGCGGCGCGAAAACCTTCAAGATGAAGTTTGGCCACCATGGCGCCAATCATCCGGTGAAAGACCTGGACACCGGCCGCGTGAGCATCACCAGCCAGAACCATGGTTTTGCGGTCGATGAGAAGACGCTCGGCCCCAACCTGCGCGCCACGCACGTGAGCCTGTTCGACAGCACGCTGCAAGGCCTGGCCCGGACTGACAAGCCGGCCTTCTGCTTCCAGGGGCATCCGGAAGCTTCGCCTGGCCCGCATGACATCGCCTACCTGTTCGACCGTTTCACCGCGCTGATGCAAAACGCCACGGAGAAGAAGAATGCCTAAGCGCACAGATATCAGAAGCATCCTCATCATCGGCGCCGGCCCGATCATCATCGGCCAGGCCTGCGAATTCGACTACTCCGGCGTGCAGGCCTGCAAGGCGCTGCGCGAGGAGGGCTACAAGGTCATCCTGATCAACAGCAACCCGGCGACGATCATGACCGACCCGGCCACGGCCGACGTGACTTACATCGAGCCGATCACCTGGCAGACGGTCGAAAAGATCATCGCCAAGGAGCGCCCTGACGCGATCCTGCCCACCATGGGGGGGCAGACCGCTCTGAACTGCGCGCTCGACCTGTGGCACCACGGCGTGCTGGACCAGTACAAGGTCGAACTGATCGGCGCCACGCCCGAGGCGATCGACAAGGCCGAAGACCGCTTGAAGTTCAAGGACGCGATGACCAAGATTGGTCTGGGGTCCGCGCGCTCGGGCATTGCGCACAGCATGGAGGAAGCCTGGGGCGTGCAGAAGACCCTGGGCTTTCCAACGGTGATCCGCCCCAGCTTCACGCTCGGCGGCACCGGTGGCGGCATTGCCTACAACTCGGAAGAATTCGAGGTGATCTGCAAGCGCGGGCTCGAAGCGTCGCCCACCAGCGAGTTGCTGATCGAGGAGTCCCTGCTGGGATGGAAAGAGTACGAGATGGAGGTGGTGCGCGACAAGGCGGACAACTGCATCATCATCTGTTCCATCGAAAACCTGGACCCGATGGGCGTGCACACCGGCGATTCGATCACGGTGGCGCCCGCCCAGACCCTGACCGACAAGGAATACCAGATCATGCGCAACGCGTCGCTGGCGGTATTGCGGGAGATCGGTGTCGACACGGGCGGCTCCAACGTGCAGTTCTCGATCAACCCGAAGGACGGCCGCATGGTCGTGATCGAGATGAACCCGCGCGTGTCGCGCTCCAGCGCGCTGGCCTCGAAGGCTACGGGTTTTCCGATCGCCAAGGTGGCGGCCAAACTGGCCGTCGGCTACACGCTCGACGAGTTGCGCAACGAGATCACCGGTGGCGCGACCCCGGCCAGCTTCGAGCCGAGCATCGACTACGTCGTCACCAAGATCCCGCGTTTCGCGTTCGAGAAATTTCCGACCGCGGACAGCCGTCTGACGACGCAAATGAAGTCGGTGGGTGAAGTCATGGCGATGGGCCGGACGTTCCAGGAGTCGTTCCAGAAGGCGCTGCGGGGCCTGGAGGTCGGCGTCGATGGCATGAACGAAAAAACCCAGGACCGTGAGGTGCTTGAGAAAGAGCTGGGCGAACCCGGCCCGGATCGCATCTGGTATGTCGGCGACGCCTTCGCCATGGGACTGACCGTTGACGAGGTGCACGACCTGACCAAAATCGACCCGTGGTTCCTGGTGCAGATCGAAGAGATCGTGAAGATCGAACTCGAACTGGACCGGCTCGTGGCGGATAAAGGCGAGGGCACGCTGGCTTTGCTGGATGCCGACACGCTGCGCTCCCTCAAGAAGAAAGGCTTCTCGGACCGTCGGCTGGCCAAACTGCTCAAGACCACCGAAAAAGCGGTGCGCAACGCACGCCGGGCGCTGAACGTACGCCCGGTCTATAAGCGGGTGGACACCTGTGCCGCCGAGTTTGCGACCAACACCGCCTACATGTACTCGACCTACGAGGACGAGTGCGAGGCGGAGCCCACGAACAACCGGAAGATCATGGTGCTCGGCGGCGGCCCGAACCGGATCGGGCAGGGCATCGAGTTCGACTATTGCTGCGTGCACGCGGCGCTGGCCATGCGCGAGGATGGCTACGAGACCATCATGGTCAACTGCAACCCCGAGACGGTTTCAACCGACTACGACACCTCCGACCGTCTGTATTTCGAGCCCTTGACGCTGGAAGACGTGCTGGAGATCGTGGACAAGGAAAAGCCGCTCGGCGTGATCGTGCAATACGGCGGCCAGACCCCGTTGAAGCTGGCGCTCGATCTGGAGGCCAACGGCGTGCCGATCATTGGCACCAGCCCGGACATGATCGATGCGGCCGAAGACCGGGAGCGCTTCCAGAAGCTGCTGCACAAACTCGGTTTGCGCCAGCCGCCCAATGCCACGGCCCGGACCGAGCCGGAAGCGCTGGAGAAAGCCGCTGCGCTGGGCTACCCCCTGGTGGTGCGCCCCAGCTACGTGCTGGGCGGGCGCGCCATGGAAATCGTGCACGAGCAACGCGATCTGGAGCGTTACATGCGCGAGGCTGTCAAGGTCAGCCATGATTCGCCGGTGCTGCTTGACCGCTTCCTGAACGACGCCATTGAGTGTGACGTGGACTGCCTGCGCGACCCCGAGGGCAAGACCTTCATCGGCGGCGTGATGGAACACATCGAGCAGGCGGGTGTTCACAGCGGCGACTCGGCCTGCTCCCTGCCGCCTTACAGCCTGTCTGCTGAAACCGTGGAAGAACTCAAACGCCAGTCCGCCGCCATGGCCGGCGCGCTGAACGTGGTGGGCCTGATGAATGTCCAGTTCGCCATCCAGAACGTGGAGGGCAAGGATGTCATCTACGTGCTGGAAGTCAACCCGCGCGCGTCGCGTACCGTGCCTTTTGTGTCCAAGGCCACCGGCATACCGCTGGCGAAGGTCGCGGCCCGCTGCATGGCGGGCCAGACGCTGGCGTCCCAGGGCATCTTCCACGAGGTCACACCGCCGTATTTCAGTGTCAAGGAAGCGGTCTTCCCGTTCGTCAAGTTCCCCGGCGTGGATACCATTCTTGGCCCCGAAATGAAGTCCACCGGCGAGGTGATGGGCGTGGGCAAGACCTTCGGCGAGGCCTTCGTGAAGAGCCAGCTGGGCGCTGGCACCCGGCTTCCGAGGCCGTTCACACGTTCTGGAGAGCCTTCGGGCAAGGTTTTCCTGACCGTGAAAAACGGTGACAAGCCCCGCGCGGTCGAGGTGGCGCGTCAACTCAGCGAGCTGGGCTTCGTGCTGGTGGCGACCAAGGGCACAGCAGCGGCCATCGCCGCCGCGGGTGTACCGGTGCAAATGGTCAACAAGGTCACAGAAGGGCGCCCGCACATCGTCGACATGATCAAGAACAACGAAATTTCACTGGTCATCAACACGGTGGAGGAACGTCGCAACGCCATCACGGATTCACGGCAGATCCGCACCTCCTCGCTGCTGGCCCGTGTGACGACCTTCACGACCATCGCCGGGGCGGAGGCCGCGGTCGAGGGCATGAAGTACATGGATCATCTCGACGTCATCTCGGTCCAGGACATGCACGCGCAACTGGCGGCCTGAGGCTCCGGTTCACGGCATAATCTGCGCTTTCTGACACCGCCGGTCGGCAACGCTCGGCGGTTTCCTTTTGGAGAATTCATCAATGGCCACCATTCCCATCACCAAACGCGGCGCCGAGAAGCTCAAGGCCGAATTGCACCGGCTCAAGACGGTCGATCGCCCCTGGGTGATCAATGCCATCGCCGAGGCGCGTGCGCAGGGTGACCTGAGCGAAAACGCCGAGTACGAAGCCGCCAAGGATCGTCAGGGGTTCATTGAAGGCCGCATCCAGGAAGTCGAGGGCAAATTGTCGGCGGCCCAGATCATCGATCCGGCCACACTCGATGCCGGCGGACGTGTGGTGTTCGGCGCCACGGTGGACCTGTCGGACGAAGACTCCGGCGCTTCCGTCCGATACCAGATCGTGGGTGAGGACGAGGCTGATCTGAAGCTGGGTCTGATCAATATCTCCAGCCCGATCGCCCGCGCGCTGATCGGCAAGGAGGAGGGCGATACCGCCGAGGTGCAAGCGCCGGGCGGCATCCGGCGCTATGAGGTGGTGGCCGTTTCCTACACCTGAGCACGCGCTGCGCGATGCAATACCGCCTGGCGCTGGTCATTGCCACCCTGTGGTGGGGTGCGTTGACGACTATCGGTTTCTGGGTGGTGCCGATGTTGTTTGCGCACCTTCCCGCTCCGGCGATGGCTGGCGGCATGGCAGCCCGGTTGTTCAGCACCCAGACCTGGGTCTCGATGGGGTGTGGGCTGCTGCTTTGGGTTATTTTCAGGCCAAAAAGGCATGAACCCAGCGTCGCGCGGTCATATATAGCTATTATTTTGGTATCGGTTTCGATGCTCGCCGCCTTGCTGGTCGAGTTTGGGGTGGCCCCGCGCATCCTCGCGCACGAAAACCTCAAGGTCTGGCATGGGCTGGGCAGCGCGCTGTATGGGTTGCAGTGGCTGGCCGGCGGCGGGCTGGTGGTGTGGCTCATGCGGGACCCGGACGCCTGAATCCCGGTCCTGGCGTTCATTCGCACCAGTGATCCGCCACCCACAAGGCCGGCTTGATGAACCGCAAGCGCCGGTTGCGCCGGCCCGCCAGGGCATCGGGCGGGTTGCATTCACCGTGGAAGATCACGATACGGGCATCCGGCGGTACGAAGGGGGGCTTCCAGTAGTTGGTGGGCCAGGCCGGAATCCCGTGGTACTTGAAGCTCGGGCACCAGGCGCCTGGCCAGTATTTCAGCTTGCCCTTGCGGTGCATGAAGTCCGACAGGTAGGCCTGTTCGTTGCGAAAACGGGTGCGCACTTCATCAAAGTGGGTGCGGAAATAGTCGAGCACATCGGGGTGCGCACCGAGTTCGAAGCGGTAAACCGATGAATTTCCCGTGATGCGCCAGGGCCGCTTGTAGTCGTGAATGACCAGGAACTCCCCGGGCTCATCGAAAAACCCGTCGAGCGAACCCACGATGACCACGTCTACGTCCAGAAACAGCGCCGTGCCCTTCAGGCCGTGCAGATCCTTCGAGAAGGTGACGAGCTTGGTCCAGCCGCGTTCCGGGATGCCCGGCGGCAAATCAAGCGGCGGGATCGGCAAGCACTGGACCTCGGGGCGGATGCCCTTCGGATCATCGGTCAGGCAGACCATGCGGAAATCGCCCGTCAGGTGCCGGCGCACCATGGCGTACAGGCGGTTGACGTACTCGGGTCCGTACTTCGTGCCCCACTTCATGCAGATGACGTTGCGCTGCCGCGCTGCAGTGTCGCTCATGCGCGTCGCCTCAGTCGTGACGCCCCTTTTTCACCGACTTCATCTTCGGCTTGGCACGTTTGACCTGGCCACCCGGGGTCAGGCGCTGGTTGCCCAGGACACGCAGGGTTTTGACTTCAGGGCGCTGGCCGCCCCGCTTGCTGTACTTCAGCACCTTGAAGTCCCGCGGGCCGGGCATGCGGTCTTCGTCTACCGCCTTTTCCTTGTCAATCAACGGTCGCCACAGGACCAGCAGCTTGCCGATGTGCTGGATCGGCGCCGCGTTCAGGTCGTTGGCCAGGGTCTGGTACATCAGTTCGCGGGCGGCACGGTCGTCGCCTAGCACGCGGATCTTGATGAGTCCATGCGCGCTCAGCGCGGCATTGGCTTCCTTGATGACCGC
This sequence comes from Burkholderiales bacterium, assembly GCA_011391155.1. Taxonomy (GTDB): domain Bacteria; phylum Pseudomonadota; class Gammaproteobacteria; order Burkholderiales; family Burkholderiaceae_C; genus JAABQG01. The sequence goes on from JAABRA010000154.1 coordinate 6,836, forward strand.
AGTCGTCAGGCCATCGCCGCCGATCATGACGACCGGGTCCAGATGATGGGCATCAGCGCGATGGACCTTGCGCTGGGCAGGGGTAAGTTGAATTTGAGGCATGGACGTATTATCAAGGGCAAGATGAAAACCAGAACCCAGAGCAAGAAAGTCAACAAGGCGTGGCTCAATGACCATGTCAATGACACCTACGTCAAGCTGGCCCAGAAAGAGGGTTATCGCGCGCGCGCCGCCTACAAGCTCAAGGAGATCGATGAGTCGTTCGGGCTCATCAAGCCGGGCCAGGTGGTGGTTGATCTCGGGTCGGCGCCCGGCGCCTGGAGCCAGTACCTGCGCCGCAAGCTGTCGCCCCGAACCGCGATCGGGGGGGGCGCCGCGGCGGGGACGTTGAATGGCACCATCATTGCGATGGACATTCTGCCGATGGAACCCGTGGAAGGCGTCAGCTTTCTGCAGGGTGACTTTCGCGAAGCCGAGATGCTGGACCGGCTGGAAGCCGCCCTGGCGGGTCGCAAGGCCGATGTGGTGGTGTCCGACATGGCGCCCAACCTGTCGGGCATCGAGTCCGCTGACGCGGCCCGCATTGTTCATCTGGTGGAACTGGCGGTCGAATTCTCAAAAACCCACCTGAAGCCCGAGGGTGCGCTGGTGGTCAAGCTGTTTCACGGTGGCGGTTACGACGAATTGGTCAGACTGTTCAAGGCAACGTTTCGCGCTGTCAAACCGGTCAAACCCAAGGCCTCGCGCGACAAATCCTCCGAGACTTTTCTGGTGGGCCGCGGACTGAAGCCGTCGTGACAAAGCTAACGCAGGTCAAGAAAAGCAACTCGAGCCACCGCAATCCCTTGCTGCGCCTGTGGCTGCGCGGGGGAAATACCCTCAGCAGGGTGCTTGAAACGCCTAAAATAGGCTTCACTTATCGATCCTTAATGAAGAAACCGTGACTGGAGCCTGGCTTGAATAATCAGTGGTTTTCGAAAATTGCCATCTGGCTCGTGATTGCCATGGTGTTGTTTACTGTGTTCAAGCAGTTCGATACCCGTGGTGCCGTCGGGGCGACCTACATGGGGTATTCGGATTTTCTCGAAGAGGTCCGGGGCAACCGCGTCAAGGCCGCGACCATCCAGGAGGGGCAGGGTGGCACCGAGATCATCGCCACCACGACGGATGACCGCAAGGTGCGCACGACCGCCACTTATCTCGATCGGGGCCTGGTGGGCGACCTCATCAGCAACGGCGTGAAATTTGACGTCAAGCCGCGCGAAGAGGGTTCGCTGCTCATGACCCTGCTGGTCAGCTGGGGGCCGATGCTGCTGCTGATCGGCGTGTGGGTCTATTTCATGCGGCAGATGCAGGGCGGTGGCAAGGGCGGTGCCTTCAGCTTCGGCAAGAGCAAGGCGCGGATGCTCGACGAAAATACCAACCAGGTTACTTTTGCCGATGTGGCGGGTTGTGACGAGGCCAAGGAAGAAGTCAAGGAAGTCGTCGATTTCCTGAAAGATCCACAGAAGTTCCAGAAACTCGGCGGGCGTATTCCGCGCGGCCTGTTGCTGGTCGGCCCTCCCGGCACCGGCAAGACGCTGCTGGCCAAGGGCATCGCTGGCGAGGCCAAGGTTCCGTTTTTCAGCATCTCGGGATCTGATTTCGTGGAAATGTTCGTCGGTGTCGGTGCGGCCCGCGTGCGCGACATGTTCGACAACGCCAAGAAAAATGCCCCTTGCATCATCTTCATCGATGAAATCGATGCGGTGGGGCGCCAGCGTGGTGCCGGGCTGGGTGGCGGCAATGACGAGCGCGAGCAGACGCTCAACCAGATGCTCGTGGAAATGGACGGTTTCGAGACGAATGTCGGTGTGATCGTCGTGGCGGCCACCAACCGGCCGGACATTCTGGACGCCGCCTTGTTGCGTCCCGGACGTTTCGATCGTCAGGTCTATGTGACCCTGCCGGACATTCGCGGCCGCGAGCAGATCCTCAACGTGCACATGCGCAAGGTGCCGATCGGTCAGGACGTGGCTCCCGCCATCATCGCGCGCGGAACACCCGGCATGAGCGGCGCCGATCTGGCCAACCTCTGCAACGAAGCCGCGTTGATGGCAGCCCGCCGCAATGCCCGCGTCGTGGAAATGCAGGATTTCGAGAAGGCCAAGGACAAGATCCTCATGGGCCCCGAGCGCAAGAGCATGGTCATGCCCGAGGAAGAGCGCCGCAACACGGCCTACCACGAGTCGGGACATGCCCTCATCGGAAAATTGCTCCCCAAGTGTGATCCGGTGCACAAGGTCACCATCATCCCGCGGGGCCGGGCCCTCGGTGTGACCATGAGTCTGCCGGCGCAGGACCGCTACAGCTACGACAAGGATTTCATGCTGCACCAGATCAGCATGCTGTTTGGTGGGCGCATCGCGGAAGAAGTGTTCATGAACCAGATGACCACGGGCGCGAGCAATGACTTCGAGCGCGCCACCCATATCGCGCGCGACATGGTCACACGCTACGGTATGACCGACGCCCTGGGCCCCATGGTTTATGCCGAGAACGAGGGCGAGGTCTTCCTGGGCCGCTCGGTCACCAAGACCACCAACATGAGCGAAGCCACCATGCAGAAGGTGGACGTCGAAGTGCGCAAGATCATCGACGAGCAGTACGCTCTGGCGCGTCGCCTGATCGAGGAAAACAGCGACAAAATGCACGCCATGGCCAAGGCCCTGCTGGAATGGGAAACTATCGATACCGAGCAGCTCGACGACATCATGGCCGGGCGTGAACCCCGTCCGCCCAAGGACTGGACGCCGCGCACACCGCCGGCGGGCGGCGGTGGCCCGGGCGGGACTCCGGCGGTCAAGACTGATCCCGCACCGACAGCGGCCTGATCCTTTTGCAGGCAACCCCGCGTGAGCGGGCACAATCACGGGGCTTTACGCCCCGTTGTTGTTTCCCCCATGTTCTGGCAAACCACCCGCTACCGCGTTGACCTGACTCGCCCGCTAGTCATGGGCATCGTCAATGTCACGCCCGATTCGTTCTCGGATGGCGGCCGGCATGTCGGGCTTGGCAGGGCGCTGCTTCACTGTGAGCGTTTGCTGAAGGACGGCGCGCACATCCTCGACATCGGCGGCGAATCCACGCGCCCGGGCTCGCCGCCGGTGCCCCTGGACGAGGAACTTGCGCGCGTCGTGCCGCTGGTGCGCGAGGCGGTCCAGCTGGGCGTGCCGGTCTCGGTGGACACCTGCAAGCCCGAGGTCATGCAGACCGTGCTGGACCTGGGGGCCGACATCATCAATGACATCTGGGCCTTGCGTCAGCCGGGCGCGCAGGAGGTCGTGGTGCGGCATCCGTCGTGCGGCGTGTGCCTGATGCACATGCACCGGGACCCGCAAACCATGCAGACCGCCCCCATGGACGGTGACGTGGTGCCGCAGGTGCGGGTTTTCCTGGCGCAGGCCACCGTGCGATTGCAGACCCGGGGCGTGGCGCGCGAGCGCATCGTGCTCGACCCCGGCATCGGTTTTGGCAAGACGGTGGCGCAGAATTTCAGCTTGCTGGCACGCCAGGCCGAGTTGCTGGCTGACGGCCTTCCGTTGTTGGCGGGGTGGTCCCGCAAGTCTTCACTCGGGGCCGTGACCGCGGTGGACGGCAAGCCGCCCGAGCCGGCGGCGCGGGTCGCGGCCAGCGTGGCGGCGGCGCTGCTGGCGGTGGAGCGGGGGGCCTCGATCGTGCGGGTGCACGATGTGCTCGAGACCGTGCAGGCGCTGCAGGTCTGGCACGCCGTGTCTCAGCAAGCCGCTTCAAAAAATCATGAATTCATAGCAAAGAAAGACCAAGGGACGCTGGGATGACAAGAAAATACTTTGGAACCGATGGTATTCGCGGCACCGTGGGCCAGCCGCCGATCACGCCGGACTTCGTGTTGCGCCTCGCGCATGCGGTGGGCCGCGTGCTGAAGCGGACCGAGGGGCACCCCACTGTGCTGATTGGCAAGGACACCCGCATATCGGGCTACATGCTGGAGAGCGCGCTCGAATCGGGTTTCAACTCCGCAGGCGTCGATGTGGTGCTGCTCGGCCCGGTGCCGACGCCGGCCGTGGCCTATCTCACCCGCGCGCTGCGCGCCAGCCTGGGCGTGGTCATCAGCGCCAGCCACAATCCCTTTCCGGACAACGGCATCAAGTTCTTCAGTGCGCAGGGGGCCAAGCTGCCCGACGACTGGGAGCGTGCCGTTGAGGCGGCGCTGGAGGAAGCGCCGGTCTGGGTGGATTCGGCCAGCTTGGGCAAGGCGCGCCGCCTGGACGACGCGGCCGGCCGCTACATCGAGTTCTGCAAAAGTACCTTTGCCAACGACCTCACGCTCAAGGGCCTGAAGATCGTCGTGGACGCCGCCCACGGCGCGGCCTATCACATCGCGCCCAAGGTGTTTCACGAACTCGGTGCCGAGGTGATTGCCATCGGTTGCGCGCCGGATGGGCTGAACATCAATCACGAGGTGGGCGCGACCCATCCGCAGGCGCTGGTGGAGGCCGTCCGGGCAAACGGCGCCGACTACGGAGTGGCGCTGGACGGCGATGCAGACCGCTTGCAAGTGGTCGACGCCAGCGGGCGCCTGTACAACGGCGACGAACTGCTCTACCTCATGGTGGCGGACCGCATTGCGCGCGACGAAGATGTCCCGGGTTGCGTGGGCACGCTGATGACCAACAAGGCGGTTGAAGTGGCGCTCAAGGCGCGGGGCATCCGCTTCGTACGGGCCAGGGTGGGCGACCGTTACGTGTTGGAAGAATTGAAACAACGACACTGGATTCTGGGCGGCGAGGGCTCCGGGCACCTGCTGGCGCTGGACAAGCACACCACCGGTGACGGGCTCATCAGCGCGTTGCAGGTGCTGCAGGCCTGCGTGGGCAGCGGCAAGACCCTGCCTGAACTGCTGGCCGGCGTGACCCTGTTTCCGCAAACCCTGCTCAACGTGCATCTGCAGCCGGGCCAGGACTGGCGCACCAACACCCGCTTGGCCGATGAAACGCTGGCGGTCGAAACGGAACTCGGCGACAGTGGCCGTGTGCTGATCCGCGCCAGCGGCACGGAGCCCCTGCTGCGCGTGATGGTGGAGGCGAGGGACCCGACGGTGGCCAGGGCCTGCGCCGAGCGCCTGGTCGAGGCGGTCCGCGCGGGCTGAGCGGCGCTGCCCCTCAGCCCTTGATCGTTCGATCCGGCTGCCGTCGCCATGGCCTTCAATTTGCCCGACCTGCCCGCCCTGCGCGGGCATGGTGCCGTGGACTGGGTCATCGTGGCCATCTTCACCACGGTGTACGTCGGCATGTTCCTGGGCGGGCTGCCGCGGCTGAAGCTCGATCGTGCCGGTGTGGCGCTGCTGGGCGCGATCGCGATGATCGGACTGGGCGTGCTGAGCACCGAGCAGGCGGCGAAATCGGTGGATCTGCCGACGCTCCTGCTGCTGTTTTCGTTCATGGTGGTGTCGGCGCAGATGCGCCTGGGTGGGTTCTACAGCGCGGTCACGCGGCGCGTGGCAGCGCTGCCGCTGTCGCGCGCCGGCCTGCTCGCGGCGCTGATATCGGTGGCCGGGGCGTTGTCCGCCATTTTTTCCAACGATATCGTCTGCCTGGCCATGACCCCGGTGGTCGCGCGCCTGTGCCTGCAGCGAAAGCTGCCGCCCGTGCCGTTTCTGGTCGGCCTGGCCTGTGCAGCCAACATCGGCTCCGCGGCCACGCTGATCGGCAACCCGCAGAACATGCTGATTGGCTCGGTCATGCAATTGCCGTTTGGCGCCTATGTGCGCCAGGCGCTGCCGCCGGTGACCCTGTGTCTGCTGGCGCTGTGGCTCTGGCTGGCCTGGGGCCCCGGGGCGCGTGCGCCGGCGCCCTTTGGGCCAGAAGCGCCCCGCTCCGGCCTGGCGGCAGCCCGCGCCGTGCCCGATGAGCCGCCCTTCGACGGGTGGCAGACGGCCAAGGGCCTGGCCGTGGCCGCAGCCCTGTTGGCGGTGTTCCTGTTCACCGCCTGGCCGCGCGAGGTCGCGGCGCTGGTGGGTGCCGGGGTGCTGTTGCTCAGCCGCCGGTTTCACTCGTCCCAGGTCATGAGCTTTGTGGACTGGGAACTGCTGGTCTTGTTCATCGGCCTGTTCGTCGTCAACCATGCCTTCGAATCCACCGGCCTGGCGGCCCAGGCCGTCGCCTGGATGGCCGGGCAGGGCGTGCACCTGGCCGATGCCGGGCCGTTGTTTGCGGTAGGCGTGGCACTGTCCAACCTGGTCTCCAATGTGCCCGCCGTCATGCTGCTGCTGCCCCATCTGGAAACACCGGCGGCCGGCGTGACGCTGGCGCTGGTCAGCACGCTGGCGGGCAACCTGCTGCTGGTGGGCTCGATCGCCAACCTCATCGTGGTCGACCTGGCCCGCGACGCCGGCATCGCCATCGACTGGAAGGCCCATGCGGTCACGGGTGTCCCCGTGACGCTCGGCACACTGGTCATCGTCTGGGGTTGGCTGCGCTGGACGGCGTGACCACCGCTGGTGGCGACGGCGTGCGTGCACGGGCCAAGGCAAACCGGACTTCCGTCACTTCCTCCGTTGCCCCGCGGTGGCCACCGACGATTCGTGGTCGCCCGCTGCATCACGGCTGGGCAGTTCCACCACGCGAAAAGCTCAGTCGGCGGTCAGGCGGCAGCGCAAGGCCAGCAAGATGGAAAAGGCAAGCCCGCCCAGCGCGGCCGTGATCCACAGGGCTCCGGCACCCCAGCGCTCTAGCGCAAGGCCAAACAAGGGCGGCGCGAGGGCCTGGGTGAAGCGCGCTGGCGTCATGATCAGGCCCAGCCTTGCACCGTAGCCGACCGGACCAAAAAGCGCCAGCGGCAACGTGCCCTTGGCAATGGTCAGAATGCCATTGCCGGTGCCATGCAGCAGCACAAATACCGGGGCGAGGGCGCCCAGCAACGGTGCGCTGGCCAACAGCAGCCCCAATGCCCCGAGCGGGTGCGCCACGGCGGCCAGGCGGGCGGACAGCAACGGATGCAGGTGGCGCAGCAGGCCAAACTCGGCCAGTCGGCCAGCTACCTGCGCCGGCCCCACCAGCGCGCCCACGCTGACCGCGGCGGCAAGGCTGAGGCCGGCCACCTGTAGCAACTGCGGCAAATGGGTGGCCATCGCCGTGCTGATGAACCAGGCAATGGCAAAGACGGTGGCCAGCGCCACGGCGGTAGGGGTGCCGGGGGCAGGGGGAGTGGTGCCGGCTGCGGCGCGCAGCGGATCTTCAGGAATTGCATCCCCGGTTTCACCATCATTCGGGGTGCGGGCGTGGCCGGCCGCGAGGGGGCGGCGGGGCAAGCATGCGTTGAGCGGCAACCCCACCAGCAGGTGCAGTGCCGCCCAGCCCGCGCAGGCGCCGCGCCAGCCCCAATGCGCCTCCATACAGGCCGACAGCGGCCAGCCTGCCGTGCTGGCAAAGCCGGCCACCAGCGTGATCCCGGTGATGGCACTTCGCGACCGGGTTCCATACAGCCGCACCAAGGTCGAAAATGCGGCTTCATACAGACCGCCGCCCATGCCCACGCCGATCAGGACCCAGGCCGCAAAAAGACCCAGTGGCCCCTGCGCCAGGGACAAGGCAGCCAGTCCTGCGGCAAATGTCACGCTCGTGATGGGCAGCACCACGTGGCCGCCGTGGCGATCGATGGCGCGCCCGGTCAGCGGACCCAGCGGCGCTGACACCAGCATGGCCAATGAAAACGCCGAAAATACCAGTGGCGTGCTCACGCCCAGATCACGCGCCATCGGCGCCGCGAGCATGGCCGGAAGGTAATAGGTGGACGCAAAGGCCAGTGTCTGGGCGCTGCCCAGCATGGCTACGGTGCGCCAGGTGCGATCGGTCATCGGTACATTGTGCTTTACGCTCGGGGCATGAACGCCATCACCGTCATTGCCGCCGACTACGCCGATCCCGTGCACGCACAGGCCCTTGTCACCCTGCTGGACGCCTACGCCCGCGACCCGGCCGGCGGTGGAACGCCTTTGCTGGACCACGCCAAAACCCACCTCGCGCGCGAACTCGCTGCCCGGCCGCAAGCGTTCAGCGTCCTGGCCTTCGACGGCCAGGCCGCCGTGGGTCTGGTCAACTGTTTCGAAGGCTTTTCCACCTTCGCCTGCCGCCCGCTGGTCAATGTGCACGACCTGGTGGTGGCGGCCAGCCACCGTGGTCAGCGCGTGGGCGAGCAGATGCTCGCCGAGGTGGAGCGACTCGCCCGCGTGCGCGGCGCCTGCAAGCTCACGCTGGAAGTGCTCTCGGCCAACACCCCTGCGCTGCGCCTGTACGAACGCACGGGCTTCGCCGCGTACCAGCTCGACCCGGTCATGGGGACGGCGCGCTTTCTGCAGAAGTCCCTGGATTGACGTGGGGCGGTTTTTTGCGCGCCCCCGCGTTTGACCAGAAAAACATGATCCAAATTGACGCTAACCCAGCGTGATATGGCCGTAGTTTGCTATATATCTTGATTGATGCAGGGCATCGGGAACCCGTAGCCATCAGGCTTCGGAATCAGCAGAACATTCACCTCGCGCGTGCAGGTACCTGAGTCGCGTACGCTGAATCGCCGGGGCTGTCAGTTGTGTGCAGGATTTCGGTGGCAAAATCCTTGGGTTTACCAGGCCCTTCCTAAGCCACAGTCGCATCCGCAGATCGGTTCAGCCGTGCCGCGGGAGGTATTTCAACCAGCTAACGTTCCCTGAAGGGGAATTGAGGTCAGCGAAAAATGAGTGAGACCAAGTCTGTCTACGCCGCCTACAGCGGCAATACCTATCTCTTCGGAGGCAATGCGCCTTACGTCGAAGAGATGTACGAGAACTACCTTTCCAACCCGGGCAGCGTGCCGGACACGTGGCGCAGCTATTTCGATGCGTTGCAGAACGTGCCGGCGGGCGACGGCAGTGACTCCAAGGACGTCCCCCACCTGCCGGTGATCAACGCATTTGCCGAGCGCGCCAAGCAGGGCGGCACCAAGGTAGTGCAGGCCAGTGCCGACGCGGAAATGGGCCGCAAGCGCACGGCGGTGCAACAGTTGATTGCGACCTACCGCAACGTGGGCCAGCGCTGGGCTGATCTGGATCCGCTGCAACGCACCGAGCGCCCGGCCATTCCGGAGCTGGAGGCCTCGTTCTACGGGTTCAGCGACGCCGACCAGGAGGCCGTTTTTGACACCAGCAACACCTTCTTCGGCAAGGACCGCATGCCGCTGCGCGAGCTGCTCAATGCGCTGCGCGAAACCTACTGCGGCACCATCGGCGCCGAATACATGTACATCACCAACCAGGCTGAGAAGCGCTGGTGGCAGCAGAAGCTGGAGAGCATCCGCAGCAAGCCGAGCTTCAACAGCGAGCAGAAGAGGCACATCCTGGACCGCCTGACGGCGGCCGAGGGCCTGGAGCGCTTCCTGCACACCAAGTTCGTCGGACAGAAGCGCTTCTCGCTCGAAGGCGGCGAGAGCTTCATTGCCGCCATGGACGAGCTGATCCAGTCCGCCGGCGTCCGGGGCGTGCAGGAAATCGTGATCGGCATGGCCCACCGGGGCCGCCTCAACGTGCTGGTCAACACCCTGGGCAAGATGCCCGGCGACCTGTTTGCCGAGTTCGACCACACCGCGCCTGAAGACCTGCCGGCCGGAGACGTCAAGTACCACCAGGGCTTCAGCTCCGATGTCACCACGCCTGGCGGTCCGGTGCACCTGTCGCTGGCGTTCAACCCGTCGCACCTGGAGATCGTCAATCCGGTGGTCGAAGGCTCGGTGCGCGCCCGCATGGACCGCCGGGGCGACCGCCTGGGCAACCAGGTGCTGCCGGTGCTGGTGCATGGCGACGCAGCCTTCGCGGGCCAGGGCGTGAATCAGGAAACGCTGGCGTTGGCGCAGACCCGCGGTTACACCACGGGTGGCACGGTGCATCTCATCATCAATAACCAGATCGGCTTTACCACGTCGGATCCGCGTGATTTGCGTTCCACCCTGTACTGCACAGACATCGTCAAGGGCGTCGAGTCCCCGGTGCTGCATGTCAACGGCGACGATCCCGAGGCTGTGGTGCTGGCAACCCGGCTGGCGCTGGACTACCGGCTGGAGTTCCGCAAGGATGTCGTGGTGGACATCATTTGCTTCCGCAAGCTGGGCCACAACGAGCAGGACACGCCCGCCCTGACCCAGCCGCTGATGTACAAGAAAATTGGCGCGCACCCCGGCACCCGCAAGCTGTACGCTGACCGCCTGGCTTCCCAGGGTCTGGGCGAGACGCTGGGCGACGACATGGCCAAGGCCTTCCGCGCCGCCATGGACGCCGGCAAGCACACGGTGGACCCGGTGTTGACCAACTTCAAGAGCAAGTACGCGGTGGACTGGTCCCCCTTCCTCGGCAAGAAATGGACCGATGTATCCGACACCGCCATTCCCATGGCTGAATGGAAGCGACTGGCCGAGAAGATCACGACGATTCCCGAAAGCGTGACACCCCACCAGCTGGTCCGCAAGGTATACGACGACCGCGCCGCGATGGGCCGGGGCGACATTCCGGTGGACTGGGGCATGGGCGAGCACATGGCCTTTGCCTCGCTGGTGGCCAGCGGTTATCCGGTTCGCCTTTCGGGTGAGGACTGCGGTCGTGGCACCTTCACCCACCGCCATGCCGTGATTCACGACCAGAAACGCGAGAAGTGGGATGTCGGCACGTATGTGCCGCTGGAGAACGTGGCGGAGAACCAGGCGCCTTTCGTGGTGATCGACTCCATCCTGTCCGAAGAGGCGGTGTTGGGCTTCGAGTACGGCTACGCATCGAATGACCCGAACACGCTGGTGATCTGGGAAGCTCAGTTTGGCGACTTTGCCAACGGCGCCCAGGTGGTCATTGACCAGTTCATCGCCTCCGGCGAAGTCAAGTGGGGCCGGGTCAACGGTTTGACGCTGATGCTTCCGCACGGTTACGAAGGGCAGGGGCCGGAACACAGCTCGGCGCGCCTGGAACGCTTCATGCAACTGTCGGCCGACACCAACATGCAGGTCGTGCAGCCCACCACGGCCAGCCAGATCTTCCACATCCTGCGCCGCCAGATGGTGCGCAACCTGCGCAAACCGCTGATCATCATGACCCCGAAGTCCTTGCTGCGGGCCAAGGACGCGGCTTCTCCCCTGAGTGAGTTCACCAAGGGGAGCTTCCAGACGGTCATTCCTGAGAACAAGGCGCTCAAGGCCGACAAGGTCAAGCGGGTTATCGCCTGTTCGGGCAAGGTGTACTACGACTTGGTCAAGAAGCGCGAGGAAAAGGGCGCCGACGACGTCGCCATCCTGCGTGTGGAGCAGCTCTATCCGTTCCCGCACAAGGTGTTTGCCGCCGAACTGAAGAAGTACCCTCATGCCACCGAAATCATGTGGTGTCAGGACGAGCCGCAAAACCAGGGCGCCTGGTTCTTCATCCAGCACAACATTCACGAGAACATGCTCGAAGGCCAGCGGCTGGGCTATTCCGGCCGCGCCGCTTCGGCTTCGCCGGCCGTAGGCTATTCGCACCTGCACCAGGAACAGCAGAAAGCGCTGGTCGAAGGCGCCTTTGCCAAGCTGAAGGGCTTCATCCTCACCAAATAAGGCTGCTGAGACACAGCGCGCCCAACAAAACCTGAAAGAATTGAAATGGCAATCATCGAAGTCAAAGTACCGCAACTGTCCGAGTCCGTGGCGGAGGCCACCCTGTTGCAGTGGAAGAAGAAGCCCGGCGAGTCCGTCGCCATTGACGAAATCCTGATAGAAGTCGAAACCGACAAGGTGGTGCTGGAGGTGCCGGCGCCTGCAGCCGGGGTGCTGGCGGAGATCGTGGTAGGCGATGGAGGCACCGTGATGGCCGAACAGCTCATCGCACGCATCGACACGGATGGCAAGGCCGGCGCGGTGGCGGCCCCTGTCGCGGCACCTTCTGTTGCGCCCGTGGCGGCGGTAGCGGTTGCCGCGGCTTCTGGCGGTTCCATGGCCGGGGTGGCCATGCCCGCTGCCGCCAAACTCATGGCCGACAACCAGCTGGCGTCCGGCTCCGTGCCCGGTACCGGCAAGGATGGTCGCGTCACCAAGGGCGACGTGCTGGGCGCCGTTGCCGCAGGTGCCAGCCGGCCGGTTGCCGCGCCGGCGGCCATTCCCACCGGCGCACCGACCAAAGTATTGCCGCAGGTGTCCACGCCCACCGTGGACCTGGGCGACCGCCCCGAGCAGCGTGTGCCCATGACGCGTCTACGCGCCCGCGTGGCCGAGCGCCTGCTGCAATCGCAAGCGACCAATGCCATCCTGACGACGTTCAACGAAGTCAATATGGCGCCGGTCATGGAAATGCGCAAGAAGTTCCAAGACGCGTTTTCCAAGGAGCACGGTGTCAAGATCGGCTTCATGAGCTTCTTTGTGAAGGCCGCGGTGCATGCACTCAAGAAGTTCCCGATGCTGAACGCATCGGTGGACGGCAACGACATCGTCTACCACGGCTATTTCGACATCGGCATCGCCGTAGGTTCGCCACGCGGCCTGGTGGTCCCGATCCTGCGCAACGCCGACCAGATGAGCTTTGCCGACATCGAAAAGAAGATTGCAGAGTTCGGCCAGAAAGCCAAGGACGGCAAGCTCGGCATCGAGGAAATGACCGGCGGCACTTTCTCCATCTCCAATGGCGGCACTTTTGGCTCGATGATGTCCACGCCGATCATCAACCCGCCGCAGTCGGCCATTTTGGGTGTGCATGCCACCAAGGACCGTGCCATGGTGGAGAACGGCCAGGTGGTGGTGCGCCCCATGAACTACCTCGCCATGTCCTACGACCACCGCATCATCGACGGCCGCGAAGCGGTGCTGGGCCTGGTGGCCATGAAGGACGCGCTGGAAGACCCGTCGCGTCTCCTGTTCGACATTTGATTAATCTTGGGGGACCGGGCACGGCACCACCGTGCGTCGCCCCAACTGACCCAAAATCATGAATAAACAATTTGATGTGATCGTTATCGGTGGTGGTCCTGGCGGCTACATTGCCGCCATCCGCGCGGCCCAACTGGGTTTCCAGGTGGCCTGCATCGACGAGTGGAAGAACAGCAAGGGCGGCCCGGCGCCAGGCGGCACCTGCACCAACGTGGGTTGCATACCCTCCAAAGCACTGCTGCAGTCGTCCGAGCATTTCGAGCAGGCCAATCACCATTTCGCGGACCACGGCATCTCCTTGTCCAGTCTCAAGATGGACGTGGCGAAGATGGTGGCCCGCAAGGACAACGTCGTGAAGCAGAACAATGAAGGTATCCTGTATTTGCTCAAGAAGAACAAGGTCAGCTTCTTCCACGGCCGTGGCTCTTTTGTCAATGCGGTCGATGGCGGCTATGCGATCAAGATGGCCGGCGCGGCCGAGGAAACACTGGTGGGCAAGCAGGTCATCGTGGCCACAGGCTCCAATGCACGCGCATTGCCCGGCACGCCGTTCGACGAGGAAAACATCCTCTCCAACGACGGTGCACTGCGCCTGGGTGCGGTTCCCAAGAAGCTAGGCCTGATCGGCTCCGGCGTGATCGGCCTGGAGATGGGTTCGGTCTGGCGCCGCCTGGGCGCCGAGGTGACGGTCCTTGAAGCGCTGCCCACCTTTTTGGGTGCCGTGGACGAGCAGATTGCCCGTGAGGCAAAAAAAGCTTTCGACAAACAGGGCCTGAAGATCGAACTCGGCGTGACTGTGGGCGAGATCAAGGCCGGCAAGAAAGGGGTTAGCCTGGCCTGGACCAACGCCAAGGGCGAAGCCCAGACGTTGAACGTGGACAAGCTCATCGTCTCGATTGGCCGCGTCCCCAACACCGTCGGTTTGAACGCCGATGCCGTGGGCCTGCAACTCGATGAGCGCGGCGCCATCGTGGTGGATGGCGACTGCAGGACCAACCTGCCCGGCGTCTGGGCGGTGGGTGACGTAGTGCGTGGCCCGATGCTGGCGCACAAGGCGGAAGAAGAAGGCGTGGCCGTAGCGGAGCGCATTGCCGGCCAGCACGGTCATGTCAATTTCAATACCATTCCCTGGGTCATCTACACCAGCCCCGAGATTGCCTGGGTGGGTCGTACCGAGCAGCAGCTGAAAGCGCAAGGTGTCGCCTACAAGGCTGGCACTTTCCCGTTTCTGGCCAATGGTCGCGCCCGTGCGCTGGGCGACACCACCGGCATGGTCAAGTTCCTGGCCGATGCGACGACGGACGAGATCCTGGGGGTTCATATTGTCGGCCCCATGGCCAGCGAGCTGATCGCCGAGGCCGTGGTCGCCATGGAGTTCCGCGCCAGCGCCGAGGACATCGCCCGCATCTGCCATGCCCACCCTTCCTTGAGTGAGGCGACCAAGGAAGCGGCGCTGGCGGTGGACAAGCGGACGCTGAACTTCTGACGTGATCCAGCCGGTCCTGCGGGCCTACAAGGCGGAACTCGCCGCGCGGGGGTACACCAGTGACCCCGCGCAGTTACGTGCGGTCGAAGCGCTGGAGCGATGCGCCAGTGAGTGGGTCGCCTACAAGGGCAAACGCTCCAACGCGATCAAGAAGTTCCTGAACCGCCCGGAGATCCCGCGCGGCGTGTACATGTACGGCGGGGTGGGGCGCGGCAAGAGCTTTCTGATGGACTGCTTTTTCAATGCCGTGCCAATTCGCCGCAAGACGCGGTTGCACTTTCACGAATTCATGCGTGAGGTGCACCGGGAGCTGGCCGGTTTGCAGGGCACGGTGAACCCGCTGGACGAGTTGGGCCGGCGGATGTCGCGACGTTTCAAACTCATTTGCTTTGACGAGTTTCATGTCGCCGACATCACGGACGCCATGATTCTGCACCGCCTCCTGCAGGCACTGTTCGACAACGGGGTCGGATTTGTCACCACCTCCAATTTCAAGCCGGACGACCTTTATCCGGATGGACTGCACCGGGACCGCATCCTGCCTGCGATTGCCTTGTTGAAGCAGCGCATGGAAGTGCTTGGTGTCGACAACGGAACCGACTACCGACGCAGGGCCATGGAGCACGTGAGGCTGTATCACACGCCATTGGGCGAATCCGCCGAGGCGGACATGGAGCAGGCCTTCAGTCAGCTTGCCGAGGTGCACGATGAAGCGCCGATCCTGCATATCGAGTCCCGTGACATTCGCGCCGTGCGCAAGGCCGGTGGTGTGGTCTGGTTTGACTTTCGCACGCTTTGCGGCGGTCCGCGCTCACAGAATGACTATCTGGAAATTGCTGCGCAGTTTCACACGGTGCTGCTGTCCAATGTGCCGCAAATGCAGGTGCGCATGGCGTCCGAGGCCCGCCGGTTCACCTGGCTGGTCGATGTCCTCTATGACCGCCGCGTCAAGTTCATCCTTTCGGCTGCCGTCGCGCCAGAGCAACTTTATCCCGAAGGACCGCTGGCGCATGAATTCCCGCGCACCGTGTCCAGGCTCAATGAAATGCAGTCGCAGGACTACCTAGCGATGGAGCACCGCACCGTCGATACCCGCCTGACCTGACCCGACGATGCATCGGGCAGGCGCTGGCGCAGACGGGTATTCAGTTCAAAGGTCTTCGATCTTGACGATGGCAATCGAAATGTTGTCTCCGCTGCCCTTGCCGCGGGAGCGGGCCTTCTCGATCAGAAACTCACTCGCTTCCCGGGGGGGCAGCGATTCCAGAACATAGGCGAGTTCCTCGGGGGTAAAGTAGTGCCACAAGCCGTCACTGCATGACATCAGCACATCCCCGGACTTCAATTCGGGAATGTAGTCCAGGCTGAACATGGGATCGTCCTCGGTTCCCAGGCAGCCCATGAGAATGTTGGACTGCGGGTGCGTCTGCGCCTCGTCTTCCGTGATTTCGCCCCGATCCACAAGCGCCTGGACGTAGGAATGGTCGAATGTGCGCTTGGCCATGCGGCCTGAGCTGAAATGATAAATTCGTGAGTCCCCGGCATGGAGCCAGTGAGAATCGGCGCCGGGGTTGATGAGGAACAGGGTGATGGTGCTGTGTGGTTCCTGTTCGGCGGAGATGGCGGTCAGGCGGATGACGATATGGGATTCCTGGGCAATCTGCCTGAGCAAGGACGGTGCATCGTCGACGTCGGGTGAATAGCGCTCGAACAGTTGCCGTGCGGTCATCATGACCTGGTCCGAAGCCTTTCGCCCGCCGCTTCGACCACCCATGCCGTCGGCCAGCACGGCGAGGAGGCAGCCTTCAGCCCGGGGATGCGTGAAGACTCCGACCTGGTCCTGCTGGTACTCACGATCACCCCGATGGATGCCTGTCGATGCGGTAAGTCGATAGCCTGTGGTCATGATGAGTCGATGTTCAAAATGTCGTCGTTCGATCAATTGGCGGCAAAGCCGTATTATTCAACGAACCACCCTTCGGTCTGTAGCACCTTTGTATATTTCTTGACCATCAATTTACACTCTCCGGAACGACGCCTGATCGAACTCAGAATCGAGCATGCTGATCTGAACGCCCGGATAGACCGCCTGGGTCAGGAAGCGCCGGCAGACCAACTCACGCTGCAGCGCCTCAAGAAGCGTCGCCTGTTGCTGCGCGACCAGATGGTTCGCCTGGAACTGATGCTTGAACCCAAAGAACCCGCGTGATGGATTTGCAGCAACAAATCCTTGAGGTCTTCAAGCCCGGCGGCGTGTTGTCTGGCGCCACGGAGCAGTTTCTTCCCCGCGAAGGTCAGACTCGGATGTCGCTGGCGGTTGGCCATGCGATTGAGCAGGGCGGCGCCTTGGTCGTTGAGGCTGGCACCGGGATCGGGAAGACTTTTGCCTACCTCGTTCCTGCGTTATTGAGTGGAGAGCGCGTGCTGCTCTCCACCGCGACCAAGACCTTGCAGGATCAGTTGTTTGGAAGGGATCTTCCCGGCCTGGCTGAGGCGCTTGGGGTTCCCGTTCGATCAGCGCTGCTCAAGGGGCGTGCCAGTTACCTGTGCTTGCACCGATTGGCTCACGCGCGCCAGGATAGTGATGTTGCGGACCAGATCCAGCGCGGGGCCCTTGCCCGTATTGAAAGGTGGTCGAGCCAGACTCGTTCGGGCGACATGGCGGAATTGCACGGTCTGGACGAGTGCTCACCGCTGATGCTTCGGGTGACGTCCACCCGCGAAAATTGCCTTGGGGCCAGTTGTCCGGAATTGAAGGACTGTTACGTCAATCTGGCGCGGCGCAATGCGCTGGCTGCGGACGTCGTCGTTGTGAATCACCATCTTTTCTTTGCCGATATCGCGGTGCGGCAATCCGGAATGGTCGAACTCCTGCCCACCGTTCAGGTCGTGATCTTTGACGAGGCCCACCAGCTGAACGACATTGGGATTTCATTTTCGGGAATCCAGCTTTCGACCGGGCAACTCAAGGATTTCGCGCGGGACCTGCTTTCCGTCGGATGGCGTTTGGCCCGTGGCCTGGCTGACTGGCAGGGCCTGGCGGCGGAAGTCGATGGCGTGGCAAAGCGGCTCGATCCCGGCCATTTCGGGTTCAGGCCCGCTGCGGTCCGGCTTCGCTGGGACGAACCCGTGGTAGACGCGCTCTCGCTGCGGGACACCTTGGCAGTCCTTGAACAGTCATGCGACCGTTGTGCGCAGACGCTGGCACCGTTGGCGGAAATGAGTCCTGAACTGGCGCGCCTGCAAGAGCGGGGTAGGGAACTGGCCCGGCTGGCCGACGTATTTGGGGGAACGTGCGGTGCGGACGTTGCCCGATGGATTGATGTGGGCGCCCAAGTCCGGCTGGTGCAGGCACCGCTCGACATTGCGGACGTGATGCGGCTGCGAATGATGGGCGCTGGCGGCGAACAGCCTCGGCGCCGCGCCTGGATCTTTACGTCTGCGACCCTGGGAACCGACGCGGAACTTCGATGGTTCACAGAGCCCTGCGGTCTGTCACAAGCGACCCTTTTGAAGGTTGAAAGCCCGTTTGACTATGCGCAACAGGCGTCGGTGTATGTTCCCGCTGATTTTGCGCTGCCCGATGACAAGGACCACAGCACGCAGGTCGCCCGCCTCGCGGCCAAGTCCGCTCGACAGCTTGGCGGGCGAACCCTGGTGCTCACCACCACGTTGCGAGCCTTGCGAACGGTTGGTTTGTTCTTGAAATCCGAATTTGCCAACGCGGACATTGACATCCTTGTCCAGGGTGAACTGCCGAAGCGGGAAATGATGGAACGTTTCAGGCAGTCACGGGGGTCGATAAGCCCCCGGTGTGTTCTTGTCGCTTCCACCGCATTCTGGCAGGGCATCGATGTGCCGGGCGAAGCGCTTCAACTGGTGATCATTGACAAACTGCCGTTCCCGCCGCCAAACGACCCCCTGGTCGAGGCCCGATCACTCCGGACCAAGGCCGCTGGACGCAGCGCCTTCAGCGACTACCTGATTCCGGAGACCGCGCTCGTCCTGAAGCAGGGGGCCGGCCGCCTGATTCGTCGGGAAACCGATCGTGGAATTCTGGTGGTGTGCGACAACCGCCTCAACACCCGGGGCTATGGAAGGCGCCTGATAGCCGCGTTGCCACCCATGCAGCGACTTGGGTCTGCGCAGGAATTCCAGGTCGCTCTCGAAGTCCTCACCACAATTTCCACCAAGGCTGTGACGCAGACTTGAACCCTTGAGTCAAGTACTCGCTTTTGGGGTAGGTTCTTTCCAGAACGCGGCGGGCATCATCGCGCAACTGAGTCAAGCCCAGCGCGTTGTACGAGTTCACCATCACCCACAGCGCCTCCTCGATAGCCGGTACGTCGCGGTATTCCGTCAGCGCAGTCTGTGCTCGACCAATCGCAGCGACATAGGCACCGCGCGAAAAATAGAAACGTGCAACGTGAACCTCATATTGCGCCAACGAATTGACGATGTAGGTCATGCGTTGCCGGGCGTCCGGGGTGTATTTCGAATCTGGAAACCGGGTCACAAGGTCCCTGAAGGCTTCAAACGACTCCTTGGCGGCCTTTTGGTCGCGCTCGGACAGATCCTGCCGGGTAAGGGCCGAGAGAAACCCCAGGTTGTCATTGAAGTTGATGATGCCCTTGAGGTAGAGCGCATAGTCCAAGGCCGGGCTCGCCGGATGCAATTTGATGAAACGCTCCAGGGCGGCAATGGCCTGCGGCTTCTCGTTATTCTTGTAGTAGGCGTACGCCTTGTCCAACTGGGCCTGCTGGGCCAGCGGCGTGCCGGCGGCACGACCTTCGAGCTTTTCCAGCAGGGGAATGGCCTTGGCGTATCCTCCGGAACTGATTTCGTCGCTGGCCTCGGCGTAGATCTTGTTGGGACTCCATCCCGCCGTATTGTCAATGGTCGTTGTCGAGCAGCCGAGCATCAGTCCAAGCAGGCCGACCAGCGGCACGGCCCGGACAGCCGATAATTTGACTCGAAACATCAGTGGCAACTTTCTTGAAACAAAGCAAATTCATTATATCGATCGCACCTGTGGGAGCGCCTGCAGAGCAGGCTGGTGACGATCTGATCGAGGACGGGCCAGACCACGAATTGCGGAAACTCACGGTTCCCGATGGGCAGCATGGACGTCGGCTGGATGTCGTCCTGACCGGCGGGATATCAGAATTCTCGCGAAGTTACCTGCAGCAGATCGTTGAATCCGGGATGGTCAGGGTCAATGAGGCCATTGTGACCAAGTCTTCGACGCGCCTTCGAGCGGGTGACCAGCTGATTGTCGAGTTGCGACCGACACCTCAGACGCTGGCCTTCAAACCTGAACCGATGGCTCTGGACACCGTATTTGAAGACGAGCATATTCTGGTGATCAACAAGCCAGCCGGACTGGTCGTCCATCCGGCGCCAGGCAACTGGAGTGGCACGCTGCTCAACGGTTTGCTGGCGCGCGACGCGGGAGCCGTACTTTTGCCGCGGGCCGGCATTGTGCACAGGCTGGACAAAGACACCAGCGGGTTGATGGTCGTGGCGCGGACCCGGCAGTCAATGGATGCACTGGTGCGCATGATTGCCGCGCGCGAGGTCAGTCGCCAGTATCTTGCGGTGGGGCAGCGAAGCTGGTCCGGCCCTGCCTTTCAACTGGTTGAAGCGCCTGTGGGGCGGGATCCACGCAACCGATTGCGCATGGCCGTGGTCGACTTGAGCCGTCACTCTGGCAAGGTGGCTGCGACCGGAATTCGACTGATTCAGAGCGGGGACCACTATTGCCTTGTCGAGTGCACCCTCCGAACCGGACGGACACACCAGATTCGTGTCCACATGGCGAGCCTTGGACATCCGTTAGTGGGAGACTCTCTTTACGGCGGTGCCCCTGCGGGTGGGCTTTTCAGGCAGGCGCTACACGCGTACCACCTCGCTTTCATGCATCCCGTGACATCGCAGGCGCTGACATTCCGCACGCCCGTGCCGGCCGATGTGCGTGGTGCAATGGACGTCCTCGGGCTCAGCTACAATCCCTTCTAGGCGTCTGTGCAGGGTTTTCGCATTTTTGTGTCGATTACCCATGCGAAATGGGCTGCTTCGCAGTCCCCCGTTCCACGTCATCCTCGTGAACGCAGCTCAATCTGACCTCGCGCCCAAGGGCGTCTTCTCTCCGGAATCAGTGAAACATGAACACGGTGGATGCCAAGCGTATCCTCGAAACGGCATTGATCTGCTCCCAGCAGCCGGTTCCGGTGCGTGAGATGCGGGTGCTTTTCAATGATGTGCTCAACGCAGATTCCATCAAGTTTCTGCTGCGTGACCTGCAGGCAGACTGGACGTGCAGAGGGGTCGAACTGGTGTGCGTGGCTTCAGGCTGGCGTTTCCAGAGCCGCCCTGAAATGCGCGAGTTCCTGGACCGGTTGCACCCCGAAAAGCCTCCCAAATACACGCGTGCCACGCTGGAGACGCTCGCGATCATCGCTTACCGCCAGCCGGTCACGCGAGCTGACATGGAGGAGATCAGGGGGGTGATGATCAATTCGCTCATCATCAAGCAACTTGAGGACCGCGGCTGGGTCGAGGTCATCGGTCACCGCGAAGCGGCGGGCCGGCCGGCCCTGTTTGCGACCACGCGGCAGTTTCTGGATGATCTCGGCATCGAGTCCCTCGACCAACTCCCGGAACTCGGCAGTGCCACTGGGGAGGCGCACATCCGGGTGGCGCTGCATCAGCCGGGGTTGTCGATGGAAACCCCGCAAGACATCCCCGCGGCCGGGCACGAGCGTGCCAACGATGACGAAACTGGCATTCCAGACGGGAACCAAAATGAACCCTCACCTTCCTGACAGTACGGCGCCTTCCCAAGAGGTGAAATTGGAATTAAATAGCCCTGATCCCAGCGCGGAAAGGTCTGATGTTGCTACGAAAATGGTATCAAAATCAACCCAATGCGGCGACGCGGCTTCTCCGATTCGTGGCGCAGCTGTTGCTGCAGGCGAGCCCGTGATTCGCTTTGCGGATGTGGTGTCCGGGCGATATGACGCCGACGAAAGCATCGAAGATCTGGCCCCGCCCAAACGGGTTCTGGCACCCCAGGCCGAGACGCCCAAACTGCACAAAGTACTGGCCCAGGCCGGGCTGGGATCGCGTCTGGAGATGGAGCAGTTGATCACTGAAGGCCGGATCTCGGTCAACAACGAACCGGCCCATATTGGTCAGCGCGTCCAGTTTGGCGATCAGGTCAAAGTCAACGGGAAGCCCATTCGGGTACGCATCGATCCGCCGCCGGCGCGGGTGATTGCGTATCACAAGCCCGTGGGCGAAGTGGTGACCAATGACGATCCACAGAATCGGCCCACGGTGTTTCGCAAGCTGCCCCGGCTGTTCCAGGGGAAATGGCAGTCGGTTGGACGGCTGGACCTGAACACGGAAGGCCTTCTGCTTTTTACCAGTTCCGGTGAATTGGCCAACAAGCTCATGCACCCGCGTTTTGGGCTTGAGCGTGAATACGCCGTGCGGGTGCTGGGGGCCTTGAGCAACGAGGAAAAGCAGAGACTTCTCGATGGCGTGAAGCTCGAGGACGGAATCGCGCAGTTTGGTTCGATTGAAGATGGCGGCGGCGAGGGGTCCAACTGCTGGTATCGGGTGACCATTTCGGAAGGCCGCAACCGGGAGGTTCGTCGCATGCTTGAAGCCGTCGGCCATGCGGTCAGTCGTCTGATCCGGATCCGGTATGGCGCCATGGTGCTGCCGCGCGGGTTGAAGCGCGGTGCATGGATGGAACTGGAGGATCGGGATATTCGCGCGCTGGCGCAGGCGGCCGGTGCGGAACGACCCAGGGAATCTGGCGATGGCAGACCGGCCCAGGACGACGGTTCTGGCATCGGGCGCCCGGGCCGCAGCACCAGGAATCGTGGCCCGGTCAGGAACACCCGGGATGGACAGAACTCCGGGCCTGGAGGCGACCCTCGACGCAAGCAACGGGGTGATCGCCAGGAGGGGGGGGGCCAGCCGGACCCCTTGAAGACGTCGCTCGGCTACATCGGCGCCGACAGCTTCACGCACCAGCGACAAGGGCAGGGGCCGCGGCGCGGCGGAGCTGGCGGCAACAGTCGCGGCGGGGGTCGCGGACGCGGGCGCTGATGCAGCCCAGATCGCAGATTGAACGGTGAGCGGAGTGCCACGAAACCCGCTTCGACTGCATAGTAAAATTGATGGCTTTGCTCTTGTGGGCGAAAAGCATTCAGAACACCAACTTAGGAAATCATCAAAATGGCCATTGAACGCACCCTCTCCATCATCAAGCCAGACGCTGTTGCCAAGAACGTGATCGGTCAGATCTATGCGCGCTTTGAAGCCGCGGGGCTGAAGGTCGTCGCCGCCCGGATGGCGCACCTGTCGCGGGGCGAGGCAGAAGCGTTCTACGCGGTTCACAAGGCACGTCCCTTTTTCAAGGACCTCGTTGACTTCATGATCTCCGGTCCCGTGATGATTCAGGCACTTGAAGGCGAAAATGCGATCCTGAAAAATCGCGATTTGATGGGCGCTACCGATCCCAAAAAGGCGGCCCCCGGAACGATTCGCGCTGATTTTGCCGACAGCATTGATGCCAACGCCGTTCATGGCTCTGATGCCGCAGATACGGCTGCCGTCGAGATCGGGTTCTTCTTCGCCGGCATGAACGTCTACGCACGTTGATGGTCCGACTTCCTCTGCAATGACGGCCAACCTTCTTGAATTTGACCTGGAGGGCTTGTCCGGCTTCTGCGAGGAACTTGGCGAAAGGCGTTTCAGGGCCACGCAGCTGTTTCGCTGGATTCACCAGAGAGGCGCCTCCGATTTTGACCAGATGAGTGATCTGGCCAGGTCTCTGCGTGAAAAACTCAAGACACGGGCCTGTATCCAGGGAATTCCGGTCATCAGCCAGCACGAATCTGCCGATGGAACCATCAAGTGGCTCTTTGATGTCGGTCACGGCGACGCGGTTGAGGCGGTCTTCATCCCCGAGGACGATCGCGGTACCCTGTGTATCTCTTCGCAGGCGGGTTGTGCGGTGGGCTGTCGCTTCTGCTCCACGGGGCATCAGGGCTTCAGTCGAAATCTGACCACCGGCGAGATCGTTGCACAGCTATGGCATGCCGAGCATTTTCTTCGTTGCCGCATGGGCACCGAGAGTCGGGTCATTTCGAATGTCGTGATGATGGGGATGGGGGAGCCGCTACAGAATTTCGCTGCGCTGTTGCCTGCGCTGCGCGTCATGCTCGATGATCACGGCTACGGGCTTTCGCGGCGGCGGGTTACGGTGTCAACTTCTGGCGTCGTGCCGATGATTGATCGCCTGGCCCAGGACTGCCCCGTCGCACTTGCGGTGTCTCTACATGCGCCTACGGATGCATTGCGTGACAACCTCGTGCCGCTGAATCGCAAGTACCCATTGGCGGAACTGCTCGAGGCCTGTTCGCGCTATCTGGCTCATGCGCCGAGGGATTTCATCACTTTTGAGTACTGCATGCTGGATGGGGTCAATGATCAACCTGAGCACGCGAAGCAACTGGTTGATCTGGTGCGCCAGCAAGCCGGTGGCAAAGGCATCAGGTGCAAGTTCAACCTGATTCCCTTCAATCCCTTCCCGCAGTCTGGCCTGTTGCGCTCGCCTCAACCCTCAATTCTGACCTTCGCCAGGATTCTCAATGAAGCGGGTCTTGTCACGACCATCCGCAAGACGCGTGGCGATGATATCGATGCCGCCTGTGGGCAACTCGCGGGAGACGTGCGTGACCGCACGGGTATCGCTGAACGGATGGCGCAGCGACGCACCATCATGCTAAAAACGGTGCAATAGCATCCGCAAACCTACAGCGAGGAACTCAGCGATGACCCGATCGACGGAAAGATGGTGGCCGCATCCATCACGGATTGCGTTCCTGACAGGCTGCCTGTGGCTGTGCGCGGGATTATTCGGTTGTGTGACCACGTCAACCTCGACTTCAGGGCCAGGGAGCCCGCCAGTGCCGACCGGTTCAGGCAACGAAGTCCAGACCGCGTCCGATGAGACCGACGCACGCAGGCGCGCAAGACTGCGACTTGAGCTGGCGGCCAGTTACTACGAACAAGGGCAGACCACGGTTGCACTGGATGAACTCAAGCAGGCGCTCAACCTGGACCCGAACTACGCTGACGCCTACAACCTTCGCGGGTTGATCTACATGCGGTTGAATGATCTGAAGCTCTCAGAAGAGAGTTTCCGGCGTGCCATCTCGATCAACCCCCGGGATGCGAGCGCCTTGCACAATTACGGGTGGTTTCTCTGCCAAAACGGTCGCTACCCGGAATCCCAGCGGGTCTTTTCCCAGGCCTTGGCGAACCCGCTGTACCTGGATCGGGCAAAAACCCTGCTGGCACAGGGCCTTTGTGAGGCGCGAGCCGGTCAACGCGAGCAGGCTGAAAGCACCCTGACGCGGGCCTATGAACTGGATGCTGCCAATCCGGTCACCGGTTACAACCTGGCCTTGCTGCTTTATCTGCGCGGCGAATATACGCGTGCGCAGTTCTATATCCGCCGAATCAACAACAGTGGTCTGGCCAATGCTGAATCACTCTGGCTTGGGGTCAGGGTCGAGCGCCGCATGAATAACCCTGAAGCCATGCTTCAGCTGGGCGAGCAGTTAAAGCGGCGGTTTCCCGAGTCAAAGGAGGCCTTGGCGTACGGACGGGGGACTTTCAATGATTGATTCAACGGAGCTGTCGCCGGGCACCCAGCCAGCCGCCGTGAACACGGCGCCGAGTCCCGGGAAGTTGCTGAGGCGCGCCCGGGAGTCGGCGGGCATGCACATTGGAACCCTGGCCGTGATGCTGAAGGTTCCCGTGAAGAAGCTTGAAGCGCTTGAGTCGGATCGATGGGACCTGCTACCCGATGCCGTGTTCATAAGGGCGTTGGCGGCCAGTGTCTGCCGGACCCTCAAGGTGGACCCCGCAGAGGTTCTGGAGCACTTGCCCGTGGCGCTACCCAAGCTCACGCCGAACGGCGGTGGCGTCAACGCGCCTTTTCGGAGTGTGCCCGGTCCCGGGACCGGCGTATCTCTGACGTCGCAGCTGTCGCGCCCGTTGGGCCTGGCCGTTCTCGCGCTGATGCTGGGTGCGTTGGGGCTGGTTTTTTGGCCTGGATACCAGCGCGCTCCGAGCGATCCCGGCGTGGGGGGCGGCCCGGTGGCGAAGGATGCCGGGACCTCATCCCCAACGCCTGCCCCGCCCACGGATTCCGTGGCCGCGAACACTGCGGCAAGTCCGGCATCAGCCCCGTTTGTGGATGCGGCCGGAAGTCGCGATTCAACGTCCACAACGCTTTCGAGTCCATCCTTGGTCGTGGAGGCGCAAAGCCCGGTCATGGTGCCCGTCGAATCGCCAAGCTCCAGGTCTGAGCCGCAGGTTCCCCCTGCGGAGACGATGGTGATGTTCAAAACGACGGGGCCTTCATGGGTCCAGGTCACCGATGCGAAGGGTGCCGTTGTGCTGAGGAAGCTGATGGGGCCAGGAGAATCGGCTACGGCGGCGGGCGTCCTGCCCTTGGCCATACTGGTCGGACGTGTTGACGTCACGACTGTTGAGATCCGGGGCAAACCGTTTGACTTGGCGACGATCGCCCGCGATAACGTCGCCCGCTTCGAGGTGAAACCGTGATGGCTGTCCTTCAGGCCATTGACGCGGCGCGGCCACTGCCCCGGCGATCCCGCCAGGCTCGCGTCATCTGGGGGTCCACACTGGTGACCGTTGGTGGCGATGCGCCAGTCCGGATTCAATCGATGACCAACACGGACACTGTGGACGCGATTGGTACGGCGATTCAGGTGAAGGAACTCGCGCTCGCGGGCTCTGAAATGGTGCGTCTGACGGTCAATACGCCGGAGGCTGCGCAAGCTGTGCCGTATGTGCGGGAGCAGTTGGACCGTATGGGGGTTGAGGTGCCGCTGATTGGTGACTTTCACTACAACGGTCATCGCCTTTTGACGGACTATCCTGCCTGTGCCCAGGCGCTGTCCAAATACCGCATCAACCCTGGCAATGTGGGTAAGGGGAACAAGCGCGACAAACAGTTTGGACAAATGATCGATGCTGCCATGCGCTGGGACAAGGCGGTTCGGATCGGTGTCAACTGGGGAAGCCTGGACCAGGAGCTTCTTGGCAGTCTGATGGACGAAAACAGCCGCCGCGCCGAACCCTGGGAAGCCCGCCAGGTCATGTATGAAGCGCTGATCAGCTCTGCGATTGAATCGGCGACTCTCGCTGAAAGCATGGGGCTCGACGGTAACCAGATTCTCCTGTCGTGCAAGGTCAGTGGCGTTCAGGACCTCATCTCCGTTTACCGGGAACTGGCGCGGCGTTGCGACTTCGCGCTCCATCTGGGACTCACGGAGGCGGGGATGGGAACCAAGGGAACCGTGGCATCGGCAGCCGCCCTGTCGATTCTGCTCCAGGAGGGCATTGGTGACACGATCCGTGTTTCGCTGACACCCCAGCCGGGGGAGCCGCGCACCCAGGAGGTGGTCATTGCGGCGGAGATTCTTCAGGCACTGGGCCTTCGCAGCTTTGTCCCAAGCGTGACCGCCTGCCCCGGATGCGGGCGCACCACCAGCGGCACCTTTCAGGAACTCGCCAAGCAGATCGACGATTTTCTTCGCGCCCAGATGCCCGTCTGGCGCAGCCGTTATCCGGGCGTCGAGAAGCTCAAGGTGGCCGTCATGGGGTGCATCGTCAATGGCCCGGGGGAAAGCAAGCACGCCGACATTGGCATCAGTCTTCCCGGCACCGGCGAGGCGCCGGCGGCCCCCGTATTCATTGACGGTGAAAAGCGGCTGACCTTGCGTGGTGAACACATTGCGCAGGAATTCCAGTCCATTGTCGAAAACTATATTGAGAACCGCTTTGGCGCGCGGCAAGCCGCCAGCACCGCGGTAGACTGAGACGCAGTTATGGTGGAAATAGCGCGAGTGAATCGCAGTGAAAAATTGACGGCCGTCAAAGGAATGAACGACATTCTCGCGCCGGATTCTGCGAATTGGGAGTGGCTGGAAGAAAAGGTTCGCACCCTCATGGGACGGTATGCGTACCGGAATATCCGCACACCCATCGTCGAGCCGACGGCACTGTTTGTCCGGAGTCTGGGTGAAGTGACAGACATCGTGGAAAAGGAGATGTACTCGTTTGAGGACCGCCTGAATGGTGAAGCCTTGACGCTGCGTCCCGAATGCACAGCCGGCGTGGTCCGGGCCGTGGTTGAACATTCAATGTTGTATGAAGGCGGAAAGCGTCTCTATTACATGGGTCCGATGTTCCGCCATGAACGACCACAACGCGGACGCTAC
>JAABRA010000144.1 GCA_011391155.1 Burkholderiales bacterium
TGCAGCGCGCCAAGAAGTCTCAGCACGGGCGCGTCATAGGTCATCAGCGCTGCCGGTGACGCAGGCGTGGAAGGCGAGTCGTGGTTCATCATGAAGCAGCCTAGAGCGTTCAGCGCTGCCGGACAACCCTGGCCAATCACCCGTGGCCCGTAAGGGCGCCAGCAAGGCAGGGCGGTGTCCGCCTCCGTGGCGTCGGGCGTTGGTGGACGAGCTGGTATCGACGGTTAGGGGGCGCTGGCGCGCGCCGCCGGGTTAACCGTACTTCTGCGAAAGCCTGGCCACTTCCGCCAGCGCCAGGTCCGTGCTCGCGAACTTCTGCGGGAAGGATTTCGCCAGTGATTCGGCGATCGCCTTCAGCGCACGACCCTTCGCCATTTCCTGCAGCGCGGCGTGCACTATTTGGCCGTCCAGGGTCAGGGCCGGGGTGTAGTCGGCGCCTGCCTTGTGCAGGGAAGCCTTGTCGATCAGCGTGGCCTTGAACGTGGACTGGTCGAAGCTGGCCCTGTGGCTGCCGTCGGCGGCGGTGATGCGGGATTTCCAGCGATAGACGTAGTCGCCCTTCACGTTGCGCACCGACAGCAGGGTTTCCAGCGTGTCGCCTGGCACCACGTCCAGGACGCGCTCAAGCGGGAAGAAGGCGCGGCCATAAACCAGCTCCGGCAGATGGGGTGCGTTGGAGTAGCCGATGCCGTTGCCCAAGTCGCCGTCGAACCAAACGTACAGGCCGTGCAGGATGCCTGGCCGCTCGATGATCCAGCTCAGGCGGCCCTCCAGGCCGGGGATGTCGGCGGTGGCGTAGGGCACCTCGCCCCAGAGGCGGGGGGCGGCCAGCAGGTTTTCCGGCAGTGCCGGTTCGGCCCTGGCCCGGCGCCACTGGTTGAAAACGTAGGGCGCGCCGGAAGACAAATCCAGCCCGTAGTCGTTGGATACCCAAGGGTTGCTGACGCGTGCATGCTCTTCCGGCGCCTGCG
Source organism: Burkholderiales bacterium (assembly GCA_011391155.1). Classification (GTDB taxonomy): domain Bacteria; phylum Pseudomonadota; class Gammaproteobacteria; order Burkholderiales; family Burkholderiaceae_C; genus JAABQG01. The sequence continues at coordinate 972 of JAABRA010000144.1, forward strand.
CAGGCACGGCGTACAGCACGTCGCGCGCCGGGATCATGCGGCCGCCCGGCTTGAGGTGGCGCTTGCGCGCGTCCGACAGGGAGTCGAGGTTGCCCTTGAAGAAGGGCAGCACGCCGTGCAGGTCGCCCACCACCACGTCCACCTGTTCGGGCAGGTCGATTTCCGTGGAGAGGCCGCGGAGCCAGGTGATGCGTTCGCTGCCCGGGATGGACTTGGCGGACAACTGGGCCACGTCAATGGCCGGATCGGGCTCGATGGCGTACACGCGCGCGGCGCCGAACTGGCAGGCCAGGAAAGCAAAAATGCCGGTGCCCGTGCCGATGTCCAGCACCACGCTGCCGGGCTGGATGGCCTGGCGCAGCGCCTCCACGAACGGCCCCGTGCGCCGCTGGTCGCGGATCATCGCGCCGTAGGATTCGATCGAGTAGTCGTTGTAAGTGGGCATGCGCGCTGTGATTCCTCAGTGGCCGGAAATCAGGCTGGCTGGATGATGTGTGACGCGCATGTCCAACGCAGGGCCCGCGGCCTGGCGCCGCCGATACTGGAGGTCGGGCGGTACTGTGTGCGCCGAGGCACCGAAGCGTCCAAACAGCGGGGTGCCGCTTACGCAATTAGGACGCAAGGTGGCCTCGCCTGAAATCACTTTCCCGGCTTGGGCGCGTAAGTTTCATTACGGAGCGAGGAAGAATCAAGGCTGGCGTGAATCGAAGCGAGTGCTGGGATGTCTCGCCGCCGCTGCGTGGGGGCTGCAGTGGGATTTCAGACCATGATCATCAAAATGTTGGCGCCCATGTCATTCTCGTCGCCCTGCTGCGAGCCGGACGCCGTCAGGCTCCGCACTTCACCAAAGACCGTCAACTGAGGCTTCAGGTAAGGCAGGAGCTCGCCGCTGTTCTTGGGTTGCTTGTTGTTTTGCTGTTCCACGGGATAGCTCCCCAAAATTAGTTTCTGTCACGCAAATCCTATCACTTCCCGACGAGCGAATTGGTGGCCGGGTTTATGGGATCGTTCAGGGCCTGCGGGTCGACCATCGGCTCACGAGGGCGTGGCGGGCACGGATCTGGTTAACGCGGGCGAGGCTATGGGACGGTCCGGGGACCGCAGCATCCCCTGACGGGCTGACCCAAGGCATCGTTAGGGTCCGATTAAATCGCTCCCCCAGATGGGCGCGCACCTTCCGCCAAGATACAGCCTCGGGCAGCAATGAGGCCATGGTCGCCCGAAGCACCCACTTGTCCCACCCCTGCCGCTGCCGCAGGTCCAGCGGCAGCCAGGCGTGCAGTTCGATCACCTGCCGGTCCAGGTAGGGCGGCCGCGGTTCGACGCCGTGGTGGGCCGCCACGCGGTTGTATCGCTCGACGCCGGCTGTTATGTAGGCAGCTGTCATGATGGATTGGGGCGCGCCGGTGGGATCGCCCAGGCGGGTCCGTTTCATGTCCGCACGGTATCGCTTGAATCGTTCAGCGAGCCTCACCTGCTTTGCAAAACCAGGTGTTATGAGCGAAGCGCTCAGGAGGTCCCGGAATTCAGCGCGGTGCCGCCACGCGTCCCAGGGCCGGCGGACGGCTGCCGGCACGGCGGCACCAACCAAGGACTGCAGCGCGCGCAGCCGCGGCAAGCGAAGCCCCTGGGCACGATGGGCTGCGGCGGCTTCGGACCAGAGCTTCCGCCACTGCCTTTGCTTCGCCAGGCCGCGATAGTAATCGCCAAATGAATACAGGTTGTCCGCCGGAATACCGTCCAGCAGGCAGCGCACTCCCGCTTGGCCTGCCGCGGCGTAAACCGTGCTGACCAGGCTCATCGTGCCGTCGAAGGGCTCCACCATGTGGTCCAGTTGGTCGTGGACGGCCGGGGTCAGGGCGTCGAGTGCGTTCAGGTCGATCAGGTGGGCATCGAAATCAAACGCCCCCACCATCGCCCGTACACACTCGGTTTCGATGCAGGGCCCTTGGCTGTTGATCGCCGAAAACGTCGGCAGCCTCGCCCCGGCCGGCAGTATCCCCTGCGCCAGCGCCGCCACCGACGACGAATCCAGTCCGCCGCTCACCATGGATCCCACACGCGCGGTGCCGCGCAGGCGGCGGCGCACGGCGTCCTCCAGGCTGCGGCGCACGGCCTCGATCCAGCCGGCTTCGGTGTCAGGCAGGTCGGCGGGGCGGTTCCGCAGCGGGTTCCAGTACTCGGCCTGCCGGGCACCGCCGGCGTCCACCTGCAGGGTGCGGGCCGGGGGCAGGCGCTCGACGTCCAGCCAGAAGGTGCTGGTGCGGTCGATGCCTTCCAGGTCGCCCATCAGCGCGTCGGCGATGCGGCCTTCGTTGATGACACGCGGCACGTCCGGCAGGGCCAGCAGGGCGTCGGTGTCGGACGCGAAGGCGAACAGCTTGCCCGGCACGTGGTGGAAGCAGAACGGCCGCACGCCCATGATGTCGCGCGCGCAGAACAGGGCCTGGGCCTTCGGGTCCCAGATGG
>JAABRA010000145.1 GCA_011391155.1 Burkholderiales bacterium
CGGCCGTGGCCTGGACGCATCGCAACATTGCCGCTTATGGCGGTGATCCGGCGCGGGTGGCGCTGGGGGGCCATTCGGCAGGCGCGCACTTGACCGCGATGTGCCTGCAAACGCGCTGGGTCGAGGATTACGGTTTGCCGCCAGACCCCCTGGCGGCCGCAGTGCTGGTCAGTGGCATCTACGACATTGCGCCGCTGCGCTACAGCTATCTGCAGCCCATGATCCAGCTCGACGAGGGCATCATCCGGCGCAATTCACCGATGTTTGGCGTGCGGCCTTGTGCCACGCCGATCTGGGTGAACTGGGGCAGCGAAGAAACGCCGGAATTTGAACGCCAGGCCGGCAGCTTTCTGGCGGCATGGCAAAACGCGGGCAACTCCGGTGAGCTCAGCGCGCTGCCCGGCGCCGACCATTACATCGGCATCCATGGCTTTGAAGACGCCGCCAGTTCTTTAAGCCAGTGGCTGGCAACCCGGCTGGCGCTATAGTGCACAAGAATCATGAGTTTTCCCCCGTCTCTGCGCTTTTATCCATGAGCACAGCGTCTGGGCTGTTTTTGGGTTGTTGTAGGGTCGACTTCAGTCGACCAGGCGGGTGCAAGTCCGCCCTACAACGCACCACAAAGACCATGACGACTTTTTATCGTATCAACCTGAGTTCGCTGTGAGTATTCAAACCGATGACTTTGCCCCGGCGCCGCCCAAGCGGGTGGTGTCGAACGCGCCGGCTTCGCCCAACGAGGAGGCGATCGAGCGCGCGCTGCGGCCCAAGCTGATGCAGGAGTACGTGGGCCAGACCAAGGCGCGCGAACAGCTCGAGATTTTCATCAGCGCCGCCAAAATGCGCGACGAGGCGCTCGACCATGTGCTGCTGTTTGGCCCGCCGGGTTTGGGCAAAACCACGCTCTCCCACATCATTGCGCACGAGTTGGGCGTGAACCTGCGCCAAACCAGTGGCCCGGTGCTGGAAAAGCCCAAGGACCTGGCCGCGCTGCTGACCAACCTCGAAAAAAACGATGTGTTATTCATCGACGAAATCCATCGGCTTTCTCCTGTCGTCGAGGAAATCCTGTACCCGGCGCTGGAAGACTACAAGATCGACATCATGATCGGTGAGGGTCCGGCGGCGCGCAGCATCAAGCTTGATTTGCAGCCCTTCACCCTGGTGGGCGCCACCACCCGTGCCGGCATGCTGACCAACCCGCTGCGCGACCGCTTCGGCATCGTGGCGCGGCTGGAGTTCTACACCCCCGAGGAATTGGCACGCATCGTCAAGCGCAGCGCCGGCCTGCTCAAGGTGACGACCGATGACAAAGGCGGTTTCGAGATTGCGCGGCGTTCACGCGGCACGCCGCGCATTGCCAACCGGCTGTTGCGCCGGGTGCGCGACTACGCCGACGTGAAGGGCGTGGGCGAGATCACGCTTGACATCGCCAACCGCGCGCTGGCCATGCTCGACGTGGACCCGCAGGGCTTTGACCTGATGGACCGCAAATTGCTGGAAGCCGTGATCCACCGCTTCGACGGTGGCCCGGTCGGCCTGGACAACATTGCGGCCAGCATCGGTGAGGAGCGCGAAACCATCGAGGACGTGATTGAGCCCTATCTGATTCAGCAGGGTTATCTGCAGCGCACGCCGCGTGGCCGCATCGCCACGCTCGCCGCCTACCGCCACCTGGGCGTCACGCCGCCGGCAGATCAGGCCGGCGGGGAACTGTTCGGGGTGTGATGAGCAACCGCGCCTTTGCCCATATCGCGGCTTTTCACCCTGAGCTCACCGCCTTGCGGCGCGACCTGCACGCGCACCCGGAGCTGGGCTTCGAAGAAGTCTATACCGCCCATCGCGTCGAGCAGGCGCTGAAAGTCTGCGGCGTGGACGCCATCCATACCGGCATCGGCAAGACCGGCCTGGTGGCCGTGATTCAGGGCAAGCAAAACAGCAGCGGGAAAATGATCGGGCTGCGCGCCGACATGGACGCGCTGCCCATGACCGAGCACAACGACTTTGCCTGGAAGTCTTCGCGTCCCGGCCTGATGCACGGCTGCGGCCACGACGGCCACACCGCGATGCTGGTGGGCGCGGCGCGTTACCTGGCCGAGACGCGCAATTTCGACGGCACCGCCGTGCTGATTTTTCAACCCGGCGAAGAAGGTTATGCCGGCGCCCAGGCCATGATCGACGACGGCCTGTTCGAGCGCTTTCCGGTGCAGTCGGTTTACGGCATGCACAACTGGCCCGCCATGCGCCCGGGCACCATCGGCCTTAATACCGGCCCGATGATGGCCGCCGCGGACCGCATCAAGATCGAGATCACCGGCAAGGGTGGCCATGGCGCGCACCCCTACCAGACCGTGGACCCGGTGCTGGTGGCCGGGCACATCATCACCGCCGTGCAAAGCATCGTGTCACGCAACGTCAAGCCGGTGGACAGTGCCGTGATCAGCCTGTGCGCCATGCAGGCGGGTGATTTGAATGCCATGAGCGTGGTGGCGGGCAGCGCGACCCTGGTGGGCACGGTGCGTACTTTCAAGACCGAGGTGCAGGTGCTGATCGAGCGCCGCCTCCATGAGTTGTGCAGCGCGGTGGCGCAGGCGTTTGGCGCCAGTGCCGTGGTGACCTATGAGCGCATGTATCCGGCCACGGTCAACACGGCGCCTGAGGCTCGCTTTGCCGGCGACGTGGCGCAAAGCCTGGTGGGCGAAGCCAACGTGGTGCGCGACCTGGAGCCGAGCATGGGCGCGGAGGATTTTTCCTTCATGCTGCGCGTCAAGCCGGGGGCCTACCTGCGGCTCGGCCAGGGCACGGCGAACGGCCAGGGCAGTTGCCACCTGCACAACAACCGCTACGACTTCAATGACGAGGTGCTGCCCTTGGGCGCCGCGCTGCACGCCAGTCTGGCGGAGCAGGCGATGCCTTTGTCGGCCTGACAATTCAGCCAACGGCACCGGCCTGGCGAAGCGCATGCACGGCATCCGCATCCAGTCCCAGCGCACATAGCAATCCATCCGTATGCGCGCCCAGCTTGGGCGGGCTCAGGCGCACGCCCAGGCGCTGGCCGTCCATGGTGAACGGGAACAGCGTGGCCTTGCTGGTCTGGCCGGCGCGCGCGCCGTCGGGCAGGGTGATGTCGGCCAGGCCGCCGGTGGCCAGCAGGTGTTCGTCGTCGAACAGCTCTTCGGGCCTTCGGATCGGCGCGTAGGGCAGCTTGTTGGCTTCCATCAGGTCGCTCAGCTCTGTGGCGCTGTAATGGCCCAGTCGCTCGCGCAAAATGGGCATCAACGTGGGGCGCTCGCGCACGCGGTCGTTGTTGCTGGCATAACGCGCGTCAAGCTTCAGGTCTGCCAGGCCAAAGACATCGCAAAAGGTGGCCCATTGCGCGTCGCTCACGGCCGAAATA
>JAABRA010000146.1 GCA_011391155.1 Burkholderiales bacterium
ATCCACTGCGCCGTGCTGCGCGTGCGTGTGACTTCCTGCAGCATCGGGATCAGCGACTCACGATTTTTCACGCGCAGCGTGTTGCTGGCAAAACGCGCATCATTGGCCCATTCTGGGTGACCGGCAGCCTCGCAAAAGCGCGCAAACTGGCCGTCGTTGCCGACCGCCAGCAGCATGCTGCCGTCTTGGGTCTCGAAGGTCTGGTAGGGCGCCAGGCTGGGGTGGGTGTTGCCCTGGCGCTGCGGCACCCGGCCGGTGTTCAAGAAGCCTGCCGCCTGGTTGGCCAGCACCGCCATGCCCACGTCGAGCAGCGCCATGTCGATGTGCTGGCCCTCACCGGTGCGATGGCGCACCTCGATGGCCGCCAGAATCGCGCTGCAGGCGTAGATGCCGGTGAGCACGTCGACCAGCGCCACGCCCATGCGCATCGGGCCGCCGCCGGGTTCGCCGTCCGCGTGGCCGGTGATGCTCATCAGCCCGCTCATGGCCTGGATCATCAGGTCGTAACCGGCGCGCTCGGCGTAGGGGCCGTCCTGGCCAAAGCCGGTGACCGAGCAGTAAATCAGGCGCGGGTTGACGGCTTTGAGGCTCTCGTAATCGAGCCCGTATTGCTTCAGGCCGCCAACCTTGAAGTTCTCCACCAGCACGTCGCTTTGCGCTGCCATTTTGAGAATCAGCGCCTGGCCCTCCGGCTGCGCCATGTCGAGGGTGATGGCGCGCTTGTTGCGGTTGCAGGCGGTGAAATAGGTGGCCTCAGTGGTGTCGTTGCCATCCGCATCCTTGAGGAACGGAGGCCCCCAATGGCGCGTGTCGTCGCCCGCGCCGGGGCGTTCGACCTTGATCACGTCTGCACCCAAATCCGCCAGCATCTGGGTGCACCAGGGGCCGGCGAGCACGCGCGAAAGGTCAAGGACTTTGAGGTGGGCGAGGGCGGCTGGTTTGGTTGTCATTTTGATTTTTTGAATGCAAGGTTCATTCGTTGCGGTTGATGTGCTGGCGACTTGTGACTGGCTGTGCGGGCTAAGGCTGGGGCCTCAGACGCGCTTCGCTTTGCGACATCGGCCCCCAATACCCCACCCGCTGCCCTCACAGACCACCGCCTTGCAACTGCCAAAAAAAAAGCGAAATTAATTGGAATCTGACTCCAATTAGTTGAACGCTGCAATGCCGGTCTGTGCCCTGCCCAGAATCAGCGCGTGGATGTCGTGCGTGCCTTCGTAGGTGTTGACCACTTCCAGGTTCACCAAATGGCGCGCCACACCAAATTCGTCACTGATGCCGTTGCCGCCCATCATGTCGCGCGCCAAGCGGGCAATGTCGAGCGCCTTGCCGCAGGAGTTGCGTTTCAAAATCGAGGTGATTTCGACCGAAGCCGTGCCTTCGTCCTTCATGCGTCCCAGCCGCAGGCAGCCTTGCAGGCCGAGTGCGATTTCGGTTTGCATGTCAGCGAGCTTCTTTTGAATCAGTTGGTTGGCGGCCAGCGGGCGGCCGAATTGCTGGCGGTCCATCACATACTGGCGTGAGCGGAACCAGCAGTCTTCGGCCGCGCCCAGCGCGCCCCAGGCAATGCCGTAACGTGCGCTATTCAAGCAGGTGAACGGGCCCTTGAGACCTTGCACTTCAGGAAACGCGTTTTCCTCGGGGCAAAACACGCCGTCCATGACAATCTCGCCGGTAATGCTGGCACGCAAACCCACCTTGCCGTGGATCGCCGGCGCGCTCAATCCGGCCGCGCCCTTGTCGAGCACAAAGCCGCGGATCGGGCCGACCGTGCCGGACTCTGACACCTCTTTGGCCCAGACCACGAACACATCGGCAATCGGGCTGTTGGAAATCCACATTTTGCTGCCAGACAGTTTGTAGCCGCCGGGCACTTTCACCGCGCGACTCAGCATGCTGGCCGGGTCCGAGCCGTGGTTGGGCTCGGTCAGGCCGAAGCAGCCGATCCACTCGCCGGTGGCCAGTTTGGGCAGGTACTTTTGTTTGGTGGCTTCGTTGCCGAATTCAAAAATCGGCACCATCACCAGCGAACTTTGCACGCTCATCATGGAGCGGTAGCCGCTGTCCACGCGCTCAACTTCGCGCGCGATAAGCCCGTAGGCCACATAGTTCAGGCCGGGGCCACCATAGGCTTCGGGAATGGTGGGCCCAAGCAAGCCCAGCTCACCCATTTCACGAAAGATGGCGGGATCGGTTTGTTCCTTGCGAAAGGCCTCGATCACGCGCGGCTGCAGCTTGTCTTGGCAATAGGCGGCGGCGGCCTCCTTGATCATGCGCTCGTCCTCGGAGAGTTGTTGTTCGAGCAAAAAGGGATCTTGCCAGTTGAAGCTTGCGTGGGCCATGAGGTTCTCCATTAAGTGTTCAGATGACGCATGTTAGCGCCCGGGCGGACGCCAGGCAAACGATTAATCATCACAATGAATTGAGAAAAACTCATACCTTTGGAATCAATGCTGTGAACTTCAAAAGTGATTTCGTTCCTGCGAGCGCAGCGCGGCAGTCCATGCAGCCAAAAGCAATAGATTGCTTCACTGCGTTCGCAATGGCGGGGTCTGTTTGAGAAAGTGGTTATGGTATGCGCGAGAGGTATATCAAGCGCCTGTTCCTTCAGGAATCCCGGCCGGCCCCAGCTCACTTGCCCGATGGCGCGCCCGGGATCAGCGTCAACACATGTTCCGAGCTTTCGAACAAAGGCACCAGCGGCTGGTTCAAGACCCCTGACATCTGGTCCAGATTGTTTTTCGGCAGCGCCAGATACAAGTCGGTGGTGCGGCCGCTGGATGGGCCCAAGTCTTTCAGCGTGACGACGCCGGCCTGCCCGCGCGAATAAAACGTGGCGGAAAACGGTATCTTGTCCAGATATACCAATTTGTCGTCGGCTTGCATGTGCTGCATGGCGTAGGCCACCAGATGCTTCTCGGTCTTGAGGTACAAGGGCTGCAGCGTGACCACTGCGGTGTAGCCTGTCACGAGCAGCGGCATCAGCCAGATCAGGGCCGCCCGCAGGCGCTGGCCCGCCTTGCTGGCGAAGGCTGGCGTGTCAAGCGCCAGCGCCATCAAGACGCTGAAGGCCGCCAGCGCGGGCAGCACGTACGTCCACAGGATGTTGCCTGAAACAGTAAAAAACACCGGCGTGAACAGGGCCCAGGCGAGCAAATAAGCCTTGTCGGGGTCGCGCCGGGTTTGCCACAACGCCACTCTTTTTATCGGGTTGAACAAGTGTCGCAGCAGCAGTGCCAGCGCCACCAACCCCCAGGGGAAGGACGCCACCAGCACCTCGCCCCAGATGGCGCCTTTCATCCGCTTGTGTGCCACGCCGTACAAGTCGCCCGCCCAGCCGGCATCGACGAAGCGCAAAAAATGCTCGCCGACCAGAAAGTAGTTCAGAAA
>JAABRA010000147.1 GCA_011391155.1 Burkholderiales bacterium
GGCGCATCGAGTCCAGCGACCTGCCGCCGCCCGAGCACCGCGTGCAGATGCTGGGCGGTGCCATCAGCGGCTTCATCGGCCACGGCTACACCTACATCGGCATGGACCACTTCGCGCTGGCCAACGATTCGCTGGCGGTCGCCAAGCGGCAGGGTCGCCTGCACCGCAACTTCCAGGGCTACAGCACACAGCCCGATTGCGACCTGATCGGCCTGGGGGTGTCGTCGATCGGCCGCATGGGTGCGACCTACAGCCAGAACGCGAAGACACTGCCCGAGTACTACGACGCGCTGCGCCAGGGGCAATTCCCGGTGGTGCGCGGCCTGGCGCTGACGCGTGACGACCTCGTTCGACGCGCGGTCATCATGGCGCTGATGTGCCAGGGCCGGGTGGAGTTCGAGTCGATCGAGCTCGCCCACCTGATCAAGATGCGCGATTACTTTGCGGCTGAACTCGAACAACTGGCCCCACTGGTCGAGGCCGGGCTGGTGGAGATCGGCCCCGACGCCATCCAGGTCACGGCCAACGGCTGGTTCTACGTGCGCGGTGTGGCCATGGCCTTCGACCGGCATTTCCAGGCAGACCGCGTGCGCGAGCGCTTTTCGCGCATCATCTAGGCTGTCGTCATGGCACCCTGACGCGGCCACGCGCCCGGTGCGTGCGGCGTTCACGGGTGCCGTCGCCCCCGTCGCCTACACATGGATATCGCACTCGTCATCAGTGCCTTGATGCTCGGCCTGGCTGGCACGCCGCACTGCGCGGCGATGTGCGGCGCGGCCTGCACGGCCGCCACGCGCGGCGGCGGTGCCGCGCAGGCCACGTTCCATCTCTCGCGGGTTGCAGGGTATGCCCTGGCCGGTGCAGTGGCCGCCTCGAGCGTCGGCCTGCTTTCGGCGCTCGGGCAGCTGAGCCCGGCGGTCCGCCCGCTCTGGACGTTGGCGCATGCGGCGGCGCTCGCGCTCGGACTGTGGCTGCTCTGGAATGGCCGCCAGCCGGCGTGGGTCGAGAACCTGGGCCGCGCAACGCGTCATGCCGTGCCCGACGCCCAGGGCTGGCAACGCATGCGTGCGCCACTGCGCGCCGGCGCTGCCGGCTCGCTCTGGGTGGCCTGGCCGTGCGGCCTGTTGCAATCGGCGCTGGTGGTGGCGGCGTTGGCCAATTCGGCGCTGGGCGGTGCGGCCGTGATGGCGGCCTTCGGCATCGTCACGGCGGCCGGGCTCGTGCTCGGACCCTGGATTTGGCTGCGCCTGGGCGGACCCGCCGGCGCCGCGATGGCCGGCACCTGGGCCACGCGCGCCGCGGGCGCACTGCTGGCCGGGGCCTCGGCCTGGGCCTTGGGTCACGACCTGGTACCGCGGGTGATCGCCTACTGCACGACTTGAGGCGCTGGCCACGGCGTACCCCCTGCCGGCGGGCCACGACGCCCGGGCACAACCGGGCGTCCACTGCGGCGGGCCGCAGAGTCAGTCGGTTGACAGGCCCTTGCAATAGAATTTCCGTCGTTCAAGTTCACCGCAGAACCCCGACACGCTCGGACCCTGGAGACCACGTTTCATGTACCAGCACATCAAGGTGCCCGAGGGCGGGCAGAAGATCACGGTCAACGCCGACTATTCGCTCAACGTGCCTGACCAGCCCATCATCCCGTACATCGAGGGTGACGGCACCGGCTTCGACATCACGCCGGTGATGATCAAGGTGGTCGACGCCGCGGTGGCCAAGAGCTACGCCGGCAAGCGCAAGATCCACTGGATGGAGGTCTACGCCGGCGAGAAGTCGACCAAGATCTACGGCCCCGATGTCTGGCTGCCCGAAGAGACGCTGAGCGCCGTGCGCGACTACGTGGTGTCGATCAAGGGCCCGTTGACGACCCCGGTCGGCGGTGGCATCCGCAGCCTGAACGTCGCGCTGCGCCAGGAGCTCGACCTCTACGTCTGCCTGCGCCCCATCCAGTACTTCAAGGGCGTGCCCAGCCCGGTGAAGGAACCGGAAAAGACCCACATGGTGATCTTCCGTGAGAACTCCGAAGACATCTACGCCGGCATCGAATTCGAGGCCGAGAGCGACAAGGCCAAGAAGCTCATCAAGTTCCTGACCGAGGAGATGGGCGTCAGGAAGATCCGCTTCCCGAACACTTCGGGCATCGGCATCAAGCCGGTCAGCCGTGAAGGCACCGAGCGCCTGGTGCGCAAGGCCATCCAGTACACGATCGACAACGACAAGCCCAGCATGACCCTCGTGCACAAGGGCAACATCATGAAGTTCACCGAAGGTGGCTTCCGAGACTGGGGCTATGGCCTGGCGCAGCGCGAGTTCGGCGGCGAGCTCATCGACGGTGGCCCGTGGATGCGCGTCAAGAACCCGAAGACCGGCAAGGACATCGTCATCAAGGACGTCATCGCCGACGCCTTTCTGCAGCAGATCCTGCTGCGCCCGGCCGAGTACTCGGTGATCGCCACGCTGAACCTGAACGGCGACTACGTGTCGGATGCGCTGGCCGCACAGGTGGGCGGCATCGGCATCGCGCCGGGCGCCAACCTGTCCGACTCGATCGCGATGTTCGAGGCCACGCACGGCACGGCGCCCAAGTACGCCGGCAAGGACTACGTCAACCCGGGTTCCGAGATCCTGTCGGCCGAGATGATGCTGCGCCACATGGGCTGGGTCGAAGCGGCCGACCTGATCATCGCCTCGATGGAGCGTTCGATCGCCAGCAAGAAGGTCACCTACGACTTTGCAAGGCTGATGGAAGGTGCCACGCAGGTATCGTGCTCGGGCTTCGGACAGGTGATGATCGACCACATGTGATCTCGTTTCACGGCGTGTCTTGACGCGCCCGCCTTCGCCCATCGGCCCCTGATTTCGTTGAAGAATTCAGGGGCTTTTGCTTTTCAGAACCTCTCACGGCCGACCGCGAAATCTCGCCTCCTTTGATGGGTGCGTATTTCAGCCCATCGTGGACGCCGTTTCAGCGGGATCGTGGACGAGGGGGGTGAGTTTGTCTTCGTCGTTCCGGGCTGGCAAGCTCGCTGCATCATGACCCTGACCACAGCCACTTCGCTCGCCTTTCCAGTGTTCGTCCAGGGCCTGGCCCTGAGCCTCGGACTCATCGTGGCCATCGGCGCGCAGAATGCGTTCGTGTTGCGTCAGGGCCTGCGCCGTGAGCATGTGGGCCCCGTGGTGTTGTTCTGCGCGGTGGCGGATGCCGTCCTCATCGCCGCGGGCGTCCTGGGCATGGCCCAGGCACTGGGGCAGAGCCCGAACCTGGCGCGTGCCCTGGCCTTGGCCGGAAGCATTTTCCTGGCGGTGTATGGATGGCAGGCCCTGCTCCGTGCCCGGCAGGTGCGCCAACTGAAGGCGGCCGAAGGCAGCGT
>JAABRA010000148.1 GCA_011391155.1 Burkholderiales bacterium
ATTCCCGGCAATTGTCCGCCAACCTGCCCGGCCTGTTCCGCGAACCCCTGTTCGGATTCGACAGCCTGCTGGCGCGCGGTAGCTGGAAGAAAACCCCGCGCGGCCGCAGAGTGACGCTGGACGAAATGCGCTTCGCCAACAAGGACGCTGCGGGCACGGCGAAGGGTTATTACGAACTGATCGCGGGCGAGCCCGGCGTCGTCGATCTGAACGCGCATCTGAGCCGCGCCGACGGCACGGCGGTGTACCGTTATCTGCCGAAAGCCATAGGCGACCACACAGTCAACTGGCTGAAGCAGGCCCTGGTGGCCGGGCATTCAGACAATGTGCGGCTGAATTTGCAAGGCGATCTGGCGCAGTTCCCGTTCGAGGATGGCGAGGGGGAGTTCTTCCTGGATGCGCAGGTCAAGGAGGCCGTACTCGACTATGTTCCGGGCTGGCCGCGCATCGAGGACATCCAGGCACGCGTGCTGTTCCAGGGCAAGACCATGGAGATCACCTCGAGCCAGGCCCGGATTTTCGGTGTGGCCCTGTCGCCGGTGAAGGCGGTCATCCCGGACCTGATCCATCATGAAGAACAGTTGCATATCGAGGGTGAAGCCAATGGCCCCATCCAGGACTTCATTCGCTTCGCCAACGTCAGCCCGGTGAAAGCGCGCTTGCGTGGTTTCACCGATGCAGTGGATGGCAGCGGGCCGGCGAAACTGGCCCTGAAGCTGCACATTCCGCTGCGCCACAACCATGACACCACGGTGACAGGCCGGCTGTCGTTTGTGGGCAATACGCTATCTCCACCCGCCTTGCCGCGGCTCGACAAGGTGCGCGGCCACATCGATTTCACCGGCGATAGCCTGAATGCAAATAACATCACGGCGCAGTTTCTGGGCGGCCCGCTGCGCATCGACACCACGACCCGCAATGGCACTGTGCAGATTCAGGCGCAGGGCAGCGCGACCGCAGCCGGCATCACGCCCTGGCTGGGCGCAGGATGGGACAAGCGCCTGACAGGGCAGGCGGCATGGCGTGGCCAGCTTGATCTGGAGCCCGCGGGTGAGCGCATCCGCGTTGAGTCTGACCTGGTCGGGCTGGGTTCAAGCCTGCCTGCGCCACTGGCGAAAGCATCAACGCAGCCGTTGCCGCTGCGGGTGATGAGTCAGCCGCAGGGCGATGCGCGGCTGGTTGAGGTGGGGCTGGGCCAAACCGTCAGTGCGATATGGCGCACTACCGCGACAGGAGACTTGGACCGCGGCGAACTCCGCTTCGGCGGGCAGGCGGTGATGCCGGCCGAGCCTGGCATGCGCTTGATCGGCAGCGCGCGCGGCATGGATGTTACGGGCTGGATGGCCCTGCTGCCCGCGGGCGACGACAAGACCGCCTTGCCGCTGTCGTCCATCGATCTGGGCTTCGAGGCGTTCGACCTGATGGGGCGGCGCTACCCGGGGATGCGTTTGCTGGGGCGCACCCGCAACGGCCTGTTGCGGGTGCAGGTGACAGGACGTGACGTGAGCGGCGTGCTGACCTATCGCCCGGCAGGCGAGCAAGCTGCCCGGGTGTCGGCACAGTTCAGACAGCTGACTGTGCCTGCGCGGACGCCTCAATCGGGTGCGGTAGGCCGCGTCAACATGGAGGCCGAGAAATTTCCGATACTGGACGTGAAGGTCGAGGATTTCCGGCTGGAGGGACGTGTGTTGGGGCGGCTGGAGGCCTTGGCGCACGGCGCCCCAGAAGGGTTGGTGATCGACAGCCTGCAGCTGGCGCACCCCGATAGCGTATTCCAGATGAGCGGCCTTTGGCGCGACGGTGCACCGAGCGAAACCCGTGCCGAGTTGAAATTGAACGTGCTGGATGCGGGCAAGTTTCTGGAGCGTTTTGGCTTCGCCGAAGCACTCCGCCGCGGCAGCGTGGACATCCAGGGCAACGCCACCTGGGTGGGCTCGCCTGCTGATTTCTCGTTCGACACGCTGGCGGGGAAACTCGACTTCAAGGCACGGGGGGGGCAATTCCTCAAGATCAATCCTGGCGCGGGCAAACTGCTGGGCGTGTTGAGCCTGCAGTCGCTGCCGCGCCGGCTGAGCTTCGATTTCCGTGATATCTTCAATAAAGGCTATGCCTTCGACGACATGGGCGCCACCCTGCGCATTGCGCGCGGGGTGGTCTACAGCGACGATTTCAAGATGCTGGGGCCGGCAGCCAAGGTCAACATGTCCGGACTGGCTGACCTCAATCAGGAAACGGTGCAGCTGCGGGTGAAAGTGATCCCGAAATTGTCTGAAGGCGTGGCGGTGGCCGGTGCACTGTTGGGCGGCCCGTTGGCCGGCGTCGGTGCGCTGGCCGCGCAAAAACTGCTGCGTGACCCGATCGAGGAGGCCACCAGTCAGGAGTACCTGATAAGCGGGCCGTGGCAGGCGCCCGATGTCAAAAAACTGCCGAAGGCAAAAACCGAGAACCCCTCTGACACCCAGGTGTCCGAACCTTGATCGTGGAACGTGTGACATGACAACGAAAAAGCCAGCAAGACCCAGTGTGGCGCGCTCCAAGGGCGCGCAAGTCAAGAACCCGGCGCCCCAGGTGGGCACCGTTCGCGTCGCAGCGATCCAGATGGCCTCGGGCCCCAACGTTGCGTCCAACCTCGCCGAAGCCGAACAGCTCATCGAACTGGCGGTCGATGCCGGCGCGCGTCTGGTCGTGTTGCCGGAGTTCTTCGGCATCATGGCGATGAAGGACGCGGACGTGGTGAAGGCACGCGAAGCCGAAGGCCGCGGCCCGATCCAGACCTTCCTGTCGCGCATGGCGAAGAAACATCAGATCTGGCTGATCGGTGGCTCGGTGCCGCTGGAAGCCGGTACGGCAAACAAGGTGCGCAACAGCTGCCTGGTGTACGACGAACGCGGCAAGCAGGTGGCGCGTTATGACAAGATTCACCTGTTCGGACTCGATCTCGGCAACGAGCGTTACCAGGAGTCCAAGCTGATCGAACCGGGCGACAAGGTCATCGTTGTCAGCAGCCCGTTCGGCCGCATCGGCCTGTCGATCTGCTACGACCTGCGCTTCCCCGAACTGTACCGTGCCATGCCCGACGTCGACGTCATCGTGGTGCCGTCGGCATTCACCGCCACCACCGGCCGCGCGCATTTCGAAACCCTGATCCGCGCGCGCGCAATCGAAAACCTCGCCTACGTGATCGCCCCGGCGCAGGGCGGCTACCATCTGTCTGGTCGTGAAACCCACGGCGACAGCATGATCGTCGACCCCTGGGGCGTGGTGCTCGACCGTTTGCCGCGCGGTTCCGGCGTCGTCATCGCCAACATCAACCCGGCCTACCAGGCCAGCCTCAGGAAGAGCCTGCCCGCGCTCCAGCACCGCTT
>JAABRA010000149.1 GCA_011391155.1 Burkholderiales bacterium
CCAGGGACTCCCGGCGCACAAAGACACCGGATTCCCGCCTTCGCGGGAATGATCAGATTCAGGCGTGCGCCTCAAGTAGCTGCCGTTCGCTTCAACCCCCTGCAGAAGCTCCTGGATGCTGCAGCCGCCAGACCTTGAGGGCACAGCCGGTTGCTACCAAATTAGTAGCAATATATGACCAGAAGACGCTGGGAAGACCGTATTTTGAACTTAAAACACCGCCCGCGAGGCCGCCCAGCACGCCCGGCAGGCCATAGGCAATGACGGTGTACAGCGCCTGCCCCGCGCCCGCGCAGCTGCCCCGGGAAATGGTGCGACCGCAGCCCGATGCAGACGGTGGAACGAGCCCACTTGCAGCGAACTTTGCGGACGATAAAATATACTTTTGTTTGTGTATATCATTGAAGTCTGACGGAGATTCATCATGCAAGTAGCCAAATGGGGAAACAGCCTGGCGGTGCGCCTGCCGGTCGCGCTGGTGCAGACGCTGGGTATTTCCGATGGTGATGAGCTGCTGTTGCTGCCCGCACCCCGGCAAGCAGACCAGCCTGCCAGCGTGACCGTGGTGCGCCAGCCCGGAAAACTGGAGCAACTTCAGGCGGTGCGCCGGTTTCGTGCGCCCTGGCCGGCTGATTTTTCTTTTGACCGCGACGAGGCCAACGCGCGGTGAAAACATTCATCGACACCAACGTGCTGATCTATTGGGTCGATGCCAGTGCGCGAGCAGATCAGGTTGAACAGTGGCTTGCGGGCGAGAGCGTGATCAGCGTTCAGGTGCTGAATGAATTCGCCAATGTGTTGCGAAAAAAGCGCGCCATGCCCCTGGCCGATATCGAGATCCTGTGCAACACGCTGATCAGTACCTGTGAAGTGCACGACCTCAGCGTTCGCACGCACCTTACCGCCCTGGCGTTGATGACGCGCTACCACTTTTCACTCTATGACGCCAATATCGTCGCAGCGGCGGGCCTGAGCGGATGCGCTACTTTGTACAGCGAGGACATGCAGGACGGGCTCAACGTCAAGCTTCCGGAATCCGCAGGCGGCGCCACGCTGTCGATTCGCAACCCTTTCCGGACCTGACCCCCAAAGATCCCAGGGATTGGCTTATCGTGTCGAAGAGAACCTGGCGCCTGACCCCGAAATGACGTATTCACCGGGGTCTGTCTGGCGCGCACGCTCCGTACTTGAGGGCTTGGGAATTGGCCGTAGGCAGCGAGCATCTTTAAGGCTCTAGAACAGGTCCTTCTTGAATTTAGGAATTTCCTTTGCAAGATTGAGCAAAAACCTGGCCCGCTGGACGACAAAGTCGGCAATCGTTTTCACCAACGCGACTTCCTCACCGGTGTAGACGGGGTCCGCACTCTGTGCTGATGCCTCGACGATGGCAATCTCGCACAAGGCAACCAGTTCTCTGGCAAAAAAGGGCCGGCTTACCTTGGCACGTTCACAGAAGTCCGCCAGGGCAAACGATTTCACGGCTTCCAGCTTGAACGCATCGCCAAATGCCATGGCCAGTTCATGTTCCAGCTTTAGCGAGTCGTATTGCATCACGCTTACCAGGTCATAGAGCTCAGCCACCCGCAGCCCCGCGCGACTAACGTGGTAAGACAGGTTTTTGCCGTGTGCATCACTGTTGCCAGTCAGCAAGGTGGTCACCACCCACATGGTCATGCACCTGATACCAACGGCTGGCTGTTCCAGGTACTGCCGGGTGGCGAACAGGCGCTCAAAATTTGCGCCGTCCCGGATGTGGGCGACATCCTTGCCATTGCCCAGGTTGCGCTCGTACTTGGCCGCCACGGCGATGTCGGTGGCTTGGCAGGCGTCGATGATGTGCAGCCGCTCGGCCACGGGCACCTTCACGCCGTCAGGGCCGTGCACAAATTGGCCGGCACGCAGGCGGCGGTCGAACCGTCGAATGGACAGCACCGGGTCCGGTACCCGCAAGATATCAACCTCGGCGGCATGGTCCTGTCCGTACCTGCGAACGCTCATGCGTGACGCCAGCTTCATGCAGAAATGTTCATTGGCGACCAAGAACGGCAGGGCCGTGTTCAAGGGTTCAGGCTTAAGGATATGGGTGGACGACAAGGAACCGTCGACCAGAAACAGCCGGTCACCCACACGATTGACCAGCAACTTGTCCTGAAAGCCTGCAATAGACATTCGGACGCTGCCGTCCCAGACCGTGAAGGGCACCTCGTTGCGGCGCTTGATGCGCTCTTGCAGTTCCGCATGCAGGAGTTCACGAAACTGTGGCACCAGCGCTTGCGGTGTCTGACCGGCAGGCAGGAACGTCACCGCACCCGTGGTCTCCTTGCCCAAATATCGGACAAGCCCAAAAATGTTGTTCTTTTGGATGTTCGAGTGCACCGAGGCAACGTCCAGCGCCCGGCCTTCAGGCAAAAGATTTTCGAGAAAGCGACGAATGGACGACGATGTTGCCTTGCCGTCCAGGGGCAGATGAGGCGACAGCGCGAAACCATCGCGGCTGGCCGCCCACGCGGGGCTGTAGGTCAAGCTGAAGCTGTTCAGCTCTGGCTGGAACTCCAGTCTTGCAACCAACACCTGCCCGACAAACAGGTCCAGCGCGTAGGCGTTTGTGCTATTCATCGTTTCCGCTTGTGTTGCATCGGTCGCTGGATGGCTTGTGACCTGCGCGTATGCCCTCCAACTCAGACTTCAGCAGCACGGCATCGCCAGCCGGCACCACCAGCATGCGCAGGCCCAACCCGTCAAGGACCTTCAGCAGTTTGTCCATCGTGATGGGCCGTCCGTTTTCGAGGCGAGACAGCAAGTCGCTGGAGACGAAGCACAAAGCGGCGGCGTCATCAATGCGCAATCTACCCCTCGCACGTTGGTTGCGCACAATCTGTCCAAGGTCTTCAAGCTTGCGTATTTCTTGAGGCGTCGACGGATTAATGGGTGGGAGTTTTCTGGACATAGTTTCGATTTCACGAAATTATGGGTGAATTCTGAAATTCTTGCAAATAGTTTCGCTAAGTCGAAACTTAAATCGCTTTAGTACAGAATATGTTTTTATTTCGCTATACCGAAATTTTGTGATGCGACGCCTTCACGGGCGCGCGCATCCCCGCCCCCGATCAATCCGGGGGCAGGCTGCGGGCGGGGATCCAGGGACTCCCGGCGCACGAAGACACCGGATTCCCGCCTTCGCGGGAATGATCAGATTCAGGTGTGCGCCTCAAGTAGCTGCCGTTCGCTTCAAGCCCCGGCAGAAGCTCCTGGATGCTGCAGCCGCCAGACCTTGAGGGCACAGCTGGTTGCTACTAAGCTAGTAGCAATAGATGACCAGAACACGCTGGGAAGACCGTATTTTGAGCTTAAAACACCGCCC
>JAABRA010000150.1 GCA_011391155.1 Burkholderiales bacterium
CGCTGGAGTCCGCGCGCTACCGCGACAAGATCCGGAGCATCCTGCACCTGAGCAACCAGGAGCGCCTGATCTACGCCGCGCTCGGGCCTGGCATCCAGTTTCTGGCCGCGGCCGGCATGGTGCTCATCCTCTGGCAGCTCAGCGGCCCCATGGCCGGGCGCTCGCCCGCCGACATCGTCAGCTTCCTGCTGTACGCCACGCTGCTGACGCGCCCGGTGAGCGCCCTGGCCGACGTCTACGGCCAGACCCGCCAGGCGCACGGCGCGCTGGAGCGCCTGAGCGCGGTGCTGACCGAGCTCCCGGAGCCCGCAGCACGTGAAGGGCAGGCGCTGCCCCCGGTCCACGGCGAGATCGCGTTTCAGTCGGTCCGGTTCGCCTACCCCGGCCGCCCCCCGGCGCTCGATGGCATCACGCTGCACCTGCGCGCCGGCGAAACCATCGCGCTGACCGGTCCCAACGGCGCGGGCAAAAGCACGCTCGCCCATCTGCTCATGCGGCTGATCACACCCGCCAGCGGGCGCATCCTGATCGACGGCATTGACATCGCCACAGTGACGCTGGCCAGCCTGCGCAGCCAGATCGGCGTGGTGCCGCAGCATGTGCTGCTGTTCAACGGCAGCGTGTTCGACAACATTGCCTACGGCCTGCCGGACTCGACCCCCGAGGCCGTCATGGCCGCCGCCCGTGCCGCCCAGGCGCACGCGTTCATCACCCGGTTGCCGCAAGGCTACCACAGCGTCATCGGCGACCAGGGCATTCGTCTCTCGGGTGGCCAGCGCCAGCGCATTGCCCTGGCGCGTGCGCTGCTCAAAGACCCGCCCATCCTGGTGCTGGACGAAGCCACCGCCATGTTCGACCCCGAAGGCGAAAGATCTTTCATCGCCGATTGCCACGACACGCTGGCCCGGCGCACCGTCATCCTCATCACGCACCGCCCGGCCAGCCTGGCGCTGGCGGACCGGGTGCTGCGCCTGGAGAACGGGCAAATCATGGAACCCGCAACGCCGCCTGTGGCCGTTCAGGCCAGCGCCGCTGAAATTGCCCCGGCATCATGACCCGTCTGGCCCACCATCTGGCCCGGTTCCGGGCACTCAGCGGTGCCGACCAGCGCACGCTGCTGGCAGCCGCCGCGTGGATGCCGTTGTTCTGGCTCGGCCTGCGCGTGTTCGGCCTGCCGCGTTTTCAGGCGCGCCTGCAACGATGCGCCGTGAAGCGCGACGTGGCCATGAGCCTGCCCGACATCCAGGCCCTGGGCGAACTCGTCAACATCGCCGCGCGCCACACCCTGGGCCCGCGCACCTGCCTGACGCGCTCGCTGCTGCTGGGCTGGCTGCTGCACCGTCGCGGGGTGGAAAATGACCTTCGCATCGGCGTGCGGCTGACGAAGGGTGTGCTCGACGCCCATGCCTGGGTCGAGTGCGACGGCATTCCTGTCAATGATCAGCCCGACGTGGGCGCGCAGTTCGCCTCGTTCGGCGACCTGGTGCCGATGGAGGCGTTTCACGCGCCATGAGCGGTATCGCGGGCATCCTCCATTTCGACGGCCGGCCCGCGCAGCCGGGCCAGGTCGAAGCCATGACCGCGGCCATGCACACCCGCGGCCCCGACGGCATCCACCACTGGCGTCGCGGCAATGTGGCGCTGGGCCAGTGCATGCTGCGCACCACGCCCGAGTCGCTGGAGGAAACCCAGCCCCTGACCAACGAGGATGAAAGCCTGGTCCTGGTCATGGACGGCCGGGTGGACAACTGGGAAGAGCTGCGCCGCGAGCTGCTGGGTAAAGGCGCGGTGCTGCGCAGCCGGGCGGATGCCGAACTCGTGCTGCGGGCCTACGAGGTGTGGGGCCGCGATTGCCTGCGACACATCGACGGCGACTTCGCCCTGGTGATCTGGGACGCGCGGCAGCAGCAGGCCTTTTGCGCGCGCGACCGCATGGGCAACAAGCCCTTTGCGTACCACTGGAACGGCAAAACACTGTATTTCGCCTCGGAACAGCAGGCGATCCTGCGGCAGCCGGCGGTGCCGCAGGTGCTCAATGAAGGCATGGTGGCCGAATACCTGGCCGCGCAATGGTTTTCCACGACGGAAACCCTGTGGCAGGGTGTCCAACGGCTGGATGCGGCCCATGCGATGGTCGTCACGCCGTCTGGCCCCACGCTCAACCGCTACTGGGCACCCGATCTTCAGGCCAGCCTGTCGTTTCGAAGTGACGAAGAATGCGCAGAGCACTACCGCGCGCTGCTGTTCGACGTGGTGCGCCGCCTGTCGCGCTCGATAGCGCCCCTTGCTTGCGAAGTCAGTGGCGGCCTCGATTCGTCGGCAATTTTTGCCGTGGCCGACAGCCTGCAGCGCAGCAACCAGCTTGGCGCGCCGGGGCTGGAAGGCTACACGCTGGACTTCAGCGGCGACCCCGACGCCGATGAGATCGACTATTGCCGCGCCGTCGGGGCGCATCTGGGCAGGACGATTCACGAAATCGCGCCCGCCCATGTGCCCTTGTCCTGGTATCAGGACGTTGCCCTTCAGCACCTGGACTTCCCCGACTTTCCAAATGGTGGCGCCATGGGATTGCCCATCGCTGAACGGGTGAGGGCTGAAGGTGGCCGTGTCTTGCTGAACGGCCTTGGCGGTGACCAATGGCTTTGCGGCACCGCGGCCGGTTACGCGGAAGCCCTTGCCGGGCGGCGTGGCCGGGAATTACTGAACACCCTGCGTGACGACATCCAAGCAGCCGGTTTTCGAACCGCGTTGTGGCGACTGCTGCGTCACGGCGTCGTTCCGCTGCTGCCGGAACCCGCGCAACACAGTCTCCGGTCCTTCTATCAAGGGTTGCGGCGATCTCCCGCACAGGCTGAATTGCCTGAATGGCTCGCCGAGCCGATGCGCACGCGGATTCAGGCACGCCAGCAGGCATACCGGCCTCCGTTTGCCGGCGAAGTGCAGCGGCTGGGGCAATCGCATCAATTGGCCTGCCTCCATGACGCCTACCAGATGCTGGCGATCGAGATGGCGGAGCGGCAGTATGCGCAAGTCGGTCTGGAAATGCGCCAGCCCTTCTGGAATGCAAGAATGGTTGAGTTCGCCCTGGCTACGCCCGAGCGGTCGCGCTTGCGCGGGAATACGGACAAATGGCTGCATCGGCGGGCGATGAAAGACATGTTGCCGCCAGTCGTGCT
This sequence comes from Burkholderiales bacterium, assembly GCA_011391155.1. Lineage (GTDB taxonomy): Bacteria > Pseudomonadota > Gammaproteobacteria > Burkholderiales > Burkholderiaceae_C > JAABQG01. Next base: position 3,177 of record JAABRA010000150.1, read on the forward strand.
GCAGCGCAGCAGCAAGGCAGAGTTTTCCGTGACATTTTCCCGTTCTTGGAGCGAACTGGACCCCTGGTTGTCCTCTCATGTCCTCCCTTTGCGTCAGTATTGGGTTGATGCGCAGGCCATCAAGGCGATGCTGTGTGCCTGCCG
>JAABRA010000151.1 GCA_011391155.1 Burkholderiales bacterium
GATCGTCGTGCTGCGGCCCGATACGCAGGACTTCGAAGGCACCGGTGTCACGGTCCAGGTGGCACGCCAGCGCGAAGTGCCGCGTGTGCTGCTGGTCGTCAACCAGGTGCCGTCGGGCAGCCCGTTCCAGGCCGTCCGGGCGCGAGCGCAGAAGACCTTCGGCAGCGAGGTGCTGGCCGTCATTCCGCAGTCAGCGGAATTCATGGGCTTCGACGAGGATGTGCCATTCGTGCTGCGGCATCCGCAGCACCCGGTCAGCCTGGCGCTGCAGCAGGTAGCGCTGGCGATGCAGCGCGCCAAGGTCTGATGGCCCCCCCGGTCCACCGAAAGCTGCTGGCGTGAGCCCCTACACCCGCATCCGCCACCTGCTGCACGAAGTGGTGTGGGTCTATCTGCGGCCCTACTGGAAACTGCATGCACTCATCGCCGTGGGCGTGGTGGTGCTGGTGCTGTTCGAGGCCGCATTTCCGCTGACCATCCGCTTCCTCATCGACGACGCGCTGCTGCCGCACGACCCGCACAAGCTGATGTTCGCGCTGGCGCTGTTGGTGGTGCTGTTCGCCGCCGCGGCAGCCAGCCGCTTCGTGCTGGCGGTCGTGCGCGCGCACATCTCCCGGGAGCTGTACTGGGACCTCAGCACCGGCCTTTTCCGCTGGCTGCAGCGGCTGCCGCTGGCCTATTTCGACCGCGTCGAGCCGGCGCATTTCGCGCCGCTGTTCGACACCGAGCTGCTCACCTTCTCGGCGATGGCGCGCGACCTGTTCGAGCGCGGCCTGCAGTCGGTGCTGCAGCTGGCGGTGATCATGGTCACCTTGTTCGTGCTGAGCTGGCCGCTGGCGCTGCTGGTTCTGCTGACGCTGCCGCTGGTCGCTTTGCAGCCGCAGCGCAAGCTCGGGCCCACGCTGGAGGGCATCGACCGCATCCGCAAGGTGGCCGAGCGCGTGAACGGCCTGGTGCAGGATCAGGTGCAGACCCAGGCGCTGGTGCGTGCCTTCGGCCGCGGCGAAGAGATGTCGCGGCGCTTCGAGCAGGACGTCGCCGGTCGCAGCGGCGTGCCGAACCGGCTGAGCAGTATGGTCGACCTGCGCCGCACGCTGAAGATTCCGCAGTACCTGTTGCAGACCTTCAAGCTGTCGATGGACAACATGCAGGCCGGTGTGACGCTGCTGGTCGTCGGCGCCGGCGCAGGCCTGAGCTTTGCCGGTCTGCTGAGCCTGGGCACCTTCTCGGCCTTCATCCTGTTCCTGCCGGTCGTCATGCGTGCCATCGGCAACCTGGCGGCCTATGTGCAGGACCTGGGCCGAGCGACGCTCAGCCTGGACCGCATCGAGGCGGTGAAAACCGCCGTGCTGCCCGTGCGCCAGGCGCAGGCGCTGGTCCCGCTGGCTCGCCCGATCCAGGGCATCCGCTTCGAGCAGATTTACTTCAGCTACACGCCCGACAGCCCCTACATCCGCGACGTGAACCTGGACCTGCCCGCCGGGCGATCGGTGGCCTTCGTCGGGCGCAGCGGTGCCGGCAAGAGCACCTTGTTCAAGCTGCTGCTGGGCTTCTATGAGCCGAGCAGCGGGCGCGTGGCCATCGACGGCCACGATATCCGCCACATCGACCCCGCCTCGCTGGGGTCGCGCATCGGCACGGTGCTGCAGCAACCCTTGCTCGTGAACACGACGGTGCGGCGCAATATCGCCTTTGCCAAGCCCGACGCCAGCGACGAGGAGATTGCCGCCGCTGCCCGGCTGGCCGGCATCCACGACTTCATCGCTGCCTTGCCCAACGGTTACGAGTCGCCCGTGGGCGAAGGCGGCAAGTTCTTCTCCGAGGGGCAGCGCCAGCGCCTGTCGCTGGCGCGCGCCATCCTGCCGGATCCGGCGATCCTGCTGCTGGACGAGGTGACGTCGTCGCTCGACCCGGAAACCGAATCGGCCATCAACGGCACGCTCCGACAACTGGCCCAGGCGCGCACCGTGATGCTCGTGACCCATCGGCTGGCGTCGGCGGCTTTCGTCGACCACATCGTCGTCATGGACCAGGGGCAGGTGGTGGAGCAGGGCCGTCACGACGAACTGCTGGCGCGTGGCGGCCTGTACCAGCAGCTGTGGCAGATGCAGGCCGGCTTCACGGTCAGCGGCGACGGCCACCACGCCGAGGTCAGCGGTGAGCGCCTGCGCGCGATACCGCTGTTCCGCGACGTCGAGCTCGACGCGCTGCAGTCCCTGGCCGACCATTTCGTTTCACGTTTTTACGAGCCGGGGCAGAGCATCTACGCCCAAGGCGATGCCGGCGACAAGTTTTATATCGTCGTGCGCGGCACGGTGTCCATCTCCACCCTGGACGCGGGGCACCAGGCCATCCGCCTGGCCGACCTTCAGGACGGTGACTATTTCGGTGAAGTCGAGATGGTCAACAAGGGTCGGCGCACGACCGCCGTGAAGGCTCGCACCCCGAGCCTGGTGCTGGTTCTTGACGCCGCACACTTCGACCGCATGGTGGACGAGCTTGGCGCGCTCAGCAAGGTGGTGACGCAGATGGCGCTGGGGCGCAGCCTGTCGACGATCTGCAGTGTGGGCAGGCGCCGCCGCAATCACCCGGTTTGGCGGGAGCTGGGTCGACTGATGTGACGCCGGCGGACGCCATGCCAGCCAGGCGTGCGAGGATCGCGGGTTTGCATTCCAAGGGACGTCGTATGTCGGGTTTCGGGCCGCCTTCAGCGAGCACGCGCTTCGCCTGCTTGCTGCTTGTCTGGTCGTTCATCGCAGCTTCCTCCGCCACGGCGCAAGGCTTGCCGCTGGGCTTGCTGCCCGGCACGGGGGCGAACGGCAGCGAAGCCGCGTCGGCCCCCGCCTCGACCAGCGCCCAGGACTGGCAGGACCGCCTTGCCGCTGCCCAGGCCGAGCACCAGCGGCTGCAGGCGCAGCCCGAAGGCAGTGCACCGCTGCTGGCCGAGCGGCAACTGGCCTCGGCACGCCGGGTCGACCTGCTGGCGGCCCGCCTGGCCGCCGCGCGGGCCCAGGCCGCCCGGGGCGGCGCCGATGCCCGCCCGGCCCCGCCGGTGCCCACGCTCGGTGGCCCGCCGCCCTACAGCGTGCTCGAAGTCGACAACCTGCGTGACCAGCTCGACGGCCTGACCGCGCAACAGTCGGCGCTCAGGCTGACACTGAAGTCACTCGACGGCGAGTTCGAATCGGCGGTGACCGCCCGCGCCGCCGCCGACGCCGCCCTGCGGCGGCAGCGGGATCGTTCCGCACGGGGCAACGGCGGCGACCTGGCGAACCCGGCGCTCGCCCAGCTCGAGCTGGCCGCAC
>JAABRA010000152.1 GCA_011391155.1 Burkholderiales bacterium
CAGCACCTGCGCGTAGCGGCTCTTCGCGAGCTCAGCCTCGGCCTGGGCCAGGACGCCGCGCAGGGTCTGCAGCTCGGCGTCGGTGTACTCCCGGGTTTCCAGCCGCTTGATGCGGCGGTTGGATTCGGAGTTCCAGAAGCGGTCGAAGTTGGCGCTCACTTCCGCCACCACCGGCCCGGCCATCAGGAAGTCCAGGTCCACGAAGTTGGTGCCTTCATGGGCGTCGAAATATTCGTCGCCCAGGTTGCGGCCGCCGACCAGCGCGATGCGGCCGTCGGCGATCCAGCTCTTGTTGTGCATGCGGTGGTTGAGCCGGGAGAAACCCAGGCTGAACTCGGCGGCCTTGCCTGCCGCGCCCTCGCGGCTGACCAGTGGGTTGTAGAGCCGCACTTCGATGTTCGGGTGCACGTCGAGGGCGGCGAAGCCGTCGTTCTTTTCACGGGCGTCCAGGTCGTCCACCAGGATGCGCACGCGCACGCCGCGATCCGCAGCGGCCAGTACCCGGGCCGCCATCAGCTTGCCGGTGAGGTCGGCGTGCCAGATGTAGGTTTGGATGTCGAGGCTCTGCGTGGCGGCCTGGGCCGAGTAGGCCCGCAGCGCATAAGCCTCGGTGCCGGTGCTGACCAGCCGGAAGCCCGACTGCCCCGGGTGCCTGGCTTCGCGCGGCACCACCAGTTCGGCGATGGCGCCGGACGTGGCCGGCGGCAGTGACACATCGTCGGGCAGGTCGGGCCGCGGCGGCAGCTGCGCGCACGATGCCAACAGCAAAAGCAGGCCCAGCAGCCAGGCGTGGCGCATCTTTCCGTCGTCCCGTGGATTTCCCGCTCGGGATGTAGCACGGCCCCCGGGGGCCTGCAATCGCGGCGACCGAGCGATGGGGTTGATGCAGGTCAAAGGCCGTCCCGGCCACGCCGCGCAGACTGGATCCATACCCCCATCGGCCACCGAGCCAGAGGAACACCATGATCCGTTACGTATCCGGCGACCTGCTCCAGAGCCAGGCCCAGGCCATCGCCCACGGCGTCGCCCCGAACGACGACTTCGGCCAGGGTCTCGCCCATGCCCTGCGCGAACAGCAGCCGGCGATGTACAAGGATTTCCGCCATTTCTGCCAGACCCAGCATCCCAAGGCCGGTGGCCTGTGGACCTGGGCCGGCGCGCAGGGCCCGCGCATCGTCGCGCTGTTCACCCAGGAGGGCGCCTACGACCACGGCGCCAAGCCGGGCAAGGCCACCGCGTCCAACGTCGGCCACGCGCTCAAGGCGCTGGCGGCCGAATGCACCCGCGAAGGCTGGACCAGCCTCGCGCTGCCGCGCCTGGCCACCGGCGTGGGCGGCATGGACTGGAGCGACGTCAAGCCGATGATCGAACAGCACCTGGGCGACCTGGCGATTCCGGTGCTGGTGTACGACACCTTCCACGCCGGCGAACGCGCTGACGAGCAGCTCACCGCACAGGCCTGATCCGCCGCGTCGTGCACAACGCCCGATGGCCGATGCCGGCGCCGGGCGTTCTGCCCGGCCGGCGCGCCCGGACGTCGCGGAAAACGCCCAAGGACACCTCGGCATGACTTGGCATGCAACGTGCAGCAGCTTTGTCATCCAACGAAGGAGCTACACCCATGTCCCTGTCCATGATCCTGCTGATCGTCCTCATCCTGCTGCTGGTTGGCGCCCTCCCGTCCTGGGGTCACAGCAAGAACTGGGGCTACGGCCCGAGCGGCGGCCTGGGCCTGGTGGTGCTGATCATCATCATCCTGCTGGTGATGGGTCGCATCTGACGCCGTCCCGCGGCGCATGAAGAGGGGCGGCCTTGGCCGCCCCTTTTTTTTGTCGCGCCGCCGCGGCTTATTCGGCCGGCGCGCTGTCCAGGAACCACACGGCCACTTCGCCGCTGGTCTTGATGGTCATGGCGTTGCCGTGGCGGTCGAGCGACTTGCCCGCCGGCAGGCGGACCCAGCCTTCGGAGATGCAGTATTCCTCGACGTTGTTGCGCTCGATCCCCTTGAAGCGCACGCCGATGCCGCGCTCGAGCACGGCGCCGTCGTAGAACGGGCTGCGCGGGTTGACGGAGAGACGGTCGGGAGGCGTGGTGCTCATGGCGGGTTCCTTCGTGGAGTGGCCGCCATGATACCGGCCCCGGCGCCGGACCGATCCTGAAGCTGCGCCAACGGGATTGCGAAATGCATGGCTACGCCCAGCCGGACCATGCAAGATGCCTTGGAGCGCCGTCCCGGAAGGGCGGCCCGACGCGGTCTGTCGCGCCTCCGGCGCATGGCACGGGCCTTGCAGCCCGGTCTCCATCCCCCCTGGAGTCTCCCTTGGCCGACCACACCGCCAGCCCGGTTGGGCGAATCCTCGCCATCGACGACGACGTGCGCCTGCTGGAGAACTTCGGGCTTTGCCTGGAGGGCGCCGGCTATCGCGTGTCCATGGCCACCGCGCTGCAGGACGGCATGAAGCTGGCCGCCGCACAGCCGTTCCATGTCTGCCTGCTTGACCGCAACCTGGGGCACGAGTCGGGCATGGACGCCATCCCGCGCCTGCGCGAACTGGCCCCGCAGATGCGCATCATCATGGTCACCGCGCATTCGCGCGTGGACGATGCGGTGAAGGCGCTGTCGGAAGGCGCCAGCGATTACCTCGTCAAGCCGTGCTCGCCCGAGCAGCTGCGCATCGCGGTCGCCCGGCAGATGGACACCCTGCGCCTGCTCGACAAGCTCGAGCGCCTGGAGCGCGAAACCGCGCCGTCCCAGGCACCGCGCCTGTCCAGCAAGAGCCCGGCCGTGGCCCAGCTGCTGACCACCGCGCAGCAGGTGGCGCGCACCGACGCCAACCTGCTGCTGCTGGGCGAAAGCGGCACCGGCAAGGGCGTGCTGGCCAATGCGATCCACGCGTGGAGCCCACGCTCGGCGTCGCCGTTCGCCACCATCAACTGCCCGTCGCTGTCGGCCGAGCTGCTGGAAAGCGAGCTGTTCGGCCACGCCAAGGGCTCGTTCACCGGCGCCACGCAAAGCACGCCGGGCCGCGTCAGCAACGCTGACGGCGGCACGCTGTTCCTGGACGAAGTGGGAGATTTCCCGCTGGCGCTGCAGCCCAAGCTGCTGCGCTTCATCCAGGACAAGGAATACGAGCGCGTGGGCGATCCGGGTACGCGCCGCGCCGACGTGCGCATCGTCTCGGCCACCAACCGCGACCTCGAGGCGATGGTGGCCGACGGCAGCTTCCGCCTGGACCTGCTTTACCGGCTCAACGTGATCAGCCTGCGGCTGCCGGCGCTGCGCGACCGCCCGGAAGACCTCG
>JAABRA010000153.1 GCA_011391155.1 Burkholderiales bacterium
CCAGCCCGCTTGCGCGGCTTCCCAGCAGGCGAGTACGCCCTGGTGCAGGGCCGGCGCGGTCTCAGTCAGGGCTTTCAGGAAGGCGCCAGCGGTGAAGCAGAACATCCCGGCGTTCCAGAAATAGTGCCCGTCGTCAAGGTAAGCCTGGGCGGTGGCCAGGTCGGGTTTCTCGACGAAGCGCAGGGCCTGCAGGCCCGGGGTGTCGAAACCTTCGGTGATGGGCGCGCCGGCCTGCAGGTAGCCAAAACCGGTCTCGGGCGCGGTGGGGCGGATGCCGAAGGTCGCCAGCCAGCCCTTGCGCGCCAGTTCCACGGCATGGCTCACGTCGCGGTTGAAGGCCGGCAGGTCGCCGATCAGATGGTCGGAGGGCAATACCAGCATCACCGCGTCGGCGCCGTGCTGCCAAGCCACGTACAGCGCCGCCAGGGCAATGGCCGGCGCCGTGTTGCGCCCCTCGGGTTCGAGCAAAAAGCCGGGCACGATGCCCTGGGTCGGGGTGTTGCCGGTCAGTTCGTACTCGTCCTTGCAGCGGAAATAATAGTCGCGGTTGGTCACCGTGACGACCTCGCCGACGCCGTCCAGCGACAGGGCCCGGTGGTAGGTTTTCTCGATCAGGCTCTGGCCGTCGGGCAGCTTGATGAAGGGTTTGGGGCTGGATTCCCGGCTGATCGGCCACAGGCGCGTCCCGGCGCCGCCGGACAGGATGATGGGGATCAGGTCGTTCACGGCAATGCGGTCGGTCATGGGAGGGGAGCCAGGGGGCGGGTGAAAAGCGGGAGGGGTCGGGACGGAGCCCGAGAAAGGGTCAAGTTTACGCGCGAGCGTGCGTAAACTGTCATGCCATCGTCAAACAAGGCGTAACCAGAAACCACCGCTTGCAATGGCGAGCCCGCCGCAACGCACCCATCCTCATGACAACCCTGCCACTGACTACCGAACCCCTCACCCTGCTGGTCACTGGCGGTGCCGGCTACATCGGTGCCCATACCTGCGTAGCCTTGCAGCAGGCCGGCTACCGGTTGGTGGTGCTGGACAACTACTGCAACAGCCGTCCGCAGACGCTGCAATCCATCGAGCGCATCACCGGGCAGCCTGTCATCGCCGTCGAGGGCGACGTCCGGGATCGTGCGCTGCTTGACCGCATCCTGCGCGAGCACGCAATCAGCGGCGTGATCCACTTTGCCGGCCTGAAGGCGGTGGGCGAATCCGCGGAAAAACCGCTGGACTACTACGCCAACAACGTGGCCGGCAGCCTGGTCCTGCTGCAGGCGATGCAGGCCGCCGGCGTCAAGACCCTGGTCTTCAGCTCATCCGCGACGGTCTACGGCACGCCACAGTTCCTGCCCTACACCGAGGCCCATCCCCTGGCGCCGGTCAACCCCTACGGGCGCACCAAGCTGATGGTCGAGGATATGCTGCGCGATCTGCATGCGTCGGACCCGGCCTGGCGCATCGGCATCCTGCGCTACTTCAACCCGGTCGGCGCCCATCAAAGCGGGCTGATCGGCGAAGACCCGCAGGGCATTCCCAACAACCTCATGCCGTTCATCGCGCAGGTGGCCGCGGGTCGCCGGGCGTTCGTCAACGTCTGGGGCAACGACTACGACACCCCGGACGGCACTGGCGTGCGCGACTACATCCATGTGAGCGACCTGGCGGCAGGCCACGTCAAGGCCTTGCAGCACCTGCAGCAGGCACCCGCTTGCCTGGCGCTTAACCTGGGCTCGGGCCAGGGCCACAGCGTGCTGGAGGTGATCCGCGCTTTTGAGCAGGCCAGCGGCCGGCCGATTCCCTACCAGTTCGCGCCGCGGCGCGCAGGTGATCTGCCCGCCTTCTGGGCCGATGCCACGCCTGCCGAACGTGTGCTGGGCTGGAAGGCCGGGTGCAGCCTGCTGCAGATGTGCGAAGACACCTGGCGCTTCCAGAGCCGGGCGGGCGCTTTGGCCTGAAGCCGTCAACCGCCGATGCTTGCGGGCGCCGGAGCACCTTTTTGACACGGCGCACGGGTTGGCCCTGATCCCGACGGGCATCGGCCGATTTACGATGCGGTCTCGCCCCAAATCACAGGAACCCCCCATGCAATACCCGCGCGCCTCCTTTTCACTGCCTTCCCGGGTGGCCGGCCTGTGCCTGGCGGCGCTGGTTTCCGGCTGCGCCACGCCACCCCCACCGCAGCCACCGCCGGCAGCCGCAGCGGCACCCGCACCGCCCGTCGCACCCGCGGCGGCCGTTGCCCACCTGGCGACGTTCACCACGCGCCTGGCGGGCACCAACATGGTGCCTCCTGTGGCCACACTGGCCATGGGCACGGCCGATGCCGTGCTGGACACCCAGACCCGGTTGCTGCGCTGGAAAGTGTCCTTCAGCAAGTTGTCCGGGCCGGTGACGATGGCCCACTTTCACGGCCCGGCCGCCATCGGCGCCAACGCCGGCGTGGCGCTCGGCTTTGCCGCGCCGGTCAGCAGCCCCTACGAAGGCCGCGCCACGCTCACGGTGCAGCAGGCGGCGGACTTGCTGGCGGGCCGCTGGTACGTCAACATTCACACTGCCAAATTTCCGGCGGGTGAAATTCGCGGGCAGATGATCGAGCGCAAGTGAGCGGTCTGGCCCATCGCCCGCAAGCGCGCGACCGGGATGCCCTGAAAACGGCGGTCGGAAGATGGGGGGAGGCCCAATGAAGTACGAACTGTTCTACTGGCCGTCGATCCCGGGGCGCGGCGAATTTGTCCGCCTCGCGCTGGAGGCGGCCGGCGCCGCCTATGTGGATGTGGCGCGCGGCGATGCGGCGCAGGGCCAGGGCCTGCCGGCGCTGATGCAGATGCTTGGCAGCGAAACCCAACCGCGCCCGCCGTTTGCGCCGCCCATCCTGCGCCACGGCAAGACCGTGATCGCGCAAACGGCCGCCATCCTGCTGTATCTGGCGCCGCGCCTGGGCCTGGTGGGCAAGCCCGAGGCGGACCGGCTGTGGGCGCACCAGATCCAGCTGACGGTGGCCGACATCGTGGACGAAGCGCATGACACCCACCATCCGGTTTCCACCGGCCTCTATTACGAGGACCAGAAACCCGAGGCGCTGCGGCGCGCCCGGGCGTTCCGGGAAGAGCGCATCCCCAAATACCTGGCCTGGTTCGAAGCGGTGCTGTCCCGCAATCCGGGAAATCAACCCGGCCGATCCGGTCCCGCCCCAACGGACAAGCCCCTGCACCTGATCGGTGGGCGCCTGAGCTATTGCGACCTCTCGCTGTTCCAGCTGATCGAGGGGCTGCGGTATGCCTTTCCGCAGGCAACAGCGCGTGCGCT
>JAABRA010000165.1 GCA_011391155.1 Burkholderiales bacterium
CCGCACCAGCTTGACGTACTGGCCCACGTCGTGCTTCAGCGCGGCGGCGGCAAGCTCGGCCATGCCGGGGTGTTCGGCGCGCAGCCCGGCGCTGCGCGGGATGCTGCGCGGTTTCGGGGTCACGTCGAACAACGCCTGCGCCAGCATCACGCCCGCCTGGCCGTCGAGCACCGCGTGGTGCACCTTGATGTAGTAGCCGATCTGGCCCGACTGCAGGCCGTCGATGACGTAGAGGCGCCACAGGGGCCGGCTGCGGTCCAGCAGTTCGGAATGCAGGCGGCCGACGCACTCCTCCAGTTGGGCCTGGGTCCCTGGCGCCGGCAGGGTCCGGTGCAACACGTGGGCGTCGAGGTCGACCCTGGCGTCCGTGACCCAGGCCGGGTTGGCAAACTGCAGGGGCATCGGTGCCAGCTTGCGCGTGAAGACGGGAACGAGCTTCAGGCGCTGCTTCATCAACCGCTTGATGTCGGCAAGAAAATCGCCCCGGTAGCCCTGCGGCAGGTCGAACAGGCTCAGGGAACCGACGTGCATCGGTGTCTCGGGCGTCTCCAGATGCAGGAAGGCGCCATCGACGCCGCTCAAGGTTTTCATGGTGTGTCTCCCAGGGTCCCGCACGCGTCCGGCAGCACGTGCTCGGGAAAGAATCAAAGGGTCAGGCCGGCAACCCGCGATCAGTGTCCAACATAGCACGACCGGTCGGCCGCGGCCCCGCGCTGGGTCAAGCTTCATCCTCATTTTTGCCCCAGTTTCGCCCGAAACATTTCCCGGCCGAAACCGGTCACGGTGGCCGGTGCGGGCACACGCCCCCCGGCGCGTGGGATGATCGCGCCTTCCACCTCTGCGGGACTCACTATGGCCTCCTCCCCCGACACCCTCAGCATGGCGCTGTTCTGCGACTTCGAGAACGTCGCCCTCGGCGTGCGCGACGCCAACTATGAAAAGTTCGACATCAAGCCCATCCTGGAGCGGCTGCTGCTCAAGGGCAGCATCGTCGTCAAGAAAGCCTATTGCGACTGGGACCGCTACAAGGGTTTCAAGGCCACCATGCACGAGGCCAACTTCGAGCTGATCGAGATCCCGCATGTGCGCCAGTCCGGCAAGAATTCCGCCGACATCCGCCTGGTGGTGGATGCGCTGGACCTGTGCTACACCAAGAGCCATGTCAACACCTTCGTCATCATCAGTGGCGACTCCGACTTCTCCCCGCTGGTCTCCAAGCTGCGCGAGAACGCCAAGCAGGTGATCGGTGTGGGGGTGAAGCAGTCCACCTCCGACCTGCTGGTTGCGAACTGCGACGAGTTCATCTTCTACGACGACCTGGTGCGCGAAAAGCAGCGCGCGCTGGCCCGCCGCCAGCCACCGGACGCGCAACCCGCCGCCCGGCGCACGCCCGAGGAAGAGCGCAAGCGCAAGGATTCAATGGACGCGCGCCGGACCCAGGCGATCGACATGGCGGTGGAGACCTTCGACGCGCTGGTGGCCGAACGCGGCGACAGCGGCAAGATCTGGGCTTCGGTGCTGAAGGAAGCCATCAAGCGCCGCAAGCCGGACTTCAACGAGACCTGGTATGGCTTCAGGGCCTTTGGCAACCTGCTGGAAGAAGCGCAGGCGCGCGGCCTGCTGGAATTCGGCCGCGACGAAAAGTCGGGCGCCTATGTGTACCGCAGCAGCGGCAGCACCATCAGCACCACCAGCCCGGCCAGCCACGGCGATAGCCCACACCTGGCCGCGGCCGCGCCGACGCCCGCCGAGATGCCGGTGGAGCGGCCGCCCTCACGGTATTTCCAGCGGGAATCTGCTGCGCCGGCCACGACCGAGGCCAGCCCCGCAAGCACTGAGCGCCGCGAACCGGGACGCCGAGGCCGCCGGCCGGATGCGACACCCGCGGAAATTGCCGCATCCTCGATGGACTGGCAAGCGCCCGACGCAACCAGCACCCTCGACCCCGACGCCGGGCCGCAAGCCCACACCGGCATGGGCGAGTCCGCCCTGGAAAAATCCGAGCCCCGCCGTCGCAGCCGGGGCGGCCGCAAGACAGCCTCGACCGTGGCGGACCTGACCGCTGCCCCTGGGGCCAACGTCGCGCCGGAGCTGCCGCCCGTGCCCGAGGCCACAGCACCGGCGACACCCGTCCCGCAAGCGGCGCCGGAAGAAGCCGGGGCCTCCACGGGGTCCAACCGCAAACCGGCGGCGCGCCCCCGCCGCACCCCCAAAGCCGCGCCGAAGGCCCGGGAAAGCTGAGCCTGGCTACGCGATGAAACGGCCACAGCGCCCTGCCTGACCGCCGCCGGTCTGCATCGGCCCGGTCAACGACTTCCTGATGCGACGGTGCTGCCGCGCACCATCAAATCGAACGGCAACAGCGTTTGCCGCGCCACAGGCTCACCGGCCAGTAGCGAAAGCACGCTGTGCGCGGCGACGCCCCATGTCGCGAACGGGCACCCGGATGGTGGTCAGGCCGGGGTTCAGGGCTGACGCAAATTCCATATCGTCAAAGCCGCAAATAGCCAGTTGCTGGGGCACTTTCAGGCCCATGCGCGGCGCTTCGAGGAGCGCGCCAGCCCGCAGCAGATCATTTCCGCAGAAGATGGCCGACGGCGGCGCGCGAGCAGCCGTCAGGATGCGCAGGCCGCTGCGCCCGCCTTCAAAGCTGAACTCCTGTACCGTGAACAGGCTGGTTGGCAGTGTCAGGCCGGCCTGCTCCAGCGCCTTGCGGACACCCTGCACACGGCTGCGCGCGCGTTCACTGTCCGCGGTGATGCGTGCGATCACGCCGATGCGCTGGTGCCCGAGCTCGAGCAGATGCTCTGCGGCGACCTGCGCTGCCACCTCATTGTCGATGCCGACGCTGGGCAGTCTGGAGTCGCCCGACCAGGTCAGCAATGCTGGCTTGTTCCAGGCTGTAAGCACCCCCCAAAGTTCGGGTGTGTGTTCGCCGCCCACCAACACCAGCGCGTCCACGCCGCGCGCCAGCAACGCCTGCACCAGTTCAAACTCCGCGGCCGGGCTGTGCTCATGGCCCGCCAGCAGCATCTGGTAGCCCGCGTACGTCAAAGCGCTTTGACGTACGCGCGAAAGACATTGGGGTCAGATTTTCAATTTCCATGATACGAAATTGCTGGTTCAACGGCGCCCCCGGCTTAGCATTAACGCCTACTTCCTGGATACAGATGCGCATTCCGACCTGTCCTGCACCCCGCCCGGCAGGGCCGCAGGCCAGACGTCCAGGGCGATGATGCGATCATCGGCGCCGCACCGTAGAACTTCACTATTTGTAGCTGAAGATGACATTTTGACGCTGGGAAATGGTGTTTTCGCCCCATTTTCTGTAACTACACCGGTCAAACCGCGTATTGGGGCTGAGCAGGCTTGCAGACCCGAAGGCTCGCCCGCGCCTCGAAGCACTTCCTGATATTGTTTCTCATTCTTGACTTTCTGTACATTTTGCAAATAATGGGAAACAAATGCCAGCGAAGCCCCCTCCATCCACCGCTAACGCCCGGGCCCAGCTTCAGGCTTTGGGCGGACAGATCCGTGCCCGGCGCAAGGCGCTGGGCGTCAGCGCCGCGGCAACCGCCGAGGCAGCCGGCCTCTCGCGCGTGACGCTGCACCGCATCGAGACGGGTGAGCCGGCTGTGACCATCGGGGCCTGGGCCAACGTGCTTGCAGCGCTCGATATGGACTGGGGCACGCGCGCCCCTGACGAGGCCGTCAGGGCCGCACAGCCCCCCGACCTCAAAGTCTGGGTTCCGGTGCGCGTGCGCCTGAGCGACTACCCACAGCTGAGATCCCTGGCCTGGCAGGTGCATGGCACCGACACGCTCACGCCGACGGAGGCCCTGGATATCTACACGCGCAATGCCCGGCACCTCGACATGGCGGCCATGACAGCGCCGGAGCTTGCGCTGTTGGCGGCCCTTCGCACGGCGTTCGGGCAAGACCATGTTTGAGCGCCCGCATCACCAGCGCATCGCGCATGTGCTGGCCGCGCTCGACGGGGCGCTGCTGCGCCAGCACGGTTGCCTGTTTGGCGGCGGCACCTGCATTGCCCTGCGCTTTGGCGAATACCGCGAATCGGTGGACATCGATTTTCTGGTGTCCGATGCCGCGGGTTACCGCGCGCTGCGCCAGCTGCTCACCACCACCCAGGGCATCAACGCCGTCGTTCGGCCCGGTGCTGAAGCGCTGGTGATGGTGCGCGACATGCGTGCCGATCAATACGGCCTGCGCACTGCGGTGCAAATGGACGGACAGGCCATCAAGTTCGAAATCGTCCGCGAGGCGCGCATCGAACTGGCGGCACCGGGCAAAGCTGACGCGGTGTGTGGCATAGCCACGCTCACGCCAATGGATCTGGCAGCGTCCAAGCTGCTGGCCAACTCGGACCGGCAGGCCGACGACGGCACCTTCAACCGCGACGTGATCGATCTGGCGATGATGGCCTTGCCGCTGCCCGCGCTGCGCGCCTCGCTGGCCAAGGCCGAACAGGCCTATGGCCCCGTGGTGTCGCGGGATCTGGGCAAAGTCATCGACCGCCTGCAAGAACGCCACGGGTGGATGGAGCGCTGCATGCAGGCCATGGCCATCACCCTGCCCAAGGCAGTGATCTGGCAAAAGATCCGCGCGCTGCGCAAACACATCAAGCGCGCGACTTGACGTGGCATCACACCCATTTCATTCACCACCGATGCCTACTTGCGCGCTACCACCACCATGAACCGTTCGAACGACTCCGCAATCGCGTAATCAGCGTAATCGGGGGTCAGAGTCAAATTTCCAAGGGGTAATCGGGGTAATCGGGGTCAGATTCCAATTTCCATGATGCGAAATTTCCGGTTCAACGTCGCCCTCCGGCTTAGCATCAGCGCATACTTTCTGGATGCAGATGCGCATTCGGACCTGGCCGGCACCCCGCCTGGCGGGCCGCAGGTCAGACGTCCAGGGCGATGATGCGATCATCGACGCCGCACCATAGCACTTCACTATTTATAGCTGATGATGACCATATCACGCTGGGAATAGGTACTTTTTACCCACTTTTTATTGTCACTCACCCATCGTCTGGCCTGTGATGCCCCGCTCGCCGGGACTGCGCGCCAGCCGCAATCTCCCGGGCGTTCAGCCCATCTCCGGCGGCGACATCGGCGCGTTGCTGGCCCGCGGCCTTGCTGAAAACAGCCCCGACGCCGCCCTGACCCACCTGTGCCCGAGATGGTGGATCTGGGCCGCTTCATTGCCGAGCGCGGCCGGTTGCAGGCGAGCGACCGTTTCCAGATCGAATGAGCCCCCGCCATGGGTACCACCATCACTGTCTTCCAGCACGGCCAAAGCCAGCCCGTGCGCCAGGTGTTCCCCAAACAGGACCGGATCGCACCAATGATGCGAATCTGGCTGGGCGCTGGCCCCACCGCGCACCCCGGGCCATGTCGGGTCCGCAGCAAGGTGGGTTGACGCACAGACGACGCCGGCCTCATGCCGGATGCTCGGGGCAATGAGCCATGACTCCATGGCCCGCCGAACCGAGAACCTTCCCATGAAAATTCGCACTGGCTCGCTCATGTTGAGCACGGCAATGGCGGCCCTGTTGACCCTGGCGGTCTCTGGCTGCAACAAGGCGCCGGACACCAGCGGCACGCCGCCGCCCGGCACGACGGTCGGCACGGAGATCGACGACAGCGTCGTGACCACCAACGTCAAATCCGCCCTGCTGGCCGACCCCGAGATCAAGAGCCTTGATTTCAAGGTCGAAACCCGCAAGGGCGAGGTTCAACTGAGCGGCTTTGTCGACAACCAGGCCCAGCTCGACCGTGCCGTCGCCCTCACGCAAGCCATCGCGGGCGTGCGCAGCGTCCAGAACAACGCGACCCTGAAAATCGCGGCCAGCTCGGTCGGCGACAAGGTCGACGACGGCATCGTGACCACCCGCGTCAAGTCGGCGTTGCTGGCCGACATCAGCATCAAGAGCTTTGACATTGGCGTCGTCACCCGCCGGGGCGCCGTGCAGCTCAGCGGCTTCGTCAACAACCAGAGCCAGATGGACAACGCTGTGACGATTGCGAAGGGCATCGAGGGCGTTAACAGCGTGGTCAACGAGATGAGCCTCAAGAAATAGAACCACTCCGGCACGATGGCCCGCCGTCCGTGCCGAGCCTTGTCCCGCATTTGAAGGAGTTCACTGATGCAACCACCCGTTCGGGTTCGCCGGGTCCTCGCTGTCGCGGCCAGCCTCGCCATCCTGACTTTCAGCGGCTGGGCCAGCGCTGACCCGCCCTCGCGCGTGGCGCGGCTGGCTTACGCAACGGACGCCGTCAGCTTTTCACCGGCAGGCGAGAACGACTGGGTCCAGGGCACGATGAATCGCCCGCTCACCACAGGCGACCGTCTCTGGTCCGGTGACGGCGCGCGCGCCGAGATCCAGGTGGGCAGCGCGGCCATCCGCATGGACGCGCACACCAGTGTCGCCATCCTCAGCCTCGACGACCAGATCACCCAGCTGCAACTGACGCAGGGCACCCTGGCCGTGCGGGTCCGCCGTCTTGTGGATGGTGAAACGTTCGAGGTCGCCACGCCCAACCTCGCGTTCACGCTGCGCCAGCCCGGCGACTACCGGATCACCGTGGAACCGGACGGCGATGCAACAACGATCATCTTGCGCAAAGGCCAGGGCGAAGCCTATGGCGACGGCGCGGCGTACGTCATCGACACCCGCCAGCCCTACCGATTCACGGGAACCGGCCTGCGCGAGTACCGGGCTGTGGATGCGCCCCGCCTGGACGAGTTTGATCGCTGGGCCAGCGAACGTGACCGCCGGTTCGACCGTTCGGTCTCCGCGCGCTACGTGTCTCCCGACGTCATCGGCTACCAGGACCTCGATGCCAACGGCACCTGGCGGGTTGACGCGAGCTACGGCAATGTCTGGATCCCGAGTCGAGTACCCGCCAACTGGGCGCCCTACCGCGACGGCCACTGGGCCTGGGTGGACCCCTGGGGTTGGACCTGGGTGGACGACGCCCCCTGGGGCTTTGCCGTGTCGCACTATGGTCGCTGGGCGCATGTCCAGGGCGTCTGGGGCTGGGTGCCGGGGCCCGCGCGTGAGCGCGCCTACTACGCGCCGGCCCTGGTCGCCTTCGTGGGCGGAAGCAACTTCCAGCTCTCGGTCTCCGGCGGCAACGTCGCCGGCGTCGCGTGGTTCCCGCTGGCGCCGCGCGAGGTCTACCGGCCGTCCTACCCAGTCAGCCGCGGCTATTTCGAAAATGTCAATCGCAGCAATACGGTGATCAACACCACCGTCATCAACCACTATTACGGCAACACGAATGTCGCGAACGTGGTGTATGCCAACCGCAGGGTGCCGGGCGCCATCGTGGCCGTGCCGGCGAACGCCTTTGTCCAGTCGCAGTCGATCTCCAGGGCTGCGGTCCGGGTGTCGCGGGAAACGATCGAAAGCCGCCCGGTTGCGGCCGCGGCGACCGTGGCGCCGACGCAGCGAAGCGTTCACGGGGCGGCAGTGCGGGGCGAAAAGCCGCCGGCCCGCGCCCATGAGCGCCCTGTCATCGCGCGAACCGCGCCCCCCGCGGCCCACGCGGGCTTTGCCGAGCAACAGCAGCATCTGAAAGAACAGCCCGGCCAGCCGCTCGACGCGGCCACACGCAGGAACCTGAGACCCGAAAAGACGCTGCCAGCGCCTGCGGTCAAGATCGTGACGCAGCCCAGGGAGGCGCGCCCCACCCTGCGACCGCCGGCCCATACACCGGGCGAGACGCCGGCCGGCGCCAGAACGAAGCCGGTTGAACGGGAGGCCGCCAAGGCCCAGGCCGGCACAGCGCCAGTCGCACCTGCGCCCGCAAAGCCGGACTTGCCGCCCCATCGTGGCGCGCCAGAGAAGGCAGAGAATGGCCTCCGGCCAACGCAGGCCATGCCACCGGCGGCGACAACGCAAGCTCCGGCGCCACGCAGCCAACCCGAACCCGGGGCAAGGGCGCAGCCTGCTGCCGCAGGGCCGGTGCCGGCCCAACGCGCGACCGAGCCGCAGGCTGTCCCGGCGCAAGCCCAGCAACCAGCGACCGCCGCCAGGGCCGCCCGGGAAGCCGGCCAGGACGAGCCGCGCAGCAGACCCGACACGGGGCCGGGCGCCCGCCCAAGCCCGTCCCGCCAGCCGGCTCCAGCATCGGAAGCCGCATCACGGCCTACCACGCCGCGGGGTCGGGCGCCCCGACCCGACACGGGAAAACCCGAAGACGCAAAAAAGGACCGCAATCAGCCGGGGCAGCGCGATCCGGAAAACCGCCGGCCCTGAGCAGTTCCGGCAGGGCCCCGTCAGCGCGCCGTCTGCATACGCAGGCGCCGCGCGGCTTCCTCGGCGCGCGCGTCGTCGATCTCGCGCATCACGTTGCCCACATCCACCGCGCCGCCCTTGCGCGCGAAGCGGCCCGTAAGAACGGACTCGGGCTCCAGCACCCCACGCTGGTAGAGATCCCAGATCTCGGGGCCGAAGTCGGTCTTCAGCAGCTCCGGCGCAAACTGGCCAAAGAAGCCGCGCAGATTCGCCACGTCCCGCAGCAGCATGCGCTGGGCATGATTGTTGCCGGCGGCATCCACCGCCTGCGGCAGGTCGATGATCACCGGGCCATCCGCGCCCAGCAGGATGTTGAACTCCGACAGATCCCCATGCACGACCCCCGCGCACAGCATGCGCACGACTTCGGTCAACAACGTCGCGTGGTGCCCGCGCGCAGCCTCGGGGGTGAAGGCCACGTCGTTTAGCCGCGGGGCCGCATCGCCGTGCTCGTCGGCAACCAGTTCCATCAGCAGCACACCTTCGAAGAAATTGAACGGTTTGGGCACGCGAACGCCGGCATGGGCCAAGCGATACAGCGCGTCGACCTCGGAGCTCTGCCACGCCGCCTCCTGCGCCTGACGGCCAAACTTCGTGCCCTTGGCCATGGCGCGCGCCTGCCGGGTGTTCTTGACCTTGCGGTTCTCGGTGTAATCGACGGCCTGGCGGAAGCTGCGGTGCGTGGCCTCCTTGTATATCTTGGCGCACAGGGTTTCGTCGCCATGGCGCACCACGTAGACCATGGCTTCCTTGCCACTCATCAGTTGGCGCACCACAGTGTCGATCAGGCCTTCTTCAATCAGTGTCTGCAGTCGTTCGGGGGCTTTCATGCCCCCATTTTGCGTCATGCCCCGCGGAACTGCCGGGACCGCCGCAGCATCGGCATCCAGCCCAAGAACCCGTGCCATGCCTGCCTACCGCATCTCGAACAACTCGTGGTGAAAGTCTGCGGGTTCGACGCCCCGGGCGAGAAAGTCGGCCCGAAGGGCTTTTCCGAAGCCTGACGGCCCGCAAAACCAGACATCGCAAGACTTCCACGCCGGCACGGCCAGGCAGATGCGGTCGGCCGTCAGACGGCCGTCGCGGCCCTCGACCACCACATGCAGCCGCACACCGGCCTTTTTCGCCTCTGTCTGCAGCCCGGTGATGGCGTCATCGCAGGGCACACGGGTCGCGTAGAAGAGGTCCACCGGCTTGCCATCGGGCGCATGGGCCAAGGCCTGCAGCCGGGCGATGAACGGTGTGATGCCAATGCCGCCGCCAACCCAGATCTGCTGCGGTTTGCGGCCCGCAAAAGTGAACTGGCCATAAGGCCCTTCGACCTGGACCACGTCGCCCACCCGGGCGCTTTTCGGCAGTGCGCGGGTGTAGTCACCCAGCTCCTTGATGAGAAACACCAGGCGCCCATCGCCCGTCCAGGGCGA
Source organism: Burkholderiales bacterium (assembly GCA_011391155.1). GTDB lineage: Bacteria > Pseudomonadota > Gammaproteobacteria > Burkholderiales > Burkholderiaceae_C > JAABQG01. Next base: position 9,760 of record JAABRA010000165.1, read on the forward strand.
AGAAATCGTGAACGGGTGCGCGCCCTCCCTGCCATCAAAGGTGACAAAGGCGAATTGCCCGGCGGCGTGTCCACGCCAGCGGCCCTTGAGCTGCAAGGTCACCTGCAACACGCGGACGTCCTTGTAGTGCGTGATGTCGTCGATCAAGCCCACCGCCCTGCGGCGCCATCCCACCTTGCCAATCAGGATGCCCATCGCCGCCAGGCTGCCCGCCAGCATCATCAGCCCCAGCACCGGACCCACCGGCTGGCTCCAGTAGCTGAATTTCATCAACACGGCAGCGTGAAACACCAGCGCCAGAAAGGCGATCGGCATCAGCCGGTGGATCTGGAAGAAATAGCGGTAGGGGAACTGCTTCACCAGCGCCAGCCCCAGCAGCACGACCACCGCGTAGAACGCCCATTCGCCCACGCCTTCGGCCAGGCCGCGCTGGCTCTGGAAAAACCTGAACAGCGCCACCGTCTCTTCGGGCGCCCGATGCCGCGCAGGGCGCACGATCCAGCCCGCCTCGACCAGCCATTTGGGCACCTGCATCCACAGCCAGTGGGCAATGGCCATCAGCAGACCGGTGATGCCCAGCCATTTGTGCAGCCGGTACATCTTGTCCAGCCCGCCCAGCCAGGGCTCGAAGACCACCGGCCGGAACGCCAGCACCATGGCCACGCTCATCACGCCGATGCCCACGATTCCGGTGTAGTAGATCAGCGATGTGCGCAGCGCAAACCATTCGTAGCGCGTCAAGGCGAGGGGGTCCGCGGCCAGCCAGAGGGCGCTCAGGAGGAGGACGAGCCCGGCAAGGCCCAGCTTGATATGTTTCATGTTCCCTGTGGCGCCGGGCGCACAGGGCCGCGGAACCTCCGCAACGCCAGATCCGGTCGCGCCCCCATGGTGGCCCTGACCCGCCTGCCGTTCTGTGCGCCGCCGTACGAAGGCGGGGCGCCAGACGACCAGCGCGCTGTGAAGTCGCCCACGGCCACTGCTCGCGTTCGGATGCCCGACTGGGAACCCTCAATTTTCATAGCGAACTATGACCTTCCTACGATGGGATGCGGCCATTTCAACCCAACATGACCCCATGCGCCCGCACCAGGCTTTCGCGCAGCAGCTGCGTCACACGCGACGGCGCCGGCGAACGCCGGATGATGCTTGAGAACCGGCAGGCGTAGCGGAACAGCGCGGGCTGCACGGCGCGCATCTCCCCGCCGCGCACGAAACCTTCGGCGTAATGGTCGGGCAGGAAACCGAGGAAGCCGCCTGACAGGATCAGCGTGGCCACGGACTCCTGGTCGAAGCCGGTGGCGTCGCGGCGCAGGCGCTCGCGGTGGGTGATCTCCATGTTCGGTGAGTGGTAGCCCAGCCCGGCAAAGGCATGCGTATGCAGGCCATCCCAGGTGAGCGGAGTACCTTCAACGGCAAACAGCGGGTGCGCCGCCCCGCAGTACAGCAGCATGGTTTCACCGAACAGCTCGTCGTAGGCCAGGCTGTCAGAGCGCCGGTGCTCGGGGATGATGCCGAGCTGGAACTGCCCGTCCATCACGCCGCGCTCGATCAGGTTCAGCGAGCCCACATGCAGGTTCAGCGCCACCTCGGGCGCCTCTGCGCGAAACAGCGCCACGGCCTGGGCGATGTGCGCCTCGGGGTTGCTGGCGGTCTTGTCGAACACCGCCAGGTGCAGTTCGCCGCCCATGCGCTGGTGGATGTCGTCGACGCTGGCGCGAAAGGCGTCGGTGGAGGCCAGCAGGCGCAGGGTCTCGGCGTGGATGCGCTCGCCTTCGGGCGTCAGCGAAAAACCGGCGCGGCCCCGGCGGCACAGGGTCAGGCCCAGCCGGGTCTCCAGGTCCTTGATGTGGCGGCTGATGGTGGAGGTGGCAATGTTCAGCTCCAGTTCGGCTGCCGCCATGCCACCGCACTCCACCACGCTCTTGAACACGCGCAGCAGGCGCACGTCCATGTCGCTGATCTGGCCCAGCATGGCGCGCGTCTTTACTTGCATAAATCTTCAACTGAACATGGATAATTGAAACTTTATAAGAGTAACAGACGCATCAACAATAGCGATTCGCAGCGCGCCGGTATGGCGGGCCTGTTCAATTTTGTTCGAGAGGTTCCCGATGGACATGACCGAAACACAACGCCTGAATGCCCACCACTCCACCCGCACCGACGCTGACTGGCTGGCCGCGCACTGGATGCCCTTCACCGGCAACCGCGACTTCAAGGCGCACCCGCGGCTGATGGTGGGCGCCAAGGGCTGCTACTACCTGGACGCGGACGGACACCGGATCTTCGACGGCCTCTCCGGCCTGTGGTGCTGCGGGCTGGGCCATGGGCGCACCGAGCTGACCGAGGCCGTCAGCCGCCAGATGGCCGCGCTCGACTACTCGCCCGCCTTCCAGTTCGGCCACCCGCTGTCGTTCGGGCTGGCCAACCGCATCGTCGAATTCATGCCGGCCGGGCTGAACCGCGTGTTCTTCACCGGCTCGGGCTCGGAGGCGGCCGACACCTCGCTCAAGATGGCGCGCGCCTATTGGCGCACCAAGGGCCAGGCCAGCAAGACGCGCCTGATCGGTCGCGAGAAGGGTTACCACGGCGTGAACTTCGGCGGCATTTCGGTCGGCGGCATGGTGGGCAACCGCAAGCACTTCGGCCAGGGCGTGGAGGCCGACCACCTGCCGCACACGCAACCACCGGCGGGCTCGTTCTTCCGCGGCCAGCCGGCAGCCGAGGGGGTAGGTGCCTACCCGGGTGCTGCGCTCGCCGACCGGCTGCTCGACCTGATCGCACTGCACGACGCATCGAACATTGCCGCCGTGATCGTGGAGCCGTTCTCGGGTTCGTCCGGCGTGGTGATTCCGCCGGTGGGCTACCTGCAGCGGCTGCGCGAGATCTGCACCGCGAACAACATCCTGCTGATCTTTGATGAAGTCATCACCGGCTTCGGCCGCGCCGGCGCCTGGACCGGCGCGCAGGCCTTCGGCGTGACGCCCGACATCCTGAACATCGCCAAGCAGGTGACCAACGGCGTGCAGCCGCTGGGCGCGGTGGTGGCGAAGCAGGAGATCTACGACACCTTCATGGCGGCAGGCGGGCCGGACTACATGCTCGAATTTCCGCACGGCTACACCTATGGCGCGCACCCGGTGGCCTGCGCCGCCGGGCTGGCCACGCTGGAACTGCTGCAGACCGAAGACGCCGTGGGCCGGGTGCAGGCCCTGAGCCCCCATTTCGAGGCCGCGGTGCACAGCCTGAAGGGCGCGAAACACGTTGCCGACATCCGCAACTTCGGCCTGGCGGCCGGCTTCACGATCGACGCCCTGCCCGGCGAGCCGGCCCGGCGCCCCTACCTGATCGCCATGGACATGTTGAAGAAGGGCTTCTACGTGCGCTACGGCGGCGACACCATCCAGCTCGCCCCGCCCTTCGTCTGCGAGAAGGACGACATTGACCGGCTCATCAGCGCGCTGGGGGACAGCTTCAACGCCTGCGCCTGAACCCTGCGGGGCTCCCTGGGCGGGTGCACTGCATCCCCGCCTCCGTGGGGATGACCGATCACTACGACGATCTCGCGCTCAGGAAACTCCTGATTCAGTAGCTGACAATGACCATTCGACGCTGGGTTGGCGCCAAAAAAGCCTGAAATTTCGCTACGGAAGACCCTGTTGCTTCAATCCACCCGCACAAAGTCGATAAAGCCGCGCTCCACATTGGCCGAGACCAGCTTGACGCGGACCTTGTCGCCCACCCGCACCGCCCCACTGCCGTCATGCCCTCCGACCAGCTTGCCTTCGGCCGGCGGCGTGAAGATGCGCACCCACAGGCCGTCGGCGCCCGCGCCCGTGACCAGCGCGTCGAAACGCTGGCCCACGCGCGATTCGAGCAGCAGCGCGGCCTCAGACTTGCGCATCTGCCGCTCCACTTTCTGCGCGGCATCTTCCTGCCGGGTGCAATGCACGGCCAGTTCGCCCAGCTCGGCCGTCGTGTAGGGCTGCGGCGCATCCGCCAGCGCCGCCTTGAGCAGGCGCAGGGTGATCAGGTCGGGAAAGCGCCGGTTGGGCGCGGTGGAATGGGTGTAGTCGCGCACCGCCAGCCCAAAGTGGCCGATCGGCGGGCCGCCGGGGGTCTCGACCACGTATTCGCCGCGCCCCATGAGCTTGACGATGACCAGGGAGAGGTCGGGAAAACGCAGCGGGTCGATCCGGTGCTGCCTGGCCAGGAAGGCCTCCAGCGCCTTCGAGTCCGGTTCGTCCGGCAGGGTTTCGCCGTACTCCTTGGCCACACCGACGATGCGTAACCAGCGCTCGGGCGAGCGCACCACGCGGCGCAGCGAGGCGCCGCCCTGCGCGGCCAGGTAGCGCGCGGTGCAGCCGTTGGTGGCGATCATCACTTCCTCGATCAGCTGGCGCGCCCGGTTCTGCACCTGCTGGCGGATGTCCACCACCTGCTCGCCCTCGAACAGCGCGCGCGGCTGGAAGGTCTCCAGATCCAGCGAGCCCTGGGCATGGCGGCGCGCGCGCAGCTGCTGCGCCAGCGCGTCCTGGGTGCGCAGCTGGGCCTCCATGCCGGGCACGGCGGCCGCGGCCTGCGGCAAGGCGCCCTCGCCGTCGATCCAGGCGCTGACCGCGTCGTAGGCCAGCTTGGCCCGGTTGTGCACCCGTGCGCGGTACACGGTGGAGCCCGCCAGCGAGCCATCGGCGTTGAAGACCATCTCGGTCACCACCGCCAGCCGGTCAAGCCCCGGGTTCAGCGAGGTCAGGTCGGTGGACAGGCGCTCGGGCAGCATCGGGAAAATGCGCGCCGAGGTATAGACCGAGGTGGTGTTGACCAGCGCATGCGTGTCGATCGGCGTGTCTTGCTTCACCAGCGCATCCACGTCGGCAATCGCCACCCACAGCCGCACGGCCCCCTTGGGCAGCACCTCGCTGGCGGTGAGCTGGTCCAGGTCGAGCGAGTCGTCGTTGTCGATGGAGCACCACTGCAGTGCGGTGAGGTCGCGAATCTCCGGGCCGCTCTCCTGGCCCGGGCCGGTGATGGAGGCGAGCTGCGCCTCGACGCGGCCGGAAAACTCGGGCTCCAGGCCGCGCTCGGCCATGGCGTGGGTGGCGATGCGCACGAGGTCGGAGCGCTGGTGCTGGCGTTGGGAATGCATGGAAGCACTATAGCGGTGCGACATGCCACCTGCCTGCCCTGGACCGATTCAGGCCTCTTGATCCAGATCACAAGCTGTCGCGGCCGCCAGGCGTTCAATGCAGGTTTTGACGCGAAGGAGGTTCCCGAGATGACCTGCCGACCGCACTTCACCGCGCTGATTGCCACACACCATTTGCCGCCGTTGCGCAGGCGCCGGCTGTTGCAGGCCACCGTAGCCTGGGCCGCCTTTCCCGCGTGGCTGCCCGCTGGCGCCGCGCCCTACCCGGCCACCATCGCCGCCATGCAGGCCGCGCGCGAGACCGAAACCAGCGTCTATCTGCATTACAACGCGTTCAGCCAGCGCGCCACGCAGGAAGGCTACAAGGGCATTGCCTACCTTTTCACGGCGTTTTCAGCGTCGGAGCAGGTCCACGCCGCCAACTTCGGCAAGATCCTCACGCAGTTGAAGGTCGAGCTGGTACCCCTGCCCAAGCCCGCCATTCGCGCGGGCGGTACGCGCGACAACCTGTTGCGTGCGGCCGAGGGCGAGATGCACTCGATCGACGCGTTTTACCCCCAACTGCTGGAGCAGCTCAAGCCCGAAGGCCACGAAGACGCCATGAACGCCGTGAAGTACGCCTGGTCATCGGAGCAGCAGCACCGGGACAAGATCAAGCAGATCCTGCGCTGGGCGCCCACATTTTTCGAGAAGGTGGCGCGCACCATCGATGCAAAGACCGGGCGCTACTTCATCTGCCAGGTCTGCGGCTCCACGGTGAACGTCATACCCGCAAGCACCTGCCCGATCTGCAAGTTCCCGTCGACCCACTACCGCGGCATCGAGCCTCCGGCGTGAGCCGGACTACTCCTGAATCCATAGCTATATATGACCTTGGGACGCTGGGAAGAGGCCAAAATGTCTTGAAATTTTCCTCAAACCGGTGCCGTCAGCCGTGCCAGCACGCGCGGCGCGCCGCTGGCATCGACCTGCAGGATCAGGCCCTCGCCCGAGGCGGTGTTCGTGCTGGCCAGATCGGACAGCACGAACATGTGCGTGACCCAGACTTCAAACACCCCGCGCCGCGCCGAGGCCTCGACCAGCGCCCGGCGCAAGGTCTTCAGGTTCGCGGCGCCGGTGGTCTCGGATACCCCACGCGGCGAGGCCAGCGCATCCCAGGCTTGCGCCCGGCCGAACGCCAGCGTGGCGGTGTCCATGCAGCGGCACCAGGGGCTGGAGCGCACCCGCGCGGGCTGCAGTGACCGGGACGCGAACCACTCGCCCATGCGCCGAGCCTGTGCCCGGCCCTCGTCATTGAGGTTGCGCTGCGTGCCGCAGTCGCCCAGCCGGAACCCGGGCGGATCGAACGTGCCCGGCGCCAACGCATGCCGGAACGCCGCCACCACCCCGCCGGCACGCAAGGCCGCCTCGGCATCCGGTCCGGCGGCCCAGGCCTGCAGCGCCGGCCAGGCCAGCGCCGATGCCATCAGATCACGTCGTTTCAGCACAGAAATCCCCCTTGAAAAACAGCCAAGACGCGCTGGATCGTGCCCGTCCGTGGGAAACACCGCCATCATGGCGGGTATGGCCCGGCGCAAGCACTATCACGTCTACGTTGTCGAATTGTCGCGCGACGTGCTGCGCAAGGCCCGCTTCCTGCGGTCAAACCCGGACTACGTCATGGGGAAACCTTGCGTTTACGTCGGCATGACCGGCTTGGACCCCGACCTGCGCTTTGACAAGCACAAGGCCGGCATTCAGTCGAACCGCTACGTTCAGGAATTCGGCCTGCGGCTGTTGCCGGAGCTGTATGCGCTGTACAACCCGCTGACGTATGACGAGGCCCGCAGCCTGGAGGTTGAACTGGGGATTGACCTGCGCGAAAGCGGCTACGGGGTGTGGCAGGCCTGAGGGGATGAATCTCAGGCGCGGACCCTGCCGGGTTGCGGGATAGCGTTCGCCTGGTGGTTCATTCCTTGAGCCAAGTCATGGAAATTCGGCCCTCCCCAAAAGACAATGACCCGGTCATGTTCGATTCCCTGCACGGCGCTGTCGTCGAGGCGCCCACCACCCCCATCAAGTTCATCCCTGCGGCGACGTTGAAGACGCAACTCGCCAGGCCTCATTGCTCACGCTGCCATCTTCGCGCGTGGTGCGTGCCCGGCGATCCGACAAATCCCCGGGTTGACTGCATGGACAGCCTCATGTTCAGCCGGCGCAAGGTCAGGGCTGGCGAGCGCCTTTACCGGGAAGGCGAGGCGTTTGGATACCTCTTCGAAATTCGCAGCGGCACCCTGAAGTCCAGTCTGAGCACGGCGCACGGGCAGGAGCGGGTCAGCGCGTTTCACATGGCAGGAGAATTGATCGGCCTGGACGGCATTGCCGATGGCCATCATGCGAGCAGCGCCACCGCGCTCGAAGACACCGAGGTCTGCGCTGCCTCATATGCAATGGTGACTGATCTGGCCGAGCGCAACGCCAGCTTGCAGCGCACACTGCTGCAGGAACTCAGCCGCGAGAGCGTGCGCGAGCTTCATTTGCTGGTGCGATTCGGCAGTCTGTCGTCCGAAAGACGTCTGGCCGCCTTCCTGCTGAATCTGTCGCAGCGGCTTTCTGCGCGGGGCTATTCGCCGAGCGAATTCCGCATGCGGATGTCGCGGTCCGATATCGCCAGCTATCTGGGCCTGACGGTCGAGACGGTTTGCCGCAATTTCTCGGCGTTTCAGAAGCTGGGCGTCCTCGAAGTCGATCAACGCCATGTCCGGATTGCCGATCTGGACGGCCTGACACGAATCAGCAACACGGATACGCACAAGACGCCCCGGGCAGGCCGACGCAGACAGCCCACCCCCTGAGCAGCACCTTCACGGCCACGCGGGCTGGCGGTCAGCGTCATCGCGCAACGGGCTGTCGGCCGACACCGCCCACCACGCCGGCAGCAGCCCCCGCACGTCCGCCCGGGCAAAGCGGTCGTCCATCAACAGCAGCACGCCTTCGTCGACAGGCGTACGGATCACACGCCCCGCCGCCTGCACCACTTTCTGCAGACCCGGGTAAAGGTAGGTGTAGGCGTCACCCCGCCCGGCAAAGGCGGCGTCCATGCGGGCCTTGATCTGTTCGTTGACCGGGTTGAGTTGCGGCAGGCCGAGCGTGGCGATGAAGGCACCGATGAGTCGGTCGCCGGGCAGGTCGATGCCCTCGGCGAACGCGCCACCGAGCACCGCGAAACCAATGCCCTGCCCGCCCGGCGTGAAGCGGGCGAGGAAGGCCTCGCGCGCGGCCTCGGACATCTGGCGCTGCTGCGCCCAGCACGGTACGCCGGGCTGCTGCTCCTGCAACAACGTGGCCACCTGGTCCAGATAGTCATAGCTGCTGAAAAAGGCCAGGTAGTGACCCGGTTTTGCGGCGTATTGCCGCGCGATCAGGTCGACGATGGGTGCCAGCGAGCGTTCGCGGTCGCGCCAGCGCGTGGAGATGTCGCGCGCCACACGCACCGAGAGCTGGCGCGCGCTGAACGGTGAAGGCACATCAACCCAGGCGGTGCTCTCAGGCAGGCCCAGCAGGTCGGCGTGGTAATGCCGCGGGCTCAGCGTCGCGGAAAACAGCACCGTGCAGCGCGCGGCGGACCAACGTGCCTGCAGGTGCGGAGCGGGCACGATGTTGCGGATGCACAGGGTGGACGCGGCCGGCCGCGCGGGCAACGGCGCACGGCCTGCGCGCAGCGTGATGTCGAACAGCGAATGCGCGCCGAAGCTCTCGGTGATGCGCGCGAAGTGCAGCGCGTCGAACGTGAAGCGCTGCAAGTCAGCGCCGGCCTGCGCCAGCTCCGCAACGAGCGCGGGTTGCTCGGCCATGAGGTCGGTCAGCGTGGCCAGCGTCTGGTGCAGGGCCTCGGTGAACCCGGCCGGAATGGCGTCTTGCGCGACGTAGGGCGTGGCCTGTTCGCGTTGAAACGCGTTCCACGGGCGATTCAGGCGGTCGAGCGCGCGCTTGAGCGGCGGTGAGACCGCCGTCGCGGCGCGGCGCAGGGCCTTGAGCGCGCCTTGCTCCAGCGCGGCGCTGTACATGCCGCGCGCGCGCTCCACCAGGTTGTGCGCCTCGTCCACCAGCACGGCCACGCGCCAGCCCTCGTCCTGCGTCATGGCGAACAGCAGGGCACTGGTGTCGAACCAGTAGTTGTAGTCGCCCACCACCACGTCGGCCCAGCGGGCGAGTTCCTGGCTCAGGTAGTAGGGGCAGACGTCGTGACGCAGGGCGATGTCACGCAACGCGGCTTTGCCCCAGACCGGGGCCGCCGCGTCCACGGCGGCCTGCCGCGCGGCTGGCAGGCGGTCGTAGAAGCCGCGCGCCAGTGGACACGATTCGCCGTGGCAGGCTTTGTCGGGGTGCTCGCAGGCCTTGTCGCGGGCGACGAGTTCCAGCACGCGCAGCCGTGCTTGTGGCAAGCCCCCGCGCAGTCGCGGAGCCGGCGCGGCCCGGCCAATCTGCTGCAGCGCATCCAGCGCGAGCTGGCGGCCGGGGGTCTTCGCGGCGAGATAAAAAATCTTGTCCAGGCCGCTTTCCGGGCGCGTCGCATCGGGCGGCGCGGCCTTGAGCAGCGGGAACAGCGTGCCCACGGTCTTGCCGATGCCGGTGGGCGCCTGCGCCATCAGGCAGCGCCCGGCACGGGCAGCGCGGTACACGGCCTCGGCCAGTTCGCGCTGGCCGGCTCGAAACGCCGGCATCGGGAACGGCAGGGTTCTCAGTGCCGCGTCACGGCCCGCGCGATGGGCCGCCTCCTGCGCGGACCAGGCGGTAAAACGCTGGCACTGCGCTTCAAAAAAGGCCTGCAATGCGGGCGCACCATGGGTTTCGGTGAACGCGGTCTCCTGCCGGGTGTCGATGTTGAAGTACACCAGCGCCAGTTCCACCTGCGACAGCGCGAGCTGCCGGCAGATCAGCGCGCCATAGATGCGCGCCTGCGCCCAGTGCAGTTGCCGGTGGTTGTCGGGGATGTGGGCCAGGTCGCCGCGGTAGGTCTTGATTTCTTCCAGCCGCCGGGCCGCCGGGTCCCAGCCGTCAGCGCGACCGCGTACGCGCAGGCCGCCGAAATCGCCCGCCAGCGGCACCTCGGTCTGGTAGCTCGCCGGCCGGCGTGCGGTCACGACACCATGGCCTTCGATGCCTTGCGCCCCGGTGGGCGACGGCGTGAAGCGCAGGTCCAGATCGCCGCGCTTCGCGGTGAATTCGCACAGCCCGCGCACGGCAATGGTCCTTGGAGGGGCGCCGGGCGGGATGCCCTGGCCCGCAAGCCCTGGATACCCGATCGGGCCGGGGATAACAGCCCCATCTGGCGCGCCGAATGCCGACATCCCCTACGCACCCTCGTTGGCAGGGTCGCCGGCAGGCCCCAGATCGACCAGCGGCGCCTGGTCGCCGCCTTCGACGGCATGCGGCGTGCGCTTGGCCAGTTCCAGCCAGACCGGAAACGGCAGGCGCTCCACCGGCCGGCGCGGCGCGGGGCGGACCACCGTCAGTTGCGTACCTTGCACCATCATCACGCCGCATTCGGCAGGGATTTCATCGGGCTCGCCGATCGGGCGACCCTTGGCATCGTTGCCCAGCACGTACCAGCAGGCGCCGCCGAGGTCGAGGTAGGCGGCGCGTTTGGCGGGCTTTTTCAGGTCGCCCAGCAGGTCGGCGCGGCGCACCTTGATCTCGTGCACCACGGGCTCGACATACGCCTCCACCGTGGTGTTGCGGATCGAAAACACGTCGGGCATGGCGATGCACCACTGGGGCGGGTCTTCGGACGTCGGCCCCGGCACCTGCGCGCGCAGGGAGAGACCCGTCCACACCACGCGCCCGGCACGGGCCATCTCGCGCGCCACCTGCCGCACCAGCGCCTCGTGGTCGGAACGCGCGGCGCGGTTGCCCTGCAGCGTGGCGGCCAGCACCTGGATGCCGGCGTCCGTCACGCGCAGAGTCTCGTGCCCGGATCCTGCGCGCACGCGCTCCACCAGCCCGGCCGCCAGCAATTCAATCTCCACCAGGTCCTGGCAGGGCCAGCCGGCCGAGCGGTAGATCTCGCGCAGTCGGCGGGCGTGGGGCTTGCCGATCATGGCGGGCGCCGGCGCGGTCACGCCTTTTTCAGAAAGCACGCCTTCAGCATGAAGGCCCCCTGGTCGGTCTTGCAGTCCACCTCATGGTCGCCGGCCCCCCGCGGCAGACGGATGCTTTTGACCTTGGTGCCCTTCTTGAGCACGATCGACGAGCCCTTGACCTTCAGGTCCTTGATCAGGATGACGGCGTCGCCGTCGGCCAGGGGGTTGCCGTTGGCATCGCGGACGATGCCGTCGCCGGCCGCCTCGCCGTCGTCCACGGCAGCGGCCCTGGGCCACTCGTGGGCGCAGTCTGGGCAGACGAAGTTGTCGCCGTCGGGATAGGTGTTTTCAAGGCCGCAGACAGGGCAGGCCGGCAGGTTCGTGGGGTCGGACATGGTAGTTTTCGGGTTCAGGGCATCAGCGGATCAGCGGACCGCCATCCTGCGCAGCGTTGGCAGGCCCACGCCGGCGGCGTCAAAGCCGCCGTCGACGGCCAGCACCTGGCCGTTGACGTAGCTGGCCGCCGGGCTGCACAGGAAGCCGACCGTTGCGGCGATCTCTTCGGTCGTGCCGTAGCGCTCCAGCGGGATCACGTCGTGGTAATCGGCGCGGATGGCCACGGTATGGACCAGCTTGGCCATTTCGGTCTCGACCGGACCGGGTGCGATGGCGTTGACACGGATGCCCTGGGTGCCCAGTTCCACCGCTTGCTGTTTGGTCAGGTGGATCAGCGCACCCTTGCTGGTGCCGTAGGCCACGCGCAGGGTGCTGCCGCGCAGGCCGGAGATGGAGGCGATGTTGACCACGCTGCCCCCGCCGGACCGGATCATGACGGGCGCGCAGGCCTGGGTGCACAGAAAAGGGCCGTCCAGGTTGGTACCCAGCACATGCCGCCATTCCTCGAAAGTGGTCTCCAGGATCGGCTTGAACACCGCGACACCTGCGTTGTTGACCAGTGCGTCGATGCGCCCGAAGGCCGTCACCACGGCGTCCACCGCCGACCGCACCTGTTGCGGTGACGAGACATCGCACGGCAGGGCCAGCACCCGCTGGGGATCGTTGAGCCGTGCCGCCGTGGCCGCCAGCGTGGTGGCGTCGATGTCCCACAATGCCACGCGATGGCCATGCGCGAGAAACCATTCGGCAATGGCCAGGCCAATGCCGCGCGCGCCGCCGGTGATGACGGCCACGGGCAAACCGGGGTTTGCGCAGGCGCTGGGTGGGGGATTCGACATCAGGGTCTCCATGGAAAGTGGGCGAACTGCCGGGACGGATTGTCCGCCAGGCCCGGTACAGGCGCAGCGCAAGCCCGTTTTCCACGCGTGCCCGGGTACCGCGCCCGGCACACGCCGTCTGGCCTGCGGCGCCGCAAACTCGGAATTTTCTGATGGACGATGGCCCGAATGTATCGTAGTGTTACGAAACGCAAGCCACCGATTCCGCATGACCACGCCTGTCGACATCCCCAAAGAACTGGAACGCCCGATTCTGTACGTGGGCATGACCGGATTTTCGCCCCAGCAGCGGGCGGACCTGGCGGCGATCGTGGCCCGGCCGAACGGGGGATGGCCCCTCTGGCGGGTGGGTCCTTTCTGGGAGGCTGATGCGTGGTGGATCAATGGCTCCAGGATCAGTCTGATGCCCAATGGCGACCTGCGGGTTCTGGCCGGACAACCGACCGAGCAGGCCTTGAACCTCAAGCTCGAAGAGGTGAACCGGCCGGTGGCGTTTTCCACACCGCTGGCCGTGCCTGACTTTGAGCCGGCCTGCACCTTTGACCTGTCGTCGGAATCCAGCATGCACAAGGTCCTGCAGCGCTTCGACGTCTGGCTTCAGCCCCTGCTCTTCAAGTCGGCGCTGGGCGCCCTGATCATCGAGGGTGGCACCGCCCTGCGGGGATGCATCTACCATGTGCGGCACAAGGCCACCCTGCTCGCGGTGCTGGACTTCCGGCACGGCAAGGCCGCCGTCCTGCCCACCGCCCTGCCGGGTGACCTCAAACATGCAGAATGGGACAAGCGCCCGAGCGGCGCGCACGACCTGCCCGAGAGTTTTTCGCCGTGTACACCCGCCCAGCTGGTCTGGACCCATGCCCGCCACACCGGACACGACCTGCTGCCGGCCCGCTACCGCACCGAAGTCCTGTACTACCGACACGCGCCCCGGGTCCCGATGGGCTGGCTGCGCGACTCCATGCTGCGCGTGCTCAGCGCGCTGGCGGTCGAGCCCGGCAACTTCCGGGCCCTGCGCGAGCGCACCGGCATCGCCGACGGCGTGCTGGCGAGCGACCTGGCCTGCCTGTACTATGCCGGCGCGGTGACGACGACCGCCTTCAAGGCCGCGGGATCCACCCTCATCCGACCCGAAAGGTCGTCGTCACATTCCCGGATCGAGGATCTTGACTCGCTCGACGGCGGCTCCACGCTGCCCCCCATGGACGCGGAACAGACCGCCCCGGCCATGCTGTACCAGCGGCCGCCCCGATCCGCCGATTAGTGGCGCAGGCCAAGGGTTGGCAAGCCCTTGCCAAGGATCCGGCGTCAGACCGGGTAGATCATCGAATTCAACACCATTTCACTGTCGTACACGCACAGGCGGCGCCGGATTTTCAACCCGCCACCCTCCCGAACCAGGGTATCGATGGTGCGCCCGACGTTGTAGACCTCGCTCACCTCTCCGGGTTTTGTCCGGAACACCGCGTAATGGGCCTGCGCGGTAATGGTGTCGCTGCCCGCCTCGCGGTCCACCGCCAACACCAGCGCCGGACTGATGACATGGCGGGTGTAGTACGGGCCGTGGTAGATGGTCTGGGTGATGCCATAGACGCGATCCCGCATCATGGCGCGCGATTCCAGCGCCATCAGCGCCAGTGGCAGGCCGCGATCAAAGTTTTCGCGGGCCTGCAGGGTATAGCTTCCGTCTTCCGTGAAAAACATCGGCCAGTCGTCGAACCGGCGTTCGTCCAGCGCGGCGGCGCAGCGCGCATTGAGCTGGTCGATCTCATGGTGCAGCAGCAGGGACTCGATGCTCATACCGCCATCACTTTCTTCCAGTACGCGTACATGCTGCGGATCAGGGTTTCGGTGACCATGTGTTCGGTCATCCCGGTGCCGGTGCCGCCGAGTTCGCACAGCGTGCTGCCGGTGTCCCTTCCATCGCCAGCCCATTGCTGGAAGCCGTCCTGGCTGAATGCGATGACCTCGCCGTCGTCGGCACTCACGAAGCCGGCCGGGCCGAACAGGTTGGCCTGGCGCAGGCGGCGCCGGGTCATCTCGGGGGTGTCGTCGGCAAAACCGAAGTGCGTCCAGACGAAATCGAACGCGCCCTCGCCGCGCGGCACGATGTGGCGCGTGCTCAGCGAGTTGACCTGCTGCTGGATGATCAGGCTGGGGAACAGCGTGATCATCGTCACCGTCGGGGTCAGGGTCACGCCGGGGTTGGCGGGGTCGGGAATGGTCCACCACGGCTCGGGCACCACGTCGAGCAGGCGCGGGTCGTTGACCGTCATGCTGGCCTTGAAGCTGGTGACGCCTTCGGTCACGGCCTTGTTCTCGCCGCCGTCCGCTACCGCAGGGGCCTTGGGATCCCGGCGCGAGATCATCACGGCATGGCGGCCGTGGGCGTCCATCACCATGCGGCTTTTCTGGTCGGCGCGCCACAGTCCAAAGGTGACGAACCAGGTGTGCAGCAGGCCTGGGTGGTACGGGTCCTTGATGTTTTCCATCATCAGCTTCCAGTTGCCCGGAATGCGCTGGCGGTTGGTGCCCAGCAGCGTGAGCGGCGCGCTGCCTTCAGGCCGCTTGAAGATGCGGTCGAGCCAGGGCATGACGTTGGGGCCGAGGTAGCCTTCCAGCGGCTCGGTGTCGTCGCTGAAGGTGGCAAACACCAGGCCGTGCAGCACGGCCACACGCAACTTTGTCAGGCCGTGGTTCTTGAGGTCGAAGTCCGCCGGCATGCCGCCGTGCACGCAGTCGCCGTCCGGCCCAGTGGCCTTGACGCCGTCCTTGAACGGCAGCGCGGCCAGGTCGCCATTGAGCTTGTAGGTCCACTGGTGGTAAGGGCAGACGAAGCTGCGCGTGTTGCTGACCTTGCCGTCCATCGCCTGGTGGCAAAAGCGCACGCCCCGATGGGCGCAGCGGTTTTCCACCACGCGGATGCCAGTGTCCAGATTATTGGAATCTGACCCCATTTTTTTCCGGTCGCGCACCATGATGACCTGGCGCTCGCCAACCCAGGTCAGGCGGTAGTCGCCGACATTGGGAATCTCGACGGCCAGGCCGACATAGCACCAGTGCTTGCCGTAGAACAGGGTGTCGAGTTCGCGCTGGTACACCTGCGGATCGGTGTAGGCCCAGAAGGGCACGCGGCTGGAGCCCTCACCGGGCCAGCGGGAAAGCGGTTGCGCTGCGTTCATGGCGGGCGTCCTTCGTCTGTTTATTTCACGTTGCATTCGCGCCGCAGCAGGGCCTCGGCATCCTTGAGCGCGTACCCGTGGTCACTTTGCAGCGTCGCGCGCGCGTCGTCCAGGAAAGTTTGCCAAAGGTGCGCGTAGTCGTCCTGGTGCTGCGCGGGCGCGTGCGCCTGGATGTACTGGACGGCGAGTTCCGGCTTGAGGCCGGACTTGCGGATCTTGCGGATCAGGGCGGTGGCGCCTTTTTCCGTCAGCAACGTCTTGGGTGCCGCACCGGCCGCCACACAGAGGAACAGTGTCAGCAGCGAGCTGTCATCCGAATGCCCGCCCGTGACCAGGTTCCAGGCCGCGGACGCCGTACGGTCATGGTGATCGACCTCGCTCAGGCCGTCTTCGATCCAGAAATAGCGCCCGATGAAGGCCGGCGTCTGGTCAAACAGCTTGCGTGGCGCGAGGCTGGCGTCCAGAATTTTCGGCAGGTCGGCCTGCACCGACCGGCGCACGGTTTCCACCACGGCCTGGAATGCGTCGGGCAACTGCCTCGGTAGCTCGACGGAAAAAGCGGGCGGGCTGATTGCCAGCTTTTTGGGTTTGGCCTTTGGCTTGACCTCCTCTGCTTTGGCCGGGGACTTCGATGCCTGGGGCGCACCATATTTCTTGCGCAGGGCCAGCACCCGCTTCTCGAAGCCGGGCCAGTCGGGCATCTCGCTGCCACCGGTGGCCAGCGTCAGCAATGCCGTTCGGATGACGGCTTCGGCGTCCCTGCCGCTGTCTTCGAGCGCGTCGGCGTCCACGCCCAGGTCGTGGGCCAGCCAGACGGCCGCGTCGATCAGGTGCGCGACCTGGCTGCGCTGGGCCAGCTCCGTGCGGTAGTCGGCCAGCGGGCGCAGCGACCATTTGGCCAGCAGTGGAATGTGTTTGTCGGTGAAGCCGCCGCGCTCGTTCATGCCGAAGTGGCTGTTCTGCGGCGTGGCAATCAGCGCCTTGAGCATGTCCGAGCCGCCCTTGGAGCGCGACAGGAAGGAATGGTCGCGCAGCGACTCCGCCGCCCTGCGCAGGTCACCGCTGCAGGAGCTTTCCAGGTACAGGCTGACCAGATTGACCATACGGTCTTTGGCTTTTTCCAGCTCGGGGCGCAGGAACTCGCTGCCGAAGTAGCGCGCGATCTGCACCATGCCCTTGGGGGCTTCGGCGCAGATGGCCTCCAGCTTCGGCGCGTCGATGATGCCGTGTTGCACGCCGTATTGCAGGGCTTTCTCGAAGAACGGTCGCGCGTCGTGCAGCGCAAGCGCTGACGGAGAAGGGGAAGTGCGCTCAGGCATCGGGCTGCGTCCGGGCGTCAGATCGCCGATTCCTCGTCCGACTCGCGCGCGGCGGGCGTGGCCTTGCCGCGGTCGGTGTCGGCGGTTTCGAACTTGCCGTCGTCTTCTTCCGCATCTTCCTCGTCCGCCCCCAGGTCGTGGGCGCGGGCCTTGGCGCGCAGCACCAGCAACATCTCGATAAACAGGTCGGGCAGCTGATAGCGCAGCAGCCAGGCCAGTTCCATCCAGTCCTGGTCGGCGATTTCATCCTGCTCAACGCGCGCCCGGGCGTAGGCGTTGCCGCGCAGGGCCGCCTCGGAGACGATTTCGCCATCGTCCTCCACGGTATCGAACAGGCCGGTGCGGGCAAAGGCCTCGATACGGCTCCATTTTTCGGAGAAGTAATCGGCCAGCGCCTCGCTGCCGCCTTCCAGGTCGCCAATGGCGTTCAGGAATTCAAGCGAGTCGCCGCCTTCACGGAAGATCACCGCGTTCATCATGCCGCGCAGGTGGGTGCGGGTCAGGTCCTTGTACTGCTTCTCGATGACGACGGCACGGGCAAACTGCGCGGGCGTGACCAGCAGGTTGATGACCGAGTCCTTCGAGGTGTCGTACTCGCGGATCACGGCCAGGATGTCCTTGGGCTGGAGCTGCTCCAGCACCACCATCAAGGCGCCATCGCCTTCGGTGTCCGCCAGTTCGACCAGCGCGGCTTCGGCGCCGGTGATGTCGCCGGAGGCAATCAGGCTTTGGGTCTTTTCAATCAGGGCAAGGTGGTTCATCGGGATCTCTCTATCAATCTTTGCGGTCGAAGCCTTGTTCGGCCATCCAGTCGGCCCCGGCCTCCTCGCGCAGGCGGGCGTCGTCGGCGTCTTCGTCGCCGAAGGTGCTGTCCCGGTCGTCGGCGTCCTTGTCTTCGTCCTGCGCGTCGTCGTCCTGGCTGGCAGCACCGCCGGCACCCGGTGTGCCGACCATGTACTCCATCGCGGCGGCCACCGACAGGAACCAGGCGCCCATCGGTTGCTTCAGGATCACCGGCGTCAGCGCCTCGGCCCAGGGCTGCAACTGCACGGCGTCACCCAGGGTGTCCCACTCGGGCAGGTCTTCCGGTTCGGACTGCAGCAGCTGTTCCATCACTGCGGGCAGCTTGAACTTGAACCCCTGGTGAAAGACCACGGCCACCATCTCGGGGCTGATTTCCATCATCTGGACCAGAAAGCCAAGTTCCGTGCGTTTTTCCGCCAGACGCTTGCGCAGCACGTCCCGGCCTTCGGAGTCGGAGGTCAGATCGTCGATTTCAGCCTGGTAGGCCGAGCGCAGCGCGCGGAAAAAGGGGGAAATGCTCATCGCTGGATGTCCTGGAGGGTTTGTTGCATGTAGCTTTGCCAGATCTCGCGCGCCGTGTCGATCGGGCTGTCGAGCAGATTGCGGCGGCGGTTGTCGTCATAGGCCTGGCGCCTGGCGTCGTCCGACAGCACGGCGTAGGCAGCCTGCACGGCGCGAAAGCGTGCAGGCGCCTCGGCCGAGGTGTTGCGGTCCGGGTGGTAGCTGGACGCCTTCTGGCGAAAGGCTTTCTTGATATCGGCCAGCGTCGCGTCGCTGGCCAGCCCGAGGGCGGCGTAATGGTCAGTCATGCGTGCAGGCGGTTGGAGCATAGATGGGGCGCGGGGTTCCCGATTCAACGGGCGCGTCGCGCCAGGACGAGAAACAACGGCCGTTCGCCGTCAAATCTGGGGCGCCGCGGCACGGCGCCGCGCCTTCCACGCCCCGAACAGCACGAACAGGCCGGGGATCAGGATCATCGCCCAGATGATCTTGTCCAGATTCGCCTTGACCCAGGGCATGCTGCCGAAAAAGTAGCCCGCGCTGCAGATGCCGAGCACCCAGATCAGCGCACCCACCACGTTGTAGGCGGTGAACTTCACACGGGTCATTTCGGCCACTCCCGCCACGAAGGGCGCAAAGGTGCGAAGAAACGGCATGAAGCGCGCGGCAATGATGGTGACGCCCCCGTATTTTTCGTAAAAGTCGTGCGCCTGGTTGAAGGCCTTGCGGTTGAAGAACTTCGAGTCCTCCCACTGGAACACCTTGGGGCCGAAATAACGCCCGATCGAATAATTGCACTGGTCGCCCAGGATGGCAGCGGCAATCAGCACGGCACAGGCCACCGGCAGGCTCATCAGCCCCGCGCCGCTGAGCGCACCCACCACGAAGAGCAGCGAATCTCCGGGCAGAAAGGGCATGACGACCACGCCGGTCTCCACGAACACGATCAGGAACAGCAGCGCATACACCCACACGCCGTAGTTCCGGACAAAAACCTCCAGGTGTTTGTCCACATGCAGGATGAAGTCGATCAGAAAAGTCACAAGTTCCATGAGGGGGATTATCCCTGCCCCCTAAAATTCCCCCGTGAACCCAAGCCCATCCCCTGCACAGCGCCGCCCGATCCGCGAACTCCCCGACGAACTCATCAGCCAGATCGCCGCGGGCGAGGTGGTGGAGCGCCCCGCCTCCGTGGTGCGCGAACTGCTCGACAACGCGCTGGACGCGGGCGCCACGCAGATCACGCTGCGGCTGCTGGCCGGCGGCGTGCGGCTGATCGCGGTGGAAGACGATGGCGCCGGCATCGCGCGCGAGGAACTGTCCACCGCGCTCAAGCGCCATGCCACCAGCAAGATCGCCAGCCTGCTTGACCTGGAATCGGTGGGCACCATGGGCTTTCGCGGCGAGGCGCTGGCGGCCATCAATTCGGTCTCGGAACTCGCCCTGCTGTCGCGCAGGGCAGAGGACACCAGCGCACACCTGCTGGACGGGCGCACCGGCGAGCTGCGCCCGGCCGCGCGCGGCACCGGCACCACGGTGGAGGTGAAGGAGCTGTTCTATTCCACCCCGGCGCGGCGCAAGTTCCTCAAGACCGACGCCACCGAGCTGGCGCACTGCATCGAATCGGTGCGGCGCCACGCGCTGGCGCGGCCCGATGTGGGTTTTGCCATCTGGCACGAGGGCAAGCTGGTCGAGCAGTGGCGCGCCACCACGCAGGACCAGCGGCTGGCCGACGTGCTGGGCGAGGACTTCCTGGCGCAATCGATCGCCGTGAACTACAGCGTGGGCACGGTCCGGGTGACCGGGCGCGCCGGCCTGCCCGATGTGGCCCGGGCCCGGGCCGACCAGCAGTTTGCCTATGTCAACGGTCGCTTCGTGCGCGACAAGGTGCTGACCCACGCCGCGCGCAGCGCCTATGAAGACGTGCTGCACGGCCAGCGCCAGCCCGTGTACGCGCTGTACGTGGAGATGGACCCGGCGCGGGTGGACGTGAACGTGCACCCGACCAAGATCGAGGTGCGGTTCAGGGACAGCCGCGAGATCCACCAGGCGGTGCGCCACGCGGTGGAAAACGCACTGGCCGTGCCCCGGGCGCAGGCGCTGGCGCTGGCGGCGTCGACGGGCGCCCACCCGCCGGGCCAGGCGGCTGAAGCGATCTCATCCGTGCTTGCGGGGTCTTCCAGCCCTTTTTTTGAGCAAAAATGGCATGAACCCAGCGTCAAATGGTCACAACCAGCTATCAATTTCGGACCGCGTGCGGACCACCGGGTTTCTGACTTTGCCGCAATGTGGCCGGTTGGGCCGGCCCAGGACGCTGAACCCGGGCCGTCCGACCCTTCGATCCTTCGACCAGCGCAGGACCGGCCAGGCTCAGAACCGCCTGAATTCGGGAGCACGCCCTTTGAATCCCGAGCTGTCACGTCCCCGGCGGCGTCGCCCGGCACACCTGCCGGAGCTGCAGACCCCCTCGGCCACCCCGAACCCACGATCTGGCCGCTCGGCCGCGCCCTGGCCCAGCTCCACGGCGTCTATATCCTGGCGGAAAACGCCCAGGGCCTGATCGTGGTGGACATGCACGCGGCGCATGAACGCATCCTGTACGAGCGGCTCAAACAGCAGATGGACGCGGCGCAGCTCAGTAGCCAGCCCTTGCTGATCCCCGCCACCTTTGCCGCTACGCCCCAGGAAGTGGCCACCGCCGAGGCCAGCGCCGACACGCTGCAGATGCTGGGCCTGGAAATCACCCCCTTCTCCCCAAAAACCCTGGCCGTGCGCGCCGTGCCCACCACGCTGGCCCAGGGAGATGCGGTGGAGCTGGCGCGCAGCGTGCTGGCCGAACTGGCGTTGCATGACGCCAGCACCGTGATCCAGCGCGCCCAGAACGAGCTGCTCGGCACCATGGCCTGCCACGGCGCGGTGCGCGCCAACCGCCGGCTCACACTCGATGAAATGAATGCCCTGCTGCGCCAGATGGAAGCCACCGAGCGCTCCGACCAGTGCAACCACGGCCGCCCGACCTGGCGGCAGATGACGATGCGCGAGCTGGACGGGTTGTTTTTGCGCGGGCGTTGAGCGCGCACCTGCATCGTGTTGGCCGACAAGATCGAAAGCCGCAGACCGATCCGAGACAACGTAAAATATATTTGACAAATATTCCTGGGCGTGACTATGCTCTCCCATGTCTGCGATTCTCGAACTCAGTTCTGCCGTGCGGACCCGCCGTTCGGACATGGGTCTGACCCAGACGGCCCTGGCAAAACTCAGCGGGCTGTCGCGCGCCACGGTCAACCAGCTCGAAAATGGCAACATCAAGGATCTGAGCCTTTCGCGGGCAGATCGGCTTCTGGGCGTGCTGGGCTTGTCAGTCACGGTCACGGCGCCCCGCCCCAGGCAACGCCCGGACCGCAGCACAAACAGTTCTGCATTGGACCTCGCCGCGCGCACCGCCAGCGTGAGCTACAGACTTTCGATGAACGCCAATGAGTTACGCGATGCCCTTAGCTCCGGTGCCCTGCCTGCCGGCCACGCTCCACACCTGTATACCTTGCTGGAAGAGGCGCCGGTCTCCCTGCTGGCCCGCGTCGTGGAGGAACTGCACCAGGCCTCAGGAATCGAGCGTGCCAAGGTCTGGAAAACTATGCGATCCCTGGCGCACCAGCTTGAAAGCAGTCGCGCGCTTTGGTCATGAACCTGCCCGACTTCAGCCGGCAGGGCGTCTGGCAGGCACTTTTCCCGCAGGCGCTCAGGCTCATGGAACTGCTGGAGAGCCAGACGCACCAGCCGCCGTGGACCTTTGGCGGCGGCACCGTCCTGATGCTTCGAATCGGGCATCGCCAGAGCAAGGACATTGACCTCTTCGTGCCGGACCCGCAATACCTGGGCTACCTCAACCCCCGCCTGAATGACGCGGCAGAGCAGGTCAGCATCGACTACGAGGAAAACGCCGAGTTCATCAAGTTCTTCCTGCCCGCTGGTGAAATCGACATCGTTGTCGGCACCACCCTGACCCGGCGACCCTTCGACATCGTGCCCCACGCGGGGCGTGACATCAAATGCGAAACCTGCGCTGAAATCATTGCCAAGAAGATGTGGCATCGCGGCAACCTGGCCAGGG
>JAABRA010000155.1 GCA_011391155.1 Burkholderiales bacterium
GCCAGCCCTGCAGCAGGCGCGACACCCGGGTGCGCGACACCAGCGCCCGCGCCAGCGGCACATTCAGCGGCGGCAGCGCCACGGCCCGGTCCGCCGTCACCTCGACCGCCGTGCCGCCCTGGCCGAACAGGATCACCGGGCCGAAGACGCGGTCGATGGTGGCGCCGACGATGATTTCCTGCACATGGTTGCGCCGCACCAGCGCCTGCACCGTGAAGCCGTCCAGGTGCGCCTCGGGTCGCAGCCGGCGCACACGCGCCAGCATGGTCTGGGCGGCCTCAAGCACGGCATCTGCGTTGTCCAGCCCCAGCGCCACGCCGCCGACATCGGACTTGTGCGAGATGTCGTGCGACAGGATCTTCAGCGCCACGGGAAAACCGATCTGGCGGGCCATGGCGGCCGCTGCGGCAGGATCGGCTGGCACGACCCGCGTGGCCACCACCGGGATGCGGTAGGCGTCGAGCACGGCCTTGGCCTCGGGCTCGGTCAGCATCTCCCGCCCGCTGGCCAGCACCTCGCGCACCAGAGCCCGCACCGCCGCCGTGTCCGGCGCATCCCCGGTCGGCGTGCCGGCTGGCAGCACCGGTGGCGCCTCGATCAGCTCGGCCTGGTTGCGGTGGTAACTCACGAGCATCGAGAATGCGCGCACCGCCTCCTCGGGCGTGGGGAAGTCAGCGATGCCCGCGTCCTTGAAGATCTGCCGGGCGGCCTCGACGCCATGGCCGCCCAGCCAGCAGCCCATGAGCCGGGCGGTGGTGCTCTGCGGCACGGCGGCCAGCGCCCGGGCAATCTCCGCGCTCGGCACGATGGCCGTGGGCGCGTGGATGAACAGCACGGCGCCGGCGTTCGGGTCGTCACACAGCACCTGCAGCGCTTGCATATAGCGCTCGACCGGCGCATCGCCGATGATGTCCACTGGGTTGCCATGCGACCAGTTCGCCGGCAGTACCGCATCCAGCCGCGCCAGCGTGGCCGCGCCCAGCTCGGCCAGCGGCACGCCCACCTGGGCGGCCGCGTCGGCGGCCATCACGCCGGCGCCGCCGCCGTTGGTGAGGATGGTGAGCGACTCGCTGCGGTTGCTGCGAAAGCGCGCCAGGGTCTCGGCTGCGAGAAACAGCTCCTGCAGGCTGTTCACGCGCAGCATGCCGGCGCGCGCGATGGCGGCCTCGTAGACCGCGTCGGACCCCGCCAGCGCCCCGGTGTGCGAGGCCGCCGCCTTCTGGCCCTGGGCTGAACGCCCGCTCTTGATCACGATGACCGGCTTGTTGCGCGCCGCCGCCCGCGCCGCGGACATGAACTTGCGCGGCGCCTCGATCGACTCGACGTACAGCAGGATGGCGCGGGTGCGCGGATCGGTGGCCAGGTAGTCGAGCATGTCGCCAAAATCCACGTCGGCATGTTCACCGAGCGACACGAAATGCGAAAACCCGATGCGCTGCGCATCCGCCCAGTCCAGCATGGCGGTGACCAGCGCGCCCGACTGCGAGACAAAAGCCAGTTCGCCCGGCTGCGCGTCGATGTGCGCGAAGCTCGCGTTCAGGCCGATGTGCGGCGCCAGCAGGCCGATGCAGTTGGGGCCGAGCAGGCGCAACAGGTGCGGGCGCGCGGCCTCCAGCATGGCCTGCTTCTGCGCGGGCGTCATGCCGGCGCTCAGCACCACCGCCGCGCGCGTGCCGAGCGCGGCCAGCTCGGCGATCAACCCCGCCACTGTGGCCGGCGGCGTGCAGATCACGGCCAGTTCCGGCACTGCCGGCAAATCGGCCACGCGCGCGTGGCAGGGATGGCTGTCAAGTTCGGCGTATTTCGGGTTGACGGCATACACCGCCCCCTTGAACGCGCCCCGCGTGAGGTTGCGCCATACCGTGGCGCCCACGCTGGCGGGTCGGGTGGACGCGCCGATCACGGCCACCGAGGCGGGGTCGAACAGGGAGTCGAGATTACGTACGCTCATGGAAACACCTGCGGCTGAATGGAATGAGGGTTTACCCTAGATTAACCACATTGTGTGACCGTTCGGCTGGCCCCGGGCCACCAAATCAGGCAACACGACCGGAAAAGCGTCTGTGCGATGGACCACGGCAACAATGCCGTGTCAGGTCGCAGCGCGGGTAAGGATCAGTCCGGATCCGCACTGTGCCGCGGAACGGGCGGCCCCGGAACGATCCATCAGCGGATGTCCTCGATCGCATGCCGCTTGTCCGGCACCTGCGGCGTGATCAGCGCGTAACCTCGGTTCTGCCAGTGCACCAGTTCGGTCATGGCCGAGGGCGTGACCTCGATGAAGGGCTGCATGTCGGCGACGGTGTAACCGTAATCCTGCAAGGCCAGGCCGCAGACCTTGAATTTCACGCCCTGGGCCGCGTAGTAGCGCATGCGCTGCACCACTTCCTCGTATTTCGCCTCGTTCCTGCGCGCCACCGTAACGAGTTCGGTGCCGTGCAGCAGCACGATGACGCTCATGTCCTCGGGGAAAAGGCTGTATGGCGCGTCGGTCAGCGGGTTGACCAGCGAGCGCAGCCAGTACAACGCGGAACCCATCTTGGCGGGGTGGTCGAGGTACACGTCGACGATGGCCTTGGGGTTGGCGTAGGGCGTCTGCACCCGGGTGGCCTGGGCCGGCATCGGGGTCTGCGCCTGCGCGGGCAATACCATGGCAGCCAGCGTCAGCAAGGCAACCATCCGCGGAAACAAGGCTATCAAGCCCGTGCGGGGCCGGACCGGCGGAGCAGTGAAAGCGGGGGCGACAGGCATGGCAGACCTCCAATTGGTCGCAATGATAAGCCCCCACCCTTGCCCACAACCAGCGCAACCAGGCCCCAAAGGCCCTCAGATCAATATCAAAAGGTGAGCAAATAGTGACCCTTTCACGCTGGGATGGTGCCAAAAGCGTCCTTGCTCGACAGGCCCGACGCGCGCAGGCGAAAATTCCCGGATGCAAGAATGTGACTTCATCCTGATCGGTGCCGGCATTGCGGGCACCTCCCTGGCCTGGCGGCTGGTGCACTCCACCCCGCCAGCCCGCGTATTGCTGATCGAGCGCGAGAGCCAGCCCGGCTATCACGCCACCGGAAGGTCTGCGGCGATGTTCATGGAAAGCTACGGCCCGCCCGCCGTGCGCGCCCTGACCCGCGCCAGCCACGCTTTCTACGCGCAGCCGCCGGCCGGCTTCACTGGGGTGCCGCTGCTGCACCCGCGCGGCGCGCTTTACCTGGCCGCGCACGGGCAGGCGGCGCAGATGGAGACGCTGCGCGCCGAGCTGGCCCCCACCTGCGCCGGCCTGCAGGTGCTGGACGCCGCC
>JAABRA010000156.1 GCA_011391155.1 Burkholderiales bacterium
AAGCCAGGTTTCGTGAAGCGATTGACGTCGCTCCCAAAATGGGAGATACTGGCGCGAATGAGGGTAATCGCAAAGAGCAGTCTGAAAAAGTTTTGGGACCGGCCTGGGTGCGGTGATGCTCGGGGTCCGCTGCACAGCTGGTATGACGAGGCCGTCAAGGCGACTTGGCAGTCCCCGCAGGATGTCAAGGACCAGTACGCCAGCGCCAGCATCTGCGGCAACAACCGCGTGGTGTTCAACATCGGCGGCAACAAGTACCGGCTGGTGGTGGAAATGCAATACCGGGCGGGTATCGCCTGGGTGAAGTTTGTCGGCACCCATGCCCAGTACGACCGCATCGATGTGGAGAACGTGAATGAATATTAAGCCGATTCGAAACGACGACGACCTGAAGGCGGTGTTCCGCCGGTTGGAGTCCATCTTCCAGTCCGAGGAGCAGACCCCCGAGGCGGACGAGCGAGATGTGCTGGTGACGCTCGTCGAGGCCTATGAGAACAAGCACTATGACTTCGGCCCTGCCGACCCCGTCGAGGCCATCAAGTTCCGGATGGAGCAGCAGGGGCTGACGGCGAGAGACCTTGAGCTCTTCATCGGCCCGAGTGGCAGGGTGTCCGAAGTGCTTAATCGCAAGCGCCGCCTGAGCCTGCGAATGGTCAAGAACCTGCATGACGCGCTGAACATTCCCTACGAAAGCTTGCTGGCCGACGCCCGCTGACCATTGCAATCGGAACGGGGGCTCGCATCAGGCCTGCTGAACCGCGCCCGGGCTGGCCTATCCGATTGATTTCCGTTCGTCGCGCACGCACAGAAGAGACGGCACTTTATGAAAGCTGAAAAGTTCGCGCAACAGTTTGACGAGGGCGTCAACCTCACGGTTTCTTTGGACTTGTCCAAGGCAAAGCGCGTGCTGCAGGCGGAGAAGCGGGTGAATGTCGATTTTCCAGCCTGGATGATTGACTCGCTGGATCGCGAAGCCAGCAAGCTGGGGGTTGCACGGCAGTCGGTGATCAAGGTCTGGCTGGCAGAGCGTCTTGAGGCGACTGCTTCCAGCGTGCCGCTGCGGCGCCCGCGCACAGGTGCTGCGCGGCGCTGAAATCTCCATGAAAGTCGACGCGACAGCGCCGCGACAGGCTGATGCATTCACGGGCCTGTTCAGGCTTCTCAGCGAACGAAGCGCCCACCCCGCACCCGCCGACTCCAGCTTGCGATGTGATGTTGCCCGCAGTATCATCCGAGCGATGAATACGGCCGCGAAACTGTTGATCGCCATGCGCAACAACCCGCTCGATTGGCAGCTTGCGCAGCTTCAAACAGTCGCGAGTCAGAATGGCATTGACTGGCGGCACGATGGAACCAGTCACTACGTCTTCATCCGCAGTGACGGCAAGACGCTTCCTGTTCCCGCCCGACGTCCCATCAAGCCGATTTACATCAAGAAGTTCCTGGAACTCATTGAAGGAGCATGAAACATGGCCAAACTCATTGACTACCCGTTTGAAATTCGTCCGCTGTCAGTTGAGGAAGGCGGCGGCTTCCTGATTGCTTATCCTGATTTTTCGGACTGCCTTTCCGATGGTGAAACCGTCGAGGAAGCGCTTGCAAACGGGAAGGACGCCTTGAAGGCCACGCTGGCCGCCCTCAAGGCCAAAGAGCTGCCGATTCCGGCACCCAACAGCGGCGGCGTTGCGTCCGGAAAGTTCGTCGCCCGGGTTCCCAAGACGGTTCACGCGCGCCTGGCGACGCGTGCGAAAGCGGAAGGCGTGTCGCTGAACACGCTTGTCCTGACGTTTATCGCTGAAGGTCTTGGCCGTAAAGAGCGGCGCGCGTAGCCACGAGGTCACATCCGCGCCCGGTCACTTGCGCCCGTAAGTGCCGTCGTGGTCCGGTGCGATGGTCAGGAATCGCATGAAATCGCCGTCGCGGTACGCGGTGCATCGGCGGGCCTGCGTGATTCGCAAGGCATAGAGGGCGTCCGCGCCTTGCGGTGGTTTCACGCTGACGATCTTTTCCCACTTCAAGCCGTTGTCACGGTAAAGCTGGCCCCAGGTCAATTGGCGGATCATTCTCAGCGTATCGATGGCTGCATTGCGTTCCGGCTTTTGCAGGCCAAACAGGTGTTTCTGAAAAACCGTGCTGTTCAGATCGAGCCGAACCGGGCTGTCGTTGGCGCCCATCGGCTACTCGTCCCGGGCCGCCGCGCCCAGCAGGGTTTCGGTTTGCGCATCGGAGGCCGGCGTTTGCGTGGACCAGGCCACCGCACGGGCAAGGTCGGACGCGGCCTGGGGTTCATGCAGCCAGCGTTCGTTGTCGGGGATGACGGTTGCGGTGCGGATCAGCCAGACGCCCGGTTCCTGTTCTTGCACCAGGACCTGACGGCCAGCGAATTGTTTGCCGAGCGAAATCTGCCCATTGGCGCCGATGCCCTAAATAGGCTGATTCCCAGCGTGGAATGGTCATAAGCCGCTATGAAAAAAAGGCCTATTGGCGTGCCCGCCACTACTTCTTCACCCGGCTGCGCCGCGCCGGCCTGGGCTTGACCGGGATGGTGGTCTGGCTGGCCTGCTCCAGCCATTGCAGGGTTTCCATCTGGGACAGGAATCGGCGCAGGTAGTCGGGCGACAGCCCGCGCAGCAGGGCGAGCGTGCGCAGCACCAGCCGGTGCGCGTTCAGGGGGCCGGCGTTGGCGGGGCCGCGCTCGACAGCCTCCATCACCTGGTCTTCGGCGGCGATGCGGGACCAGGCTTCGCGGAAGCGGCGCACGCTGGCCAGCTCCGGGCGGGCATCGCTGTCGCTGGTCAGGCTGTGATCCAGGCGCCCTTCCAGACCAAAGCCCGGGAGGTGTCTGTCGCCTTGCTGCTTCAGACCCCGGATGTACAGATTCAGCTGGACCAGCGGCGCGGCGGATCGTTGCGTGTCAGCCTCGCGTGCGGCGGATTGCGGCTGCTGCAGGCGCGCTTCCAGGTCCGTGAGTGCGGTGTCGAGCTTGCTCTCCAGCACGCGCTGCACGGCTTCAGGCGCGGTGGCGACGCGCTGCGACAGCACCTCCAGATAATTCAGGCGTGCCGGGTCCAGACAGGCGGCGGCCTGCCGAAGGGCGTCCAGCCGGGCCTGGGGTGGCAGCGCGCCGTCCTGCTGCGGGGGCGCGTCGAGCCGGGGCATCGCACTCATGGGGCAGGTTTCGCCGGGGCGGAGCGGGCCACCGGGGCCATTTCCACCCGCCGGTTTTTCGCGCGGCCTTGTTCATCGGCGTTGGCGGCTACCGGCTGTTCGGCGCCAAAGGCCGCCGCAAAGACGCGT
>JAABRA010000157.1 GCA_011391155.1 Burkholderiales bacterium
CATACAGGAGTGCAATCGAGCCGCCATCACTGTGCCCGAACAGCCAGGGTTTTTGAGCGACTGAATCGATGTGGAGTGCCTTGAGCAAGGCGGGCAACACCGCATGCGCCTGACGGTGCATGAAGTCAAGGCCCCATGCTTCCTCTATAGGGCGTGGTGTCGAAGCGCCGTAACCAGGGCGTGAATACACGAGCCCGCGGCAGCCGGATGCCTCACAAAAGCGCTGCGGGAAATCCTTCCACATTGACAGAGATCCCAGACCCTCATGCAAGAAGACAACCAGTGGGCCTGTGATGAGGCCGCGGCCGATCCACTTGTGCTCGATGACGACCTTTCGTCCGTCCCAGTCGATCTCGACGAAACTGGCGGCCCCGCTCACCGGGTTTCGTTCTCAAGCTCGCGCAGCTTGAAACGCTGGATTTTTCCTGTGGCCGTCTTTGGCAGATCACTGACGAACACGATCTGGCGGGGGTATTTGTAAGGTGCCAGTTTGTCTTTGACGAAGGCCTTCAGTTCGGCATCGGTCGCCTGTGCGCCGTCTTTGATCACCACGAAAGCCTTGGTCTTTATCAGCCCCTGCGCATCCGGCACGCCGATGACGGCCGCCTCCAACACGCTGGGGTGCTGGATCAAAGTAGCCTCCACCTCGAAGGGGCTGACGTAAATACCGCTGATCTTGAGCATGTCGTCGCTACGTCCGCCGTAGGTGTAGCTGCCGTCGCTGTTGTGCATGTATTTGTCGCCACTTTTGATCCAGACACCCCGGAAGGTGTCACATGTTTTTTCCCGGTTGCCCCAATACATCATCGCCGCCGACGGGCCATTGATATACAGATCTCCGGGCTCTCCGTCGGGCACAGGTTTACCGTCATCGCCCCGCAACTCGACCGCATAACCGGGCACTGGCCAGCCGGTGGTGCCGTAGCGCACCTTGCCAGGCAAGTTGGACATGAAGATGTGCAGCATTTCGGTGGATCCGATGCCGTCGATGATGTCAATACCGAAATGTCGCTTGAACTGCTCGCCGAGCTCTGCGGGCAATGCCTCGCCCGCCGACGATACCAATCGCAGGGCCACTTCGGATGACGCGGGCAGATTGGGGGCAGCCAGCATGCCGGAGAATCCGGTGGGCGCGCCGTAGAACACGGTCGGCTTCACGCCACCCACCTGACCTCGCCAGCGCTTGAAGGCTGCGTCTGGCGTCGCGCGTTCTGCCATCAAAATTGATGTTGCACCGACGCTCATTGGAAAGGTCAAGGCATTGCCAAGTCCATACGCAAAGAACAACTTGGCAGCCGAAAAACAAATGTCAGACTCCTGCAGGGCAAGCACGCCCTTGCCGTAAAGTTCTGACGTCCAGTAAGGGTTGGCGTGGGAATGCACGGTGCCTTTCGGCCGGCCGGTAGAGCCCGAAGAATAGAGCCAGAAGCCCGGGTCGTCGGCTCTGGTGCTGGCAGGCTTGGTCGCGGGCGGGTTTGATCGCAAGAAGTCTTCAAACTCGATTTCATCCGGGCGCCGCGGCGCCACCGGGCGGGAGACAATGACTTTCTGAATTTCGTGGTCGGATTTGACCATGGCCGCCAGCAACACGGGCAACAGCGTTCCGGACACGAGCGCTGCCTGAGCACGCGAATGCTCCAGCATATAGGCATAGTCATCGGCTGTCAGCATGGTGTTGACCGCGACCGGCACCAGCCCGGCGTACATCGCGCCCAGGAAGCTCACCGGCCAGTCATTGCTGTCCTGCATCAGGAGCAGCACGCGCTCCTCTCGCTTGATGCCCATCGATCTCAAACTGGCGGCCAAACGGCGCACCCGTTCGTCGAGTTGACCATAAGTGAGTTCCCCTTGATCGTCGATGAACGCAAGCTTGTCAGCCCGCCTTGAATTGCAATCGAGCAGGTGCTGCGCGAAATTGAACACTTCGCCAGGGGGCGTCACTGATGAAGCTGTAACTGTGGTGGCTGGTGAATTCATCGTTGTTTCCTCGTTATTGTGTTGCACGATCCTGGCGTGAGAGACCATCTTTCTTTGACGATACCAGGTTCATTGCTATATTTCGTCTGCTTGAAGGCGACGCTACCGAGACGACGTTCGGCATTCCGTCGGACGGGGCTGGGGCGGCATCGACAAGTTACCGGACCAGTCGTCGCGTATTCTGCGATCCGGCGGGAATATTGAGTGAGATACCAACCCAAGCACTTTGACGGATACGCAACTTGCGTCTTCAATAAATGGCACTATCTTGCATGCTCAAACCATACATTTATGCACCCATGATGTCAAGCAATATATTGCACTTATACCGGTTGCCAATGCATGAATGAGCGAGGCTGTATGCCCATCACCCATGACATTATTGAAGTGAGTCAGACGTCCGATGTGCAGATTTTCATGCATCAAAATGCATGTTACTATTCATGATATGCATTTTAATGCTCACTTCTGCGTCACTTTCATGCATTTTTGTGCCTCAACTTAAGGAGATCCACCCGTGAGCATTCCCGGCCGTGTCGAATACCAGACCACCCCCTCCGATTACAAACACTGGAAACTTGATTTCAATGGCCCGGTGGCCACACTGAAAGCGGATTTTGACGAAAACGCGGGCCTGCGCCCCGGTTACAAGCTCAAACTCAACAGCTACGACCTTGGTGTCGATATTGAATTGAACGATGCCATCAGCCGAATTCGTTTCGAGCATCCAGAGGTGCGCACGGTGGTGGTGACCAGCGCCAAGAACAAAGTTTTCTGTTCTGGCGCCAATATTTTCATGCTGGGTGTCAGCAGCCATGCCTGGAAGGTGAATTTCTGCAAATTCACCAACGAAACGCGCAATGGTCTGGAGGACAGTTCGGCCCACAGCGGCCTGAAGTTCCTCGCTGCAGTCAATGGTGCCTGTGCAGGCGGCGGCTACGAATTGGCGCTGGCCTGTGACGAGATCATTCTGGTGGATGACCGCTCCAGCGCAGTCAGCCTGCCCGAAGTGCCGTTGCTGGGCGTTTTGCCAGGCACGGGGGGCCTGACCCGTGTCACCGACAAGCGCCATGTGCGCCATGATCTGGCTGACCTGTTCTGCACCAGTGTTGAGGGTGTGCGCGGCGACAAGGCGGTGGCCTGGCGCCTGGTGGACGCGGTGGCCAAGCCTGCCGTTTTTGCGCAAAAGGTGCAAGACCGCGCGCTGGCCCTGGCATTGCAAAGTGACCGTCCGGCGGATGCACATGGCGTCACCCTGACACCGCTCAACCGGTCGATTGAAGCAGATGCCTTGCATTACCCCACCGTGAGC
>JAABRA010000158.1 GCA_011391155.1 Burkholderiales bacterium
TCCTTTCCACGCCGCGCCTGCTGGTGAAAAGCGGCGAGAGCGCCAGCATCGACGTGGGCACCGAAGTACCGATCATCACCAGCCAGGCCACGGCGACGGACCTGCCCAGCACGGGCGGGAACCCTTCCATCCTGCAGGCGGTGCAGTACCGCAAGACCGGCGTCCTGCTCGAAATCGACGCCGTGGTGCACTCCGGGCAGCGGGTGGACCTCAAGATCGCCCAGGAGGTCAGTGAGGCCACGCCCACCGACACCAGCGACATCTCCTCACCCAGCATCTTCAGCCGGCGCCTGGAGACCAGCCTGAGCCTGTCGGATGGGGAAAGCATGCTGTTGGGCGGCCTGATCTCTTCCAGCCGCACCAAGGCCAAGTCCAAGGTGCCGGGCCTGGGCGACATCCCGGTCGTGGGCAAGCTGTTCCAGAACAGCCGGGACTCGGACACCCGGACCGAGCTGCTGATGCTGATCACGCCCTATGTGATCGAGGATGCGTCCCAGGCGCGCGCCATCACCGACGCCATCCGGGGGCGGTTCGGCAGCGAGGAACCCTGAACGGCGGGCAACCGGCCTTGGCCGGGTGCCTGGAAGTCTGTTTTGTGAACCGAATCACGAATTTTGAACAAACATTGACGATTGAAATGCACCGTATTACGCTTGCCCGGCGTCTGGAGACTGCGCAGTGCTACAGCATGCGCAGCAAGGGCAAGTCCTTTTGGAGGCAAACGGTCATGATGACCCAGCCTCCAAGATGGATATCCTTGGTGCCGGCGCCGGCACGAGCGTGCGGGCGGTGGGCGGTGTCCTGACGGAACAGGCTGTTCTGATTTTTATTCCCTAAGCTTAGGAGTTAACAATAATGTCTCTCAACAAGAAGCTGCTCGCCGGCACCATTGCCGGTCTGCTCGTCTCGGCCAATGCCGGTGCAGTCGTCCTGGGCGTCGACCCGGCGCGCCAGTACGCGATCGAACTCACCAAGCCGGTCGTCCTTAGCGATGCGGGTGACCTTATCGAAGCCCGCCTGAACTACAACTTCTCCGACGGCGAAGTGCGTTATGGCCGCCTCGAGTGCACCGCCGGTACCGCCGAGCTGACCCCGGTTGGCGTGCCGACCACCAGCGCCGCGGGCGTTTCGCTGGGTGCCGTCAATGGCGCCGGCACCCCGGCCCTGTTCTTCTCGATCACCGATGACGTCGTCGGCGGCTCGACCGAAGCGATCAACATCATCTTCGACGTGTCGACCGAGCTGCTCACCAACGGCAACGTTGACTGCGCCTTCTCGATCTACGACCAGCCGTCGCAGGCCCAGGCCGGCGGCGCGACTGGCCGCATTGCTTCGGCCGGTACGAACGGCGTGTTCCGTCCGTTCATCCGCTCGGTCCCGAGCTTCGCGTTCGTCGCCACCCCGGGTCAGGCCATTGCTGACGTGGAAGCCACCAACGGCGCCTACACCGACTTCCTGACCAATGGCGTGTTCGGTTCGATCAGCCATGACCTGGTTGCCGCGCCGCCGTTCAACGAAGACGGCGTCCAGATCACCCTGGCCGACCTGTTCGCTGCTGGCACCAACATCGACGTCGCCGGTGACTACACCGCCGCCTCCGATGTCGAGCTGGACGGCTCCTCGGCCAACACCCTGACCAACACGCTTGCCACCTTCATCATCGGCAGCAACTCGGTCGCGGGCAACCTCGAGTACTTCGCCGACCTGGCCACCCCGATCCTCGAGAGCCTGTACACGGCCACCCTCGACGTGACGGCGAACGCTGGCTTCACCATCGCTGACGTGGGCCCGCAGGCTGCTGGCGAAATCGTCCGCAACGGCACCCAGCTGCAGGCTCCGTTGGCCCAGGTCCCGAACGGCTACATCAGCCGCATGGTCCTGACCAACACCGGCAACGTCGCTCGTCCGTACGAGATCGCCGTGCAGGGTGAGACCGGCAACACCATCGGCACCGCCAACCTGACCGGCAACGTGCCGGCCAACGGCACCCTGGTCGTCGAACTGCCGACCGTGCTGACCAGCTTCACCGGCGCCCCGCGCGCCACGCTGAACGTGACCGTCGCTGCGCCGAACAACCAGATCCAGGGTCTGTACCAGATCGTGAATCCGGCTGTCGGCTCGATCAGCAACCACGTCATGGTCCGTCCGGGCACCAACTAATCCTTCGGGTTTAGTGACGTTATTGGAAAGGCCCGCTTCGGCGGGCCTTTTCTTTTGTGCGGCGTGCGCTTGCCCTGCAGGCGCGCCATTGGCTCCTATATAGTCCCCAGTCACCCTTGGACCACGCTCCTGGATGACCACGCCCCATCTCCCGAAGGAAACGCCAACGCCCGTTGATGAGCGCGGCGCGTCCTGGTGGCATCTGTTCCTTGGCCGGCCGGGTGCCCGCCGCCACCATTTCGATGCGCTCGATGGCCTCCGCGGCCTCGCCGTCCTGATCGTGCTGCTGTCGCATTTTTCCAACTACGGGGTGCTGGTGCTGCCGGGCATTGGCCTGTCGGGCATCGGCAAGAGCGGGGTCTATCTGTTTTTCGTCCTCAGCGCTTTCCTGTTGACACGCGCGCTGCTGGACCGATCACTGGCGACGTTCGCCGACGGCCGGCTGTGGGCCGACTACGCGCTCAGGCGAGTGCTGCGGATCTGGCCGCTGTATCTGGTGGTGCTGCTCGTCAGCTGGTGGTTCACGCGCGCCGGTGTGCCGGGCTGGCACTACGTCATGGACACCGGCACGCTGGTCCGGCATCTGCGGCTGCAGGAAGGGCAGAGCGTGCTTTGGAGCATCCCGGTCGAATTCACCTTCTACCTGTGGTTGCCCCTGCTGGCGCTTGCGCTGGCCTGGGTGCAGCAGAAGCGTTGGCCGTGGCAGGTCGAGGTGTTGCTGGCGATCCTGGTCCTGGCCTGCGCGGCGTGGGCGTGGCCGGCGCAGGCCTCGGCGGTGAATGACGTGCGGCTGGGCCCGTACCTGGTGATCTTCCTTTGCGGTGCGATGGCGGCCCACTGGGACCACCGGATACGCACTGCCCGGCAGCCTTCCCGCCATGCGGCCTGGGCCGTGGTGGGAGTGGGAGCCCTGCTGGCCTGCGCGCTGAGCATTCCCCAGGCGTGGGCCTGGCTGAGCGGTGAAGCCGCCGACGCTTCGCTCAACCACCGCTGGTTCCTTTTCTTTGGCGTGATAGTCCGTTACTAAGACCAAAAAATTCTCTCCGAATTAAATCTTCAAGTCAAGTCTCATCATGGGACTAAAATAGTGTGCGTGCGTTACTAAT
>JAABRA010000159.1 GCA_011391155.1 Burkholderiales bacterium
TCCTGCTGCACGAGCAGCCCGCCGAGGCGCGGCGCAAGACCATTGCCGAGGCCCTGCGCGTGACCCGGCCGGGCGGAAAGATCGTGTTTGTCGATTACCACAAGCCGGTGGCGTCGAGCCCCTTCCGGTATGTGATGGTGCCGATTCTCGGCACGCTGGAGCCTTTCGCCATGGACCTGTGGCGCGGTGAAATCGTGGACTGGCTGCCGGCTGAAACCAGGCCTGCCAACGTCGAAAAAGAGACCTTCTTCGGCGGCCTGTACCAGAAGGTCGTGATCACGCGGTAGGGCCGCGCCAGAGGCGAAGTCGTCGCGGCACAGCGGCGCCTTCGCCGGTGTGCCCGGCCTCAGCGCAGCTCCCCGGCCAGCAGGGCGGTGCTATCCCGGCAGGATTCCCAGACCTCCCATTCGTCGCCCGGCATGGCTTCAAACGCCAGCGGCACGCCCGTGACCGGATGCACCAGTTCCAGCCGCAGCGCATGCAGCCACAGGCGCTGCACGCCCAGCAGGCCCGCCACCGAGCGGTTGAGCGGGCCCTTTCCATGGGTGGCGTCGCCGATGATGGGGTGGGCGATGTGCTTCAGGTGGCGGCGCAACTGGTGACGCCGCCCGGTCAGCGGTGAGAGTTTCACCAGCGCACAGCGCGTGTGCTCGAAATCGCCCTGCGCCAGCGGTAGGACATAGTGCTCCAGCGTGCGGTAGCGGGTGAGGGCTTCCTGGATGTCGATCGCGTCCGGCCTGTCATCCGGCAGCCGGCTTGTCGCCCGTTCGGCCCCGGTCGCGACGGGCCTGCCGATGGCGCTGCGGCCGGGCTGGCGCAGGTCGTCGGTCATGCGCCGCAAGGGATGGTCGATCAGCCCCTCGGGTGCGGGCCAGCCGCGCACCATGGCCTGGTAGGTCTTGGTGATGGCGCCGCCGGCCTCGAACTGCTGGCCCAACGCCCGCGCCGTGCCGGCATCCAGCGCAAACAGCAGCACGCCGCTGGTGCCCTTGTCGAGCCGGTGCGCCGGCCAGACCGGGCGGCCGAGCTGGTCGCGCAGCATCTGCAGCGCAAAACGGGTCTCACCCGCATCCAGCCCCGTGCGGTGCACCAGCAGCCCCGGCGGTTTGACCACCGCTGCAAGATAATTGTCCCGATAAAGGATTTCCAGCATGTTGTTTCTATTGTCTCCCGCCAAATCGCTGGACTACGCGACCCCGCTCGCCGAACTGCCGCACACCCAGCCGCTGTTCGTGAAGCAGTCGGCCGAGCTGATCGCGGTGCTCCGGCAAAAGACGCCCCGCGAGATCGCCGGGCTGATGCACCTGAGCGATGCACTGTCCACGCTCAATGTGGCGCGTTATGAAGCCTGGCGTCCGAAATTCACCGCGAAGAATTCCCGCCAGGCCATGCTGGCCTTCAACGGCGACGTGTACGACGGGCTGGACGCGCGAACCCTCAAGCCCGAAGACCTGGCCTGGGCGCAGGAGCATGTGTGCATCCTGAGCGGTCTGTACGGCGTGCTGCGCCCGCTCGACCGGATGCAGCCCTACCGGCTGGAAATGGGCACGAAACTGGCCACGGACCAGGGCAGCAATCTGTACCAGTTCTGGGGCGACCGCATTGCCGCTCACCTGAACCAGAGGTTGGCCCGCGACAAGACGCCCGTCATCGTCAACCTGGCCTCGCAGGAGTACTTCAAGTCGGTGGATCGCAAGGCCTTGAAGGGCCGCGTGGTCGAATGCGTGTTCGAAGACTGGAAGGGCGGCCAGTACAAGATCATCAGTTTCTTTGCCAAGCGGGCGCGGGGCCTGATGGCACGCTACGCCGTCACCCACCGGATCAGCACGCCCAAAAAGCTCGAAGGCTTCGACCTCGACGGTTACGCCTTTGATGCTGGCGCCTCGATGCCGGACCGCCTGGTGTTCCGGCGGCGACTGGCCTGAACCGGCTTTTCAAGGAAAATATGACCAAAACTGCCTCTTCCCAGCGTTAAAAGGTCATAGTCTGCTATGAAAATAATATCAAATGGCATCCAGATCGAAGTCGAGGACACCGGCGCCGACGGGTCGCAGAACGACCGCCCGGCGGTGTTGCTGATCATGGGCCTGGGCATGCAGCTGATTGCCTGGCCGCCCGCGCTGGTGCAGGGGCTGGTCGACGCCGGCTATCGCGTGATCCGCCATGACAACCGGGACATCGGCCTGTCGCAGCACTTCGATCACCTGGGCGTGCCCAACCTGGTCTGGGCCAGCCTGCAGCATCGCCTCGGCCTGAGCCCGAAAGCGCCGTTCACCCTCACCGACATGGCCGCCGACGCGGTGGGCGTGCTCGATGCCCTGAAGATCGAGCGCGCGCACATCGTCGGCGTGAGCATGGGCGGCATGATCGCGCAACGTGTGGCCATCGCCGCGCCGAAGCGGGTGCTCAGCCTGACCAGCATCATGAGCAGCAGTGGCGCTCGCGGCCTGCCCCGGGCCAAACCCAGGGTGCTCAGGGCGTTGCTCAGCAAGCCTGCCAGCCATGCGCCCGACGACGTGGTGGACCACTACGTCAAGCTCTACACCGTCATCGGCAGCCCGGACTTCGTGGTGCGCGAGGCCGAACTTCGCACGCGCATCCTGGCTGGCGTCACGCGCAGTTTTCGCCCCGTAGGCACCCTGCGCCAGATGCTCGCCATCGTGGCCGACGGCACCCGCGCCGCTGAACTGTGCCGCATCCGGTGCCCCACGCTGGTGGTGCACGGCGCGGCCGACCCGCTGGTGCCGCTGGCCTGCGGCAAGGACACCGCCCGCCGCATTCCCGATGCCCGCCTCGAAGTCATCAAGGGCATGGGTCACGACCTGCCGCCCGGCGTGGTGACGGAAGTGCTGCGCGTGATGCTTCCGCACCTCAAGTCCAGCGCTAAGCCAGTATGAATTTGCCGGAACACTCCCAGCTCGGCAAGGCGTCGGCGTATGTGGACCAGTACGACCCGAGCCTGCTGTTCCCGCTCCCGCGCGCGACCAGCCGTGCGGAGATCGGCGTCACTGGCTCGCCGCGATTCTTTGGCGCGGACCTGTGGACGGCGTTTGAGCTCGGCTGGCTGAACCTGCGCGGCAAGCCGCAGGTGGCGCTGGCGCACATCATCGTGCCCTGCGAGAGCACGCACATTGTGGAGAGCAAGTCGTTCAAGCTGTATCTCAACAGCTTCAACAACACCCGATTCACCGATGTGGACGACGTGAAGGCGCGCATCCGCGCCGACAT
>JAABRA010000160.1 GCA_011391155.1 Burkholderiales bacterium
AACACATCCTGTGCTGCTCTGCTGCTGTCGCGCCTGTGCGGCGTGCCACTGGCCGACGCCTGTGGACACGGCGCTGGCCCGGACGAAGCGCGACTGAAGCACAAGCTGGAAAAACTCTTCGCCGCCGCCAGCCGGCACCGCAAAGCGGTCAAGCCGCTGGACGCGCTGGCGGCCATGGGCGGATTTGAAATCGCCATGATGGCCGGCGCCATGCTGCAGGCCGCGAGCGAGCGGCGCGTGGTGCTGGTGGACGGGTTTGTGGCCGGAGCGGCCGCGCTGGTGGCGCGCGGTCTGGTCCCTGCCGTGGAAGACTACCTGGTGTTTGCCCACCGGTCAGCCGACCCGGGCCACCGCTTGCTGCTGATCCACCTGCAGGCCCAGCCGCTGCTGGACATGGAACTGCGCATGGGCCAGGGTGTGGGCAGCTTGCTGGCCTGGCCCCTGCTTCAGGCGGCCCAGCGTCTGTTGACGCATTGAAGCGCCGGGTTTCAGTCTTCGACCTTCGGCAGGATCAGCTGCACCGTGCTGGGTCCCGTGCGCTGGGGTCCCAGCCGGGCTTCACGGCCGTTCACCGACTGCAGCACCAACCCCTCCTCCAGGGCGTCGCCCACCCGAACGGGGCGCGGCAGCTGGTCGTCGATGGCGATCAGGGCGGCACCGCCCTGCCCCGGCTGGACCGCCAGGCCGATCAACCGGTAACGCGTCACGGGCGGCGGCAGCACGGCCACGGTCGTCCCCTGTTGCGGACGCGATCCCAGCGCCCGGGCCACCGCAGCCACGTCGACCTGGGGCGCCGATACCGCCAGCGCGGCCAGCGGGGTCAACGGGCCCTGCCCCCAGGCACGCAGCACCCAGTACCCCGCACTCAAGCCCGCTGCCAGCCAGAACAAGCCGGCGGCCAGTGCGGGCCAGAAACGGCCGCCCGTCCAGCCCGCTGCCGCGCTGGCCACGGGGTTGAAGACGCGCCCGGAGAATGCCCGCTTGTTCATGGCCGCATTATGATCGACCGACCGTCACGACCCACTGTGGGTGTGCCTGCCGCTGGATGCCGTTCAGACCGGCCAACGCCCCAGCCATCTGCTCCCGGGAGATCGCATTGAAACACCACCCCCTGTCCCCATCCACCTCGCCTCTGCCAGGCACTTGGCGCCGTTCGCTGCAGCGCGGCTTCACGCTCATCGAACTGATGGTGGTGCTGGTGATCATCGGCGTGCTCGCCGCATTGATCGTGCCCAACGTGCTCGATCGCGCCGACGACGCCCGCGTCACGGCGGCCAAGACCGACGTGAACAACCTGATGCAGGCACTCAAGCTGTACCGCCTCGACAACCAGCGTTACCCCACGAGCGAGCAGGGCCTGAATGCCCTGCTCGCCAAGCCCACGATCAACCCGGTGCCACCCAACTGGCGCCCGTATCTCGAAAAGCTGCCGGGCGACCCCTGGAACCGCCCGTACCAGTACCTCAATCCCGGCGTGCACGGCGAAGTCGACGTGCTGTCGCTGGGTGCCGACGGCCAGCCGGGTGGCGAAGGCCGTGACGCCGACGTCGGCAGCTGGCAGTGACCAGGTTCCCCCCTGCGCCGCTGCGCGGCTTCCCCCCAGGGGGACGGTGCCCTTGGACCGGCGGAGCCGGATCTTCGGCACCTGCTGGGCAAAGGCACGCAGCGCGCAGGGGCCTGCTGAATCCAGCCAACTCACCACCGGAGTGTTGAGGTGCTGTCAGCCCAAGCGCTCACCAGCCAGCCCCAGAGAGGCTTCACCCTGCTGGAGCTGATGGTCGTTGTGGCCATCGTGGCGCTGGCCACGGCCGGCGTGAGCCTGACGCTGCGCGACAACGACGGCAACCGGCTGGAGACCGAAGCCCTGCGCCTGTCGGCGCTGCTCGAATCGGCGCGCGCCCAGTCGCGCAGCAGCGGTGTGCCGGTGTACTGGCGCCCGACAGCGGAGGGATTCGAATTCCTGGGCGCCCCGGCGCGGCCGCAGGCACCGGCCTCTCTGGCGCACGAACGCAGCTGGCTGCACCCGGAGACCCGTGTGCAGATCGCCCAACCCAGCGGGGCGAGCAGTCTGGTGCTGGGTCCAGAGCCCCTGATCGCGGCGCAACGCCTGCGGCTCGCGCACGGCGAGCACCAGCTGACGCTGGGCACCGACGGGCTCTCGCCGTTCGCCGTGCTGCCCGAGGCCGCTTCGCCATGACCACCGCGCGCTTTGGCAGGCGCCGGTCCCGGGGTTTCACCCTGATCGAAATCCTCGTCGCGCTGGCGGTGGTGGCGATCACGCTGGCCGCGGGCATGCAGGCCACCGGCGCCCTCACGCGAGCTGCTGAGCGACAAAGCGATCAATGGCTGGCCCAGCTCTGCGCCGAAAACGAATTGACGAAGCTGCGCCTGAACCGCCAGCTGCCGGGCGTGGGCGAGAGCACGAGCACTTGCGATCAGGCGGGGCGGCAGCTGCAGGTGCGGCTGGCCGTGTTGCCGACGCCGAACCCCAACTTCCGGCGCGTCGACGCCGTGATCGAGGGGCCGGTGCAAGGGGTGAACGCACGGCTGCTCACCCTGTCTACGGTGATGGGACGGTTCTGATGTGGTCGCTGCGCGGGTCGCCGCGACACCATCAGTGCGGCTTCACGCTGATCGAGCTGCTGGTGGCGCTGGCGGTGATGGGCTTGCTGGCCCTGCTCAGCTGGCGCTCGCTCGATGGCATGAACCGCGCCCAGGAAATCACCCAGCAGCGCGCCGACGAGGTCCTGCGGCTGCAGGCGGCACTGGGTCAGTGGGGCGCCGATCTGGACGCCCTGGTCGAAACCGGCGAACTGGGTGCGCTGGATTTTGACGGCCGCGTGCTGCGGCTGACCCGGCGCGACAGCACCGAAAACGCGCTGCAGAGTCCGGGCATTCGCGTCGTCGCCTGGACGCGCAAGGAACCGGCCGCCGGCGGCACTGGCGGCCCGCAATGGATGCGCTGGCAATCGCCGCCGCTGCGCCGCCGCGACGAACTCGCGCAAGCCTGGGAACGGGCCTCGCAGTGGGGACTCGGTGAACAGCAGCGCGACGGCGCGGGCAACAACGACACCGCCCTGGCGCTCATCGGCATCGACCGCTGGCAACTTTTTTACCACCGGGGTGCCACCTGGGGCAATCCGCTGTCATCGATCGGC
>JAABRA010000161.1 GCA_011391155.1 Burkholderiales bacterium
CTTGTAGTTGGCCCGCGCCTGGGTGAGACTCAAAGAACCATTCGGCCCTCCCCACACCAGCTCTGCTTCATCGTCGTCCTGGCCATCGTCATGCCAGAAGCAGATCTTACAAATCTCATCGTCCGCTCGTTTATCAAGCGTGAGTGATCGGCAGCAGGGGCATGGGACTTTCATGTTTAACTCAATATAGGGAGACACGCCCGTGTCTCCCTAACATCGGGGTTGACGCCCTAACATGGCCCCGCAACACCCGCGCAAACCCGCTTGCGATATGGCTTTCAATCGATATACTGTATGGATGAACAGTCATAACAACTCCAGAAAAACCAGCATGCCGGTTTTCAAGTCAACCCGGCTGCTGGATCAGTTACGTGAGCAGATTCGCTACCTTCACTATAGCCTCAGAACCGAAGAGGCTTATGTGTACTGGGTCAGGAACTTCATCCGGTTTCATGGCCTGAAGCATCCGCGCGACATGGGCCAAGCCGAGATTGAAGCGTTTTTGACTTATCTGGCCACCCAGCGCAAGGTGTCCGTTTCAACCCATCGCCAGGCCTTGAGTGCTTTACTTTTTCTGTATCAAAAAGTGCTGGGTGTTGAGGTGCCATGGATGGATGACTTGGCGCGACCCGTGCCGAAAAAACGCATCCCGGTGGTGTTGACACGTGCCGAGGTTCAGGCAGTGCTGGGCAAACTCGATGGGCAACACAAACTGCTGGCCTCGCTGCTTTATGGCTGCGGCATGCGCTTGATGGAAGGCTTGCGCCTGCGGATCAAAGATGTGGACTTTGACCGCAAGGTGATCATCGTGCGCGATGGCAAGGGCGGCAAGGATCGGGTGGTGATGTTGCCGCAAAGCTTGGTGCCAGCGCTTAAAGACCAGTTTGCCCAAAGTCATGCCTTGTGGGCGCAAGACCGCGCTGCCGGCTTGCCGGGCGTGGAAATGCCGTATGCCCTTGATGCCAAATACCCCAAGGCGGGGCAAACCTGGAGCTGGCACTGGGTGTTTGCGCAGGCTGCGGTCTCGACGGACCCGCGCAGCAAGACAGTGCGCAGGCATCATGCCTATGACCAGACGTTTCAACGTGCCTTCAAGCAAGCGGTGCAATCGGCGTTGATTTTGAAGCCAGCCACACCGCACACCTTGCGCCACTCATTTGCCACGCATTTGCTGCAGGCCGGTACCGACATCCGCACGGTGCAGGAATTGCTCGGGCATTCGGACGTCAGCACCACCATGATCTACACCCACGTGCTCAAGGTGGCGGCCGGCGGCACGGCCAGCCCGCTGGATGCGCTGGCGGCGGTTTGAAAGACAGGTCGTCGTCTGCCTTAAGCTGCGCTTTTGACGCTATCGTCTCCATAGCGCACAACGACCATTCCACGCTGGGATATGGCCCTTTTTGTTCTGATTTTGGCTCCGAAACGCCTCCATGATGATGGAGATGGCCCCGCGGTACGCGCGGGGCTTGGCCAAGCCCGTGATCGACCGCGCCTTGCCCATAAGCGCGCTGAAAGGCGCCTTCCCCCACATGGGCTCACGCGGCGTGATGGGCAAGCTGGTGATGGTCAAATGACGAAGGTCCCGACGGCTGGGCGCGCTTACCGGGCGACCCA
Source organism: Burkholderiales bacterium (assembly GCA_011391155.1). Taxonomy (GTDB): domain Bacteria; phylum Pseudomonadota; class Gammaproteobacteria; order Burkholderiales; family Burkholderiaceae_C; genus JAABQG01. The sequence goes on from JAABRA010000161.1 coordinate 1,618, forward strand.
GCCCCCACACACGGGAAACACCTGCCCCACAAAGCAGTCGGCCGCGCTGCTGCACAGATAAGCGGCGAACTGGGCGTCTTCACGCGCCGCCACCAGCCGGCCCAAGGGCACCTCGCGGGCCAGCCGATCCTGGAAGCGCGGGTTGGCCTGCACCTCGGGCGGAAAGTAGGTGGGGTTGTCCACGAAGTTCTGGGCAATGGCATTGAGCTGGACATTGTGAGGGGCCAGCTCCACGCCCACCGCCTGCGCGTAAGCCAGCTGCGCGCCCCGTGCCGCGCTGTAGGTGGAGGCGCGTTTCATCCCGCGCAGGGCCGAGGCGCTGCCCATCACCAGGATCTTGCCCGCGCGCCGCTGGATCATGGCCGGGGCGGCAGCCCCGACCAGATGCGGCAGCGGGTCCACCAGCGCGGCAAACACGGCGCGCCATTCGGCCTCGCTCACCTCCACCGCCGCCGTCGTGGGTGCCCGGATGGCCAGATTGGCCACCAGCACGTCGATGGGCCCGGCCTCCAACACCACCCGCCGGGCCGCGCCGGGCTCGCTCAGGTCACCCGTGCTGGCCACCACCTCGGCCCCCTGCTCGGCAAACACTTCACACAGCACCGGGCCCATGAACTCGTTGGCCTGGGTGATGAGCACCCGCTTGCCGGTCAAAGCGTTTTGCATCATCCATCTCCTGAAAAATTGGTTGGCCCGGAGTGTGCGCCGGACCGCTTCAGGCCGTCAACGCGGCCAGGGGTCAATCACTCCCGGCGCTGCGCCAGAGCGCCTTCATCGTCGGCGTGTTCCGGGGTGACCTGGTTGCGAGGTCGAGGCCATTGCCGCCATGATTGCGCGTAGCTACTGCGACCCTCGCCGAATGGCCTACTCGCTTGGCGACAGGCTCGATGATGGGCTTGCCCTTGTCAACCACGAAGACGATGTGCAGACGGACCGGCGTGTCGCCTGCGTTCTTCGCCTCATGGATCAATCCGCGCGGGTTATGGAAGGCATCACCTGCCGTGATTCGTCGGGTTTCGCGTCCCTCGGCAACCAGTTCAAGGGTGCCCTGCAGGACAAACGCATATTCATCGCCATGATGGAAATGGCGTCCGGTGGTGCCGCCCGCAGCGATCTCAACCGCCAGCATGACGGTGTCCTTCGAGGTGTCGTCGCTCAGGCTTGTGCGAAGAAGCGGCTTTGCCGACATTCCGCTGGCTTGAGCCCATGCGACCGGAGGCGCCATCACCGTCACGAGGGCAGCAAGCGTGATGGCGAACACGGCGGCAAGTTTGAGGGAAGTGTGCGTCATGGTTTCACCTTTTCCTTCGACTGCTATCGAATCAGGGACCGACCGGGAGCGACCACGAATGATGTTGCACGATGAACCAGCCATTCGCGGCATTGACGCCGGTCCTCCTTCTGAAGTACCCAGCATACGCGGCGGCTTTGGCGTCGGATTGAGCCAGATCAACCCCGCAATGATGATCGAACTGGCCCGGCGGCGCGCTCAGCAAATGCTCAAGCCGGTGATCGATCGCGCCA
>JAABRA010000162.1 GCA_011391155.1 Burkholderiales bacterium
CCGCGCGGTTGCTTGCCCCCGGCTTGATCGGGGGCTCGCAAGGACATATCAAACTTCATAGCTAAATGTGACCATTCCACGATGGGATAGTGCCAATTTAACTGAAAAATTGGATTTAGCCCCGATTTACCCCTGATCCACCCAGTCCTCCAGCCGCAGCCCAGGCACCCGGGCGAATTCGCGGGTGTTGTTGGTGACCAGAACGGCATTCAACGCGAGGCAGTGGGCTGCGATCATCGTGTCAAGCGCGCCGATGGGCTGCCCCTGCCTCTCCAGCCCCGCGCGCAAGTCAGCGTAATGCCAGATGGCAGCGGCATCGAAAGGCAGTACCTCCAGTGGCGCCAGGAACATTTCCAGCGCCTGGCGATTGCGCGCAGACCCACCCTTTGCCACGCCAAAAGCCAGTTCCGCTGCGGTGACGCTGGAAACGCCTATCTCGCCCAGGCGTTGCTGCCGGAAGCGCGCCAATACCCCGGAAGGCCGCGCATTGATCACATAGATGCAAATGTTGGTGTCCAGCACATACCTGATCACGGCAGCAATTCCTCGCGGAGCTGCGCCACCGGCTGTTCACGGATGATCTGAAAGCCTGGCTCGAACGCCTCCAGCGCCGCTTCCAGCATGGCCCAGGGTTCGTTGACCGGCAGCAGCAAGACCCCGTTGCCAAAATGCCTCACGACGACCTCGGCGCCCTCGAAACGGTATTCCTTGGGCAACCGGACCGCCTGACTGCGGCCGGACATGAATAAACGAGCGGTGTCCATGATGATTCTCCTGCGGATGGGTAGTCATCAATGATAACCACCATTTTCCCGGCCGCGCAACCGACCACCCAAACCGGTACCGCTTCAGGAGCCGCATCAACCGCCCCTGGAACGTCATGCGGCGGCCTGGATGCATCCACGGCAACCAACTTTCCACGCAACGCTTGACGACAACTAAATTCGACACTAAATTCAGACCCAACATTGCTCCGAGGTCAACATGCAGTCCATTGCCAATATCAAGTCCATTTCCTACTTAAAAAGCCACGCGGCCCAGATTTCCGAAGACCTGGCGTTGAACGGCAATCCGTTCTTCATTACCCAAAATGGGGAAGCCAGCATGGTCATTGAAAGCGTCGAGCAGTTTCAGGAAAAGCAAGCGCTGATCGCGGCTCTGAAAATCATCGCCCTGGGTGAAAAAGACCGCTTGCAAGGCAAAGGCATTTCCGCTGCTGATTCACGGGCGCAGCTGCTGGCTGCCCGTCAGAGCCGCAAATAATGGCCGTCATCATCCTTCCCGATGCGCAGGATGACTTGCTAAGGCTGCAGGAGTACATGCTTGAAAAGTGGGGCGAAACGTCCTGGCTGAAAGCTGAAGACGAGATTTTCGACAAGCTGACAAAAGTCGACTCTGGCCTTTTCAACGGCACACCCGTCCAGGCACTGGCCTCGGTTGGCATTCTGGACTATCAGAACGTCTACACCTCGCACCACAAGCTGGTCTACCGACGGATGGTCAACGACACCTATGTGTATCTTGTCGCGGGTCATCGGCAGGACTTTCCGACGCTTTTGATAAAGCGGCTGCTGAAAGGTTGACAGACAACCCAGCACGGCCGGCACGGATTTGTCCACGGAGCCCGAAGCCTCCGGGTTGCGCCACCCCACCGTCACAACAAGGCCGCAGGCCGTGGCAATCCATGAACCTCGGGGGATGGATTGCCGCGCTTCGCTCGCAATGACATATCAAACTTCATAGCTCACTATGACCATTTCACGCTGGGAAATGGCCAAATTTGTTCAGAAAGTTGGAATCCGACCCCAATTATTTCTTCCCAGGTTTCAGGCAACGATCGCCTCAAGGCCTTTTTTCTCAATCAACTGCAGCAACTTGGCTGCCGCGCCGCTGGGGTGTTTACCCGAACTGGGCGACTCCCACTTTTGAACCGCCGAAACGCTGACATTCAAGATGGACGCCAGCACTGATTGACTGACCCTGGCTTTTTCCACACGGATAAAGGTCACGTTCTCAGACGTGTATGCGGGTGGCTTCTGGCAGATGAGTTTCATCCTGGCCATGTCGTGCCGGGAGATCAGGCCGTGCCCTTGCAGGGCCTGCGCCATCTCCATCATTTCATCCAGAACGCGGTCCTGGTCGGTCGACTTCTTATTTGCCATTGCAAATCTCCTTCAAAATTTCGGCGGCAACCAGCTCGTCCAGTTTCTTTGCGCCCGCACCCTCCAGACCTTTGGCGATGATCTTTGCGGCGTCTACTTCCTTGTCTGAAAAATCAGCGCCTGGCTCATTTTCTCGCGCCCAGCCAGAAAGAAAATCGCGTTCTTATGCCTCTTGGCCACCAGCGTACGGGTTGAGCCGCTCTTGCCCTGCCCGGGCAAGGGAACACGCTTCTTGCACACACCACCCCCAGATCCGCTTCAAAGAGCCCTTGCTCAATCTCGACCGCCGCCTGACACAACAGGGCATCGCTCAAAATCTTGCGCGCCCACCGGTCAAAGGTCCGGATCTTGAACACTCTTTTCATCGGGTGATCTTAGCGATTTATAGCACCAGGTGCAATAATTTACCGATCGTTGCGAGTAGTGCGGCGGCGCGACATTCGCAATGACAACCGGCGCGGCCCCAAGTTCTACCCCCGCCGCACCACCCAGTCCCCCATCACCAGCACATCCATCTTGGTGCGCAAAAAGCAGTCCAGCGCCTCGGCCGGGGTGCAGACCACCGGTTCGTTCTCGTTGAAGCTGGTATTCAGGACCATCGGCACACCAGTCTGTTCGAAAAAGGCGCTGATCAGCGCGTGGTAACGGGGGTTGGTGTGCGCATACACCGTCTGCAAACGGCCGGAGCCGTCGACGTGGGCTACTGCGGGGATCAGGGGGCGCTTGGCTTCGCGGATCTGGTAGACCTGCATCATGAAAGGCACGTCGCCGTCCTGCTCGAACCACTCGCCCACGGCGCTTTGCAGCACGGAGGGGGCGAAGGGGCGGAAGGAAAGGGAAGAAAGGACAGGGGCGCTTGATCTTCAGGTTCAGGATGTCTTTCATGTCGGCGCGGCGCGGGTCGCCGACGATGCTGCGGTTGCCCAGGGCGCGCGGGCCCCATTCCATGCGGCCCTGGAACCAGCCGACGAC
>JAABRA010000163.1 GCA_011391155.1 Burkholderiales bacterium
GTGGACGAGTGGGCGCTGAACTTCCTCAACGAGTTCGACGGCACGCCGATGCAGTCCGTCGCCAAGGGCGCGGTCGACCTGGGCAAGCTGCAGGACGAGACCGAGAAGAAGGCCGCCGAAGAGGCCGCCGAAGCGCTCAAGCCGCTGCTGGCCAAGCTCAAGGAAGCGCTCAAGGACAAGGCCGAAGACGTGCGCCTGACCACCCGCCTGGTGGACAGCCCCGCCTGTCTGGTGGTGCAGGACGCCGGCATGAGCATGCAGCTCGCGCGCATGCTCAAGCAGGCCGGCCAGGCCGCGCCGGAGGTCAAGCCGGTGCTGGAGGTCAACGCCGAGCATGCGCTGGTGAAGAAGCTCGACGGCAGCGTGCACTTCCATGACCTGGCGCATATCCTGTTTGACCAGGCGCTGATCGCCGAAGGCGGGCTGCCGGAAGACCCGGCCGCCTACGTCAGGCGCGTCAACGCGCTGCTGGCCTGAGTTTCACAGCCGTCTTCCATTGCAGCCGGCGGCCAAACGGCCGGCTGAATGGCGCGCGCCGGGTCAAAAGCCGGTTTGGGATGAAAATTCAAGAAAAAACAGGCTTATCCCAGCGTCGAATGGTCATTGTCAGCTATTGATAGAGGATCTTTTTGAGGCCCTGTCTGCCTTCGCAGCCGGGGCTTTTTTCATGGCGCGGCGCTTGATGGCAGCGGAGTACAGCGAGCAGGAAACGGCCTCGGCTGTCGCTTCTGCAGCGGAGCGGTCGTTGGGCACGCCTGGCCAGCTTGATCCTTGATTCGACCCTGAGCACCGGAGGTGGCCGTCAGTCCTGCCAGAATATCGAGATTCGTTTAACAGGCTTGGAAAACAGCGCAAATGAGGCTGCAAGTCACTTTCAGGAGAAATTGATGGCCATCTTGTCGAGCAGATCCCATCTTGCAGAGCACGTTGGGTTGCCCTGGACATCACGCTGGCTGGCCAACCTCCATGTCCATCAACCCAAGGACGATGTCATGAGAACAGTGCCGAGAACTTTATGGCAAGTGTTGCCCCTGATCGGGGCTCTATTGCTTGCGACTGGAGCCGGCGTCCGTGCCCAGGACGCAGCCGCCCAGAACCCTGCGGCGCTGACAGTGTCTTCCTGGCGCAGCCAGTCGCTGCGCGACCAGACGGCCACCGGCCCCAACGGCGCGGTGACGACGGCCGAGGCCATGATGGTCAACCAGCGCATGGGCGTCGAGGTGAAAGCGGTCAAGGAGCTTGCGCCCGGCGTCTATTCACTCGCCGGGTGGGGCATCGGCATCAGCTACGCGATTGATGCGCCGGGCGGCTGGATCATCATCGACACCGGTGACACGACCACAGCGGCCGCAGAAATGCGGGCAATGCTGGAAAAGACACTGGGCCGCCGCGTCAAGGTCGCGGCGATCCTGCTCACACATTGGCACTATGCCAATGGCATCGCCGCCTGGCGCGACCCGGGAGCAGAGCTTTGGGGCCATGAGCGGCTCGATGCCAACCGGGAGGCGGAGGCCGGCCTGTCGCCGTTCATCGGCGTGGCGCAGTCACGGGCGATCGCGCAGTTCGGCATCCTGCATCCGCGCACCGGCCCCGATGCCTTTCCCAACGTGCTGGGCTTCGGCCCGGAAAAGCTCGGTGGCGAGAACAGCTATCAGCCCCCCGAAAAGCTGTTCCCCGACGGCCAGGTGATCAGGCTGACGATTGCCGGCGAGGACATCGAGGTGGCCCCGCTACGCACCGATGCGACCGACAGTGTCGGCTTCTGGTTTCCCAAGCGCAAACTGCTCGTCACCAATTTCACGGTGACGCCCGTCATCTTCAATGTCTTCACGCTGCGCGGTGGCAGGTTCCGTGACCCGATGGTGATTGTCAAAGACGCGCGCTGGCTGCAGACCAAGGATGCCGAGCTGTTGCTGGACATTCACAATGCGCCGGTCAAGGGGCGCGCCGAGGTGCAGGCCGCGATCGAACGCAGCGTCGATCAGCTGCAGCAGATGCATGACCAGACGATCCGGCTGGCCGCCCGTGGCCTCGATGCGCGCCAGGCTGCCGAGGCCATCACCATGTCGCCGTCGTTGCGCGACGGTGCTGAACTTTACGGCCAGGTCGAAAGCCATGTCCGGGCGATCTGGAACAACCAGCGCGGCTGGTTCGGCAGTGATGTCTATGACATCAACCCGCTGTCTGAACGCGACGAGGCCGTTCGGCTGGTGAAGGCAATGGGCGGCCCTGCGGCAGCACGCCAGGCGGCGGCAAAGGCGGTGGCGGCCGGCGGGATCGACAACTGGCGCTGGGGCCTCAAGTTGACCTCGCTGTTGCTGGTCATCGATCCGACCGACGCGGCGGCGCGCAAGGCACGGATCGTTGCCGCCCGCGCGATGGGGCAGCGCACGACCGCGGCCAACGCGCGCGGGTTCTACATCACCGAGGCGCTGCAGCTGGAAGGCCGCATGCTGGCGATGGGCCAACCGGTCACCGTCGACCTGCTCCGGCGGGTTCTGGGCACGCCCCAGAAAGCGAAGTTGACGGCGGCGCCGGTTGCATCGGTGCTGGACTATCTGCGCTATCTGGTCGACCCGGTGAAGGCCGGGGACAAGCGCATGGTCTTCACGCTGGCGGTCGAGGGTGATCCTGCAATCCACCGGGTGCAGTTGCGCAACGGCGTGCTGGCGATCTCGACGGCCGAAACGGCGGGGCCCGTTCATGTTGCGGCGAGCCGCGCCCAGTTGGCGGATTTCGTACTCGGGACAGCGCCGTTACCCGGCAACGCGAGGGAACTGGCCGGCTTCGGACAGGTCTTTGATCGCAGTCAGTTCTTGTCGCGCGAAAGCCTTGCCTCGGAGCTCGACAAGCCCGGCAACTACCAGTAAGAGTAAGGCAGCCGGCTTGCCGCGCACCCGGGGAACATGGCGCTGACTAGGTCTTGATCCACGCTCTCGATTCAAAGGAGCCATCCATCGGACCAAGGACGCCGCATACCCATTTATCTTGCGCCACGCTAAACACGATGGCCAGCTAACAACAGCATGCAGCTGACGGCGCTGATGCTGGGCGTTTGGCGCGTGCGATGGTCCAACTCGTTGTTTCAGGGGACCACTTCCGGCCACCGCTGAACGCCGACGGTACAACT
>JAABRA010000164.1 GCA_011391155.1 Burkholderiales bacterium
CCGAGGTGCCGCTGCGGTGCATGCCCGCCACCAGGATGCCAAAGCTGTTTGGTTTCATCGTGCCTGCGACCCCATCAGGAATGACGGACATGCGCGGTGACGTCCATGTCCACCAGCCCTGTGCCAAGGCGCTGGGCATCGGGCATCACGCGGAACATGGCGACATCGATCCGCCGGTCGAGGTAGGTTTCGCCCTCGGCCAGCCTTCCCAGCACCCCGGCATTGAGGAAATAAGTGCCGGGTGCCAGCATGCAGCGGAACCTGAATTCAACGTCGATACGCTCACCCGCCGCAACCGCCACCAGGGCGTTCTCGGGCGTGGACGTGGCCGCGCCGCACACTTCCACTCCTGTGAGGGTACGCATCATCATGCCCATGCGCACCCCTGCCGCCGCGCCTTCGAAGGCGACGCTGTAGCCGTAGACATACTCGCGCCCCGCCACCAGCACGTTCACCGGCTGGCCCGCCAGCGTGCACAGCTGCGCGTGCTCGATCCGGGCGCCACGGCGCTCGTAGGCCAGGGTGCTGCTGGGCCGCATGGACTCGTCGAGGTAGGGCTCGGGGCCCGGGCTGCCTGGCGCGGGCGCGGCGGGAGAAGACGCGTCGACGGCCGCCTTCGGCCTGCCCTCGCCCGCCAGCGGGGTCCCGAGGCTGCCGCGGATCTGCTCGCGGACTTCGCGCGCGCGGTCCGCCGGCGTGTAAAGCAGTTTCTGGTAAAGGCCGACCACGTGCTTGGGGGGGCCATCGGCGATCAGCTCGCCGCCGTCGATCAGGATCGCGCGGTCGCACAGGTCGATCACCGTGCCGGCGGAATGCGAAACGAACAGCACCGTGGCACCGGCGGCGCGAATGGCCTCGATGCGCGCGAAGCACTTGCGCTGGAAGGCCTCGTCGCCCACCGCCAGCGCCTCGTCGATCACCAGGACGTCGGGCTTGACGTGGATCGCCACCGCGAACGCCAGGCGCACGTACATGCCGCTGGAGTAGGTCTTCACCGGCTGCTCGATGAATTCACCGATGTCGGCGAAGGCCGCGATGTCGTCGAAACACGCGTCCACCTCCGCCCTGGTCAGTCCCAACACCGTGGCATTGAGGTAGACGTTCTCCCGGCCGGTGAAGTCCGGCGCGAATCCGGCGCCCAGCTCCAGCAGCGCGGCCACCCTGCCCTGGACGCGCACGTCGCCGGTGCTGGGCGAAAGCGTGCCGCAGATGATCTGCAGCAGCGTGGACTTGCCCGAACCATTGCGGCCGACGATGCCGACGGTCTGGCCGCGCGGAACGCGGAAATCAATGCCCGACAGCGCGTGGAACTCCCGGTACCAGCGCCGTTCCGACGACGGCAGCAACATCTGCATCAGCCGGTGGTGCGGCTTGGCGTAGACCGGAAACGACTTCGAAACATGATCCACCCGGATCATGGCCGTATCGCCAGCCGGCATCAGCGTGGGCTCAGAGGACATCGGCGAAGCCCCGGCGCGTGGTCGCGAAAAAATAGCGCGCGGCGTACAGCAGCACCATCGCCACCAGCAGGTAGATGCCCAGCCCTTGCCAGTCCGGCAGGTCGCCCCACAGCAGCACGGCGCGCGCCTGGTCGATGATGAACGACAGCGGGTTGAGCATGAACACCCAGCGGTACGACTCGGGCACCGAAGACAGCGGCATCATCGCCGTGGACAGGAACAGCATGGCCAGTGAAAGCAGGGGCGTCACCTGGTTGATGTCGCGCAGGTACACGCCCAGCGCCGCCAGGAACCACGACATCGCCAGGCACAGCATCACAAGCGGCAGCATCACCAGCGGGAAGAACACCGTCGTCCACGCCACCTGCCCGTCCATCACCAGCCGCAGCGCCAGGAACACCGCCAGCGTGGTGCCGGTGTGGAACAGCGCCGACATCACCAGCGGCCACGGCAGGATGTCGATCGGGAAGATGACGCGCTTGACGAAGTTCGGGTTCGCCGTCACCAGGCTGGGTGACTTGACCAGGCATTCCGAGAAGAAGCCGTGCACCATCAGGGCGGCGAACAGGATGATCGCGAAACTGGTGTCGCCGGCTTCGACCTGGGGCCAGCGACCGCCCATCACGGTGCCGAAGGCGAAGGTATAGATCATCAGCATCATGAACGGGCTGATCAGCGACCACAGCAGGCCGAAGCTGGCGCCGCGGTAGCGGCCCAGGATGTCGCGGCGCGCCAGCTCCACCGTCAGCGATCGATGGTCAACCAAGGCAGCGAAGGGACGCGAGAGGCGATGGAGCAGTGACGGCTTCGGGGTCACGAAAGGCTCTCGGCCAACTCGTTGCGAAGGTCTTCCACGTCCTCCACGCCCACGCTCAGTCGCACCAGGTTGTCGGTGATGCCCAGCGCGGCGCGGCGTTCAGCCGGCACCGAGGCGTGGGTCATGATGGCCGGGTGGTTGACCAGGCTTTCGACGCCGCCCAGCGATTCGGCCAGCGCGAACAGATGGCAGCGCTCCATCATGCGGCGCGCACCGTCCAGCCCGCCCTTCACGTAGATCGAGACCATGCCGCCAAAACCCTGCATCTGGCGCTTGGCCAGCTCGTGCTGGGGATGCGAGGCCAGGCCGGGGTAGATCACTTTTTCGATGGACGGATGCCGGTCCAGCCAGCTGGCCAGCTCCATGGCGTTCTCGCAGTGCGCCTTCATGCGCAGGTGCAAGGTCTTGAGGCCACGCAGCGCCAGGAAACTGTCGAACGGGCCCTGGATGCCGCCCACCGCGTTCTGCAGGAAGGCCATCTGTTCAGCGAGGTCGGCGTCTTCACCCACCACCACCATGCCCCCGACGATGTCGGAGTGGCCGTTGAGGTACTTGGTGGCCGAATGCATCACCAGGTGCGCACCCATTTCCAGCGGACGCTGCAGGATCGGGGAGCTGAAGGTGTTGTCCACCACCACGACCAGGCCGTGCTTCCGGGCAATGGCGGCGATGGCGGCGATGTCGACGATCTTCAGCAGCGGATTGGTCGGGGTTTCGATCCACACCAGCTTGGTCTCGGGCCGGATGGCCGCTTCGAAGGCGCCGGGATCGCTCAGGTCCACCCAGCTGAAATCCAGTCCGGCGGAACGGCGGCGGACGCGTTCGAACAGGCGGTAGGTGCCG
>JAABRA010000176.1 GCA_011391155.1 Burkholderiales bacterium
TTCTGGGTGTGATGGGCGTGGTGATCGGCGGGCGACTGGGCTACTGCCTGTTCTACAAACCCGGCTATTACGCCTCGCATCCGCTGGAAATCTTCTACGTCTGGCAGGGCGGCATGAGTTTTCACGGCGGCTTGCTGGGTGTGTTGGCGGCGATGGCCTGGTTTGCCCGCTCGCGCCACCGGCCCTGGCTGCAGGTCATGGACTTTGTCGCGCCTTGCGTGCCGACGGGCCTGGCGGCGGGGCGGCTGGGCAACTTCATCAATGGCGAACTCTGGGGTCGCGTCGCGGACCCGTCATTGCCCTGGGGCATGGTGTTTCGGGGGGCCGGCAGCGCGCCGCGGCACCCGTCGCAGGTGTATCAGTTCCTGATGGAGGGTTTGCTGCTGTTCGTGCTGCTGTGGCTGTACGCGCGCAAGCCGCGCCAGACTGGACAGGTGAGCGGCGTGTTTCTGGTGGGCTACGGCATCTTCCGCTTCATCGCCGAGTTTTTCCGCGAACCAGACGCCCATCTGGGTATCCTGTCACTGGGCATGAGCATGGGTCAGTGGCTGTGCGTGCCGATGATTCTGGGTGGGGCCGGTCTGTGGTGGTGGGCCGGCCAGCAGGCGCCAAAAAGGCTTTCAGCCTGAACATTTCAAACTTTTTCGGCCTTAACCCAGCGTGAAACGGTCATAGTTTGCTATCCATACAGGATTATCTGGCCGCCCGACCCTGACGGCCCCGCGCGCCAGTCGCGGCGGCAGCGGTGGTTTTCGTGGCAGCGGATCCCTCCTTCGGCTTTCTTGCGCGGGCCTGGCTGGCCTGGAATTCCAGCGCCGTCCTGAAGGCGGCGTCGGCAAAACCCAGCGCCGCGGCGAAGTCCTTGTCGGACAAGTCGCGCGCCGCGTCGTTGCTGCGGTAGATGTTGGCAAATTCGCGCTCACGACCGGCCTGGACCAGCAACTTGCCCACGCCCAGCGCCTCCAGGGTCTGCCAGGTCCTGGGGTTGTACGAGCGCGTCATCTGCAGGATGAAGCCAACCGGATCGTTGCGCCCGAGCACCGACGCCAGTCGCAGGATCAGGTCGAAGGGCAGACCGACCTTGCCGCTTTCGACCAGGCCCATGAAGGAGGGGTCGTCGAGTTCGAGCGCACGTCCCAGGTCGTCCACCGTCAGGCCGGCGGCCTGCCGCAGGTCGCGCAGCAGGGCGGCGGCCTTTGCCACCGCCGCCTTCGGCCCGGGCTTTTGCACCCGTGACTCGGCGAGGGTCATGGCCACGTCGGTGGCGGTGCCCACGCTACCGAGGAGGGAGCCCGTCCAGGCCTGCAGTTGCCGGGCCACCGACTGCACCATCCTTGCGCTGGAGGCTTTCACGATGGCGGCCGCGGGCTCGCCGGTTGCGGTGTTTGCCGCCGCTTTGGCGGGCCTGCCGGTGCTGCGGCGCTTGACGGTCTGGACCATGTTTTTCTCCGTGGGGTGTCCCGGCAAGCGGGCAGCAGCGTCACGAGCCCGGATGCGCCGGCCGCCTGCCCGTTCCTGATCGGGTGCACAAGGATTCCACAAACCCGGCAAAACCGCAAACCGGCTTTACACGGCGTCAAGGGTTTCCTCGGGGTCGAATCGCGTGCGGTGAGGGGATCCGGTTCGTCATAATTACGCATAATTATCGAAAATTGTCAATGGTCGCCAAAAGCCGTTCCACAAGCCCAGCCCGGCGAGGCAAGCCGGGCGATCCGTCCAGCCTCAGGGGCACCGCGTTGCGCCCCGCCGTGTGGCACGCCTTCCAGTGCCCGATCCGGCGCGGCGTGGATCTCCCGCACCTCCAGCCTGCGTCCCGCTGATGCCGTCCGCCGCGCCCGTGTCCCCACCGTCCGTAGCTGCCCTGCGCGGGGTGAACCATTCGCTGCATGACGAAGTCGCGGCCCGCCTGCGGGCGCTGATTTTCGAAGGGGAACTGGCCCCTGGTGGATTCATCGACGAGGCGATGTTGTGCGAACGTCTGGCAATCTCCCGCACGCCCCTGCGTGAGGCGCTCAAGGTGTTGGCGGTCGAAGGGTTGGTGCGCCATGAGCCGCGGCGGGGCTGTTTCGTCAACCAGGTCACGGAGCAGGATCTGGACGAGATCTTTCCCGTCATTGCCTTGCTGGAAGGGCGTTGCGCCCATGAGGCGGCATGCAACGCGAGCGACGCCGACCTGCTGGCGCTGGAAACCCTGCACGAACGCCTGCAAGCTCACGCGCAGGCCGGCCGGATCGCCGAGTACTACGCGGTCAACCTGGCGATCCATGAAGCCATCATCACGCTGGCCGGCAACCGCTGGCTGGCCATGGTCATCAGCGACCTGCGCAAGATTCTCAAGCTGGCGCGGCTGCAGCAATTGCACGCGCCCGGCCGGCTGGCGCAAAGCCTGGCCGAGCACCTGGCGGTGTTTGCCGCGCTCAGGGCGCGTGATGCCGAGGGCGCGGAGGCCGCCATGCGCACCCACCTGACACGCCAGCGCGTGGCCTTGCGCGAACTCGCCCGGGCCCGAAGCGCCCGCTTGCTGGCCTGACGCACGCCGGCCCCTGACGCGCCCGCAACGCTCATCCCCTCGAAGGCCCCCTGATGAACACGTCCACCTGGATCAGCCGCAACGTCTCCCGCCTGCTTCCGGAGGGAAAAAAGACACCCAATGCCGATCATCCCAGCGTCAATGGGTCTTTTCCTGCTATTGAAAATGGACTGCTGGCGACGGCGTCGGGCGCCGGCGGGGCGCGCTCCACCCGGGAAAGGCTCGCGGCGACACTGCGCCACAAGGAAGAAGCCCTGTCGCCGCGGGTGCTGCGGCGCACCCTGGAAGAGCTCAAGGCCATTGTTGACCCGCGCGTCAGCGAGGTCGAGGGCGGCCGGCGCGCCCTGGGGGTCGCCGGCTGGTATGCCCAGGCCACGCCCGAGCAGCGGCGCGACATGTGGCTGCTGATGAGCGAGCAGTTCGTGGCCGACCCGGAGAAGGTCAGGAAGGCGCAGGCGCAGTACGCCGCCGCCGTGGGCACGCCCGACGAGGCTGCCGCCGAGGTGCTGTACCGCCGCGCCACCGTGTCGCCGCGTCGGCGCCTGCTGCAGCGCTTCAGCGTCAATCCGCAGGGCATCCGCTTCCTGGTGGACCTGCGCGCCGAGATGCAGTCGCACCTCAAGGCCGACCGGCGCCTGATGGCGCTGGACGTGGAGATGGAGTACATGTTCTCCACCTGGTTTGATGTCGGCTTTCTGGAGTTGCGCCGCATCAGCTGGGACTCGCCCGCGTCGCTGATCGAAAAACTCATCCGGTACGAGGCGGTGCACGACATCAAGAGCTGGGCCGACGTGAAGAACCGGCTTGATTCGGACCGCCGCTGTTATGGCTTTTTCCATCCGCGCCTGCCGGACGAGCCGCTGATCTTCGTGGAAGTGGCCTTCACCGGGCAGATCGCCGACAGCATCACGCCCTTGCTGGATGAAGCCGGCGCCCCGGCGGACCTGGCGCGCGCCACCACGGCCATTTTTTACTCGATCAGCAACACCCAGCCGGGTCTGAAGGGTGTGAGTTTCGGTGACTCGCTGATCAAGCGCGTGGTGGAAACCCTGAACGCCGAGTTTCCCCGGCTGAAGACCTTCGCCACGCTGTCGCCGCTGCCCGGGTTCCGGGCCTGGCTGGCCCGCAATGCGACCCGGATGCTCGCGCTCACGCCGGAAAAGGATCGGGTTGAACTGGGCCGCGCCCTTGATGCCCAGCCGCCGGCGTCCGAACCACTGCTCGCCGGCGCGGACCAGGCGCTGTCGCTGGACGCCTCCTCTCCCGTGCGGCAGTGGTTGCTGCAGTGCGCCGCCTTCTACCTGGGCCGGGAGATGCCGGATGGCAAACCGCTGGACGCTGTCGCCCGCTTTCACCTGGGCAATGGCGCGCGGATCGAACGGCTCAACTGGGCGGGCGATCCGTCGCCCAAGGGGCTGAAGCAGTCGTACGGGCTGATGGTGAACTACCTTTACGATCTCAAGCGGCTGGACCGGCACCGGGCGATGCTGGCGCAGGGCAAAATCCCGATGGCCAGCGGCATCGGGGCGCTGATTTTCTGATTGTTCGTTCAACACCAAACTGGAGACACCCATGAATGTATTGATCCACCGGCGCACGGTCTTGCGCACCGCCATGGCCGGCGCCGCGGCGTACACCCTGCCGTCGCTGGCGCAGACGGCCTGGCCGTCCAGGCCTGTGACCCTGATCGTGCCCTTTCCGGCCGGTGGCGGCACCGATGCCTTCGCGCGACCCATGGCGGCGCAGTTCGCGCGCCTGACCGGCAAGCAGTTGATCATCGACAACCGCGGCGGCGCCGGCGGCACGCTGGGCGCCAGCATCGCCGCCAAGGCGGCCCCCGATGGTTACACCCTGTTCATGGGCGCGGTGCACCACACGATTGCGCCGAGCATGTACCCCAAGCTGGACTACGACCTGGAGAAAGACCTGGTGCCGCTGATCCTGGTGGCCAGCGTGCCGCAGGTGGTGGTGGTGAATCCGAAGAAGGTCACGGCGGCCCACTTCAAGGAGTTTCTGGCGTATGTCAAGGCCAATCCCGGCAAGCTCAATTACGGCTCGGCCGGTGCCGGCACCTCGCACCACCTGGCGGGCGAACTGTTCAAGCAGCAGACGAATACCTTCATCACCCACATTCCCTACCGGGGCGCCGGCCCGGCGCTGCAGGATCTGATTGCGGGCAACGTGGACATGATGTTCGACGGCCTGGGTTCCTCAGCCGCCCACATCAAGGGGGGGCGCATCAAGGCCTTGATGGTCTCGGGTGCGAAGCGCAGCCCGGCCTTCCCCGATGTGCCGTGCGCCGCAGAACTCGGCTTGCCGGACTACACCGTCACCACCTGGTATGGCGTGTGGGCGCCCAAGGGCACGCCGGCCGAACTCCAGGCCCGTGCGACAGAGGAAATCCGCAAGGCCTGCAGCACGGACGAAGCGAAAGCGGTCTGGGCCAGCCAGGGCGCCGAGTTCTCCAACCTGGCGGGCGCGCAGTTCGGTGCGTTCATCAGTGCCGAAATTCGCAAATGGGCGCAAGTGGTCAAGGCGTCTGGCGCGAAGCTCGAGTGAGATGAGCGGCCAGGTGCAATGGGTGGCGCAAGGGGGCATCGCGCAGGTGACCCTGCGACACCCGGGCAAGTTCAACGCCATGTCGCGCGCGATGTGGCGCGAGCTCAAGAGCCTCTTCGACGCCCTGCGCCAGCGCACGGACATTCGCTGTGTCGTCGTGAGCGGACACGGCGGTCATTTCTGCGCTGGTGGCGACATTGCCGAATACCCGGCGTTTCGCTTCGACGCGGCCGGGCTGCGCGATTTCCACGAGATCGACGTGTGGGGCGGCCTGGACGCCATGTTGCGCTGCGACATCCCGATCGTGGCGCAGATCGACGGCCACTGCATGGGCGCGGGCGTGGAAATCGCCAGTTGCTGCGACATTCGTGTGGCGGGGGTGTCGGCGAAGTTCGGCGCGCCGATCGCCCGGCTCGGCTTTCCGATGGCACCGCGCGAGGCGCAGCTGGTGAGCCAGGCCGTCGGCCTGATGACCGCGCGCGAAATGCTGCTGGAGGCGGCCGTGCTGGACGCCCCGCTGATGCTGGCGCGCGGTTTTTTGAACCAGGTGCTGGCCGACGCGCAGGTGGCTGACGAGGCGCTGGCGCGCGCCCGGCGCATTGCCGCGCTGGCCCCGCAGGCCGCGCGCCTCAACAAGCAGACATTTTTGGCATTAAACAGTGCCCATCCCAGCGTCGCCGGGTCTTTGGATGCTATGGATTCAATAGTAGATATGGCCTATGCCTACGCCGACAGCGCCGAACACAGGGAGGGCATTGCGTCCTTTCTGGACAAGCGCAAGCCGGTTTTCTGATGTCCCCACGGGCCTGAACATGATCAATCACAATCTTTTCGCGGCCCTGCAGGCCGCTTTTCCGGCCGATCTGGACGCCGTCGCGGTGGAAACCGCCGGGCACGACGAGCCATGTCTCCGGTACTCCTGGCGCGACCTCGATCGTGCCACGGCCATGGTGGCCAACCTGCTGGCCTCGCTCGACCTGCCCGAAGGCAGCCGGGTGGCGGTGCAGGTGGAAAAATCGGTCGAAGCCATGGTGCTGTACCTGGCCACGTTGCGCGCCGGCTACGTCTTCCTGCCGCTGAACACTGCCTACCTGAGCGCTGAAATCGAATATTTCATTGGCAATGCCGAGCCGGCCGTGGTGGTCTGCAGCCCCAAGAACTTCGGCTGGGTCAGCAAGATCGCCTTCAAGGCCGGCACCGGGCATGTGTTCACCCTGGGCGACGACCGCAGCGGCAGCCTGCTGGAGCGGGCCGCCCATTGCAGCGACGCGCACACGCCTGCGAGGAAGGCCGACGATGACCTGGCCGCCATCCTTTACACCAGCGGCACCACCGGGCGCAGCAAGGGCGCCATGCTGACGCACGGCAACCTGCTGTCCAACGCGCTGGTGCTCAAGCACTACTGGGGCTGGACGGCTGGCGATGTGCTGATCCATGCGCTGCCGATCTTCCATGTGCACGGCCTGTTCGTGGCGATCCATGGCGCGCTGATCAATGGCAGCAAGATGATCTGGCTGTCAAGGTTCGACCCGCAGGTGGTGCTGCGCAAGCTGCCCGAGGCTACCGTCTTCATGGGCGTGCCCACGCTGTACGTGCGCCTGCTGGCCGAGCCGGGGCTGAACCCGGAGGCGGCGCGGAACATGCGCCTGTTCATTGCCGGCTCCGCGCCACTGCTGATCGAGACCTTCACGCAATGGCAGCAACGCACCGGCCACACGATCCTGGAGCGCTACGGCATGAGCGAGACCGCGATGCTGACTTCCAACCCCTGCGGCCCCGACCCGCGCTATGGCGGGCAGAGCGAGCGCCGGGGCGGAACGGTGGGCTTCCCGCTGCCGGGCGTGCACCTGCGGGTGCAGGACGACGAGGGCAGGGCGGTGCCCGTGGGCGAGATCGGCGGCATCCAGGTGCAGGGGCCAAACGTGTTCAAGGGTTACTGGCGCATGCCGGAGAAAACGGCGGAGGAGTTTACGGCTGACGGTTATTTCAGGACCGGCGACGTGGGCAAGGTCGACGAGCGCGGCTACGTGACCATCGTCGGGCGCAGCAAGGACCTGATCATCTCAGGCGGCTACAACGTCTATCCGGCCGAGATCGAGGCGGTCATCAACGAACTGCCCGGCGTCACCGAGAGCGCGCTGGTCGGCGTGCCGCATCCCGATTTTGGCGAGGCCGGTGTGGCGGTGGTGATCGCCAGGCCTGGCGCCACACTTGACGCCGATGCCCTGCTGGCGGCGCTGAAGGCGAAACTGGCGAACTTCAAGATTCCCAAACGGTGTTTCGTGGTGGCCGAATTGCCCCGCAACACCATGGGCAAGGTGCAGAAGAACCTGCTGCGCGAGCAATACCGGGGGCTGTTCGCCTGATCCGGCGCGCTCCCGGCGGGTCGAGGCATGAAAAAGCCCGGAAGAACCGGGCTTTTTCTGGACTGCTTACTATATATTAAGTAGCATACTATGACCGCTCCACGCTGGGAATAGGCATATTTTCCTTGAAATCAGCGCAGAACCAGCACCGGAACGTGCGAGTGGGTCAGCACGTGCTGGGTTTCGCTGCCCAGCAGCAGGCGCTTGATGCCCTTGCGGCCGTGCGAGGCCATCACGATCAGGTCGGCCTTGTGCTTGGTGGCGGCCGCCATCAAGGCGTCGGACACCAGGTCCGACTTGACGGTGATCGCCTTGACGGTCACGCCTTTGGCGGCTGCGGCTTTCTTCACGGCATCCACCACGGCCTGACCGTCTTCGGCCCATTGTTTCTCGACCTTCTTGACATCGTCGACGGACAACGGGATTGAGCCTTCGAAATAGCTCTGCGGATAGCGCGGAACGACCTTGATGGCGATCAGTTCGGCGCCGCAAAGAGCAGCCAGCGAAATGGCCGAGTTGACGGCCTTCTTGGACAGTGTGGAGCCGTCGGTGGCGACAAGGATGCGTGCATACATGGGGTGCTCCTGGTAGTTTGTGTGGCAATCAGAATACCCCATGTTACCGGGAGCGTCTTGATTCATATCAAGACAAGGCAACGCCCAGCCGTTAAGCTTGGGGCATGCTCACCGCCAGCCCCGTCGCACGCCTCTCCGCCCCGCCGGGCGGGCCCGGGCCAGCAGGCGTTTTGCCCGATGCTTCGGTGCGAGACCGGCTGGCCGTGCTGGACGACGCGCAGGAGTGGTCGGCCTTCAGCCGGACCCTCGACGGGCGGCCTTCCTGCTGGGAATCGAGTGTGGTGTTCGAGGGCATGCACTGCGCTGCGTGCGCGCTCACCATCGAGGATGCCCTGCGGGCCGTGCCGGGTGTGGAATCCGTGCACGTGAGTGCGGCCAGTCACCGGGGCCGCATCGTCTGGTCGGACGCCGTGGTGAAGCCCTCCGGCTGGATGGAGGCGGCGCGGCGCGCCGGCTACCCGGCGCTGCCGGCGAATGATGCCTTTGCCAACGAGCGCCGCAAGCTCGAGATGCGAAAGGCCGTCTGGCGCATGGGGGTGGCCGGTCTGTGCATGATGCAGGTCATGATGTACGCATGGCCGGCCTACGTGGCCGAGCCCGGCGACCTGAGCGGCGAGATGGCGCAGCTGTTGCGCTGGGCGTCGTGGGTGCTCACCTTGCCGGTGATGCTGTTCTCGTGCGGGCCCTTTTTCAGCAACGCGCTGCGCGACCTGCGCCAGCGCCGCATCAGCATGGATTTACCGGTCGCCCTCGGCATGCTGATCACCTTCGTCGTCAGCACCGCGGGCACCTTCGAGCCCGAGGGCATCTTCGGGGCCGAGGTCTACTTCGATTCGCTGACCATGTTCGTGTTTTTCCTGCTGACCGGCCGCTGGCTGGAACTGCGCCTGCGTGACCGCACGGCCGGCGCGCTGGAGGCCTTGATGAACCGCCTGCCCGACAGCGTGGAGCGGCAGCGGGCCGATGGCGACTTCGAGCGGGTGGCGGTGCGACGTCTGGGGCCGGGCGATGTGATCCGTGTGCTGCCGGGTGAAGCGTTTCCCGCCGATGGCGCGGTGCTGCAGGGCGAAACCCTGGCGGACGAGTCGCTGCTGACCGGGGAGTCGCGCCCGGTGGCCCGGGGGCCGGGCAGTGCCGTGATTGCCGGCAGCCACAACCTGGCGTCGGTCGTGCGGGTGCGCGTGGAGCGTACCGGCGGGCAGACCCGTTTCGCGCAGATTGTGGCGTTGATGGACGCCGCCTCGACCACCAAGCCGCAGATTGCACAACTGGCCGACCGCCTGGCGAAGCCTTTTCTGATCGCGGTGCTGGTGGCGGCTGGCGGTGCGTGTGCCTTCTGGTGGTCGCACGAC
The DNA here is from genome assembly GCA_011391155.1 of Burkholderiales bacterium. Classification (GTDB taxonomy): domain Bacteria; phylum Pseudomonadota; class Gammaproteobacteria; order Burkholderiales; family Burkholderiaceae_C; genus JAABQG01. The sequence goes on from JAABRA010000176.1 coordinate 9,383, forward strand.
CCCGGGCATGCGCTGATGGTGGCGGTGGCGGTGCTGGTGGTGACCTGTCCGTGCGCGCTGTCGCTGGCAACCCCTGCCGCCATGCTGGCCAGTGCCGGGGCGCTGGCTCGCAGGGGTGTGCTGGTGCGCCGTCTGCAAGCGCTGGAAGCGCTGGCGACCGTCGATACCGTGGTGTTCGACAAGACCGGCACGCTCACCCGCGATGCCTTCGCGCTGGGGGCCGTCACGACGCGCACTGGCGTGAGCGCGGAGCAGGCGCTGGGCTGGGCCGCGGCGCTGGCGCGGCAGTCGCTGCATCCGGCCTCACGCGCGCTGGTGGCCGCGGCCGCGGGTGCGGCATGGCCTGAACTTCAGGCCAGCGCGGTCAAGGAGGTGGCGGGGCAGGGCGTGAGCGGGCAGGTGGATGTTTGCGGAGGCCAGACCTGGCGTCTGGGTTCGGCGGCATTTTGCGGCCTGGCCCAAACGGGTGCGCAGACCCTGCAGGTGTGCCTGGCCGATGCATCGGGCTGGGTTGCCACGTTCGAACTGCGTGAAGAACTGCGGGGCGATGCCCGGGCCACGGTGCAGGCACTGCGTGACCGTGGCATTTCCGTGCGTCTTCTGTCGGGCGACGGCGCGGCCGCCGTGGCGCGTGTGGCGGGCGAACTGGGCATTGAGGCGGCGCAGGGTGACTGTTCGCCGCAGGACAAGCTGGCTTTCCTGCGCCAGGCGCAGCAGCAGGGTCGCAAGGTGGCCATGGTGGGTGACGGCCTGAACGACGGGCCGGTGCTGGCCGGCGCCCACGCCTCGTTCGCCTTCGGGCAGGCGGTGCCCCTGGCGCAGGCGCAGGCCGATTTTGTGGTGATGGGCGACCAGCTGGCAAGCGTGGCCCAGACTCTGCAGCTGGCTCGGCGCACGATGCGCATCGTGCGGCAAAATCTCGGGTGGGCGGCGGTCTACAACGCGGTCTGCGTGCCGCTGGCGGTGTTCGGCTGGTTGCCGGCGTGGCTGGCCGGCCTGGGCATGGCCGTCAGTTCGCTGGTGGTCGTGCTGAACGCCTTGCGGCTGGCGGTGCCGGCGAATTTTCTGGACAAGGTCTGATGGATATCCTGTACTTGCTGATTCCGTTGTCGGTGGCCCTGGTGTTTTTCATCCTGGGCGGTTTCTGGTGGGCGATATATCGGGGCCAATTTGAAGATATCGAGGCCGAAGGCGAACGGATTTTGAAGAACGATTGATATTCATCAAGTCCGTGAGCGCGCGTTTCGGCCACACTCGCCGAATGGTTTTTTAGGTAAAGGTGCTGTAAATGAAGTTTCCAAACTCGCAGGCGACGGCGTACAACGATACGGTTGTACGGCAATTCGCCATCATGACGGTCGTCTGGGGGGTGGTCGGGATGCTGGTGGGCGTGATCATCGCCGCCCAGTTGGCCTGGCCGGAGCTCAATTTGGGTATTCCCTGGCTCAGTTATGGCCGATTGCGTCCCCTGCACACCAATGCGGTGATTTTTGCGTTCGGCGGATGCGGCCTGTTCGCAACCGCCTATTACGTGGTGCAGCGCACCTGCCAGGTCCGTCTGTTCTCGGACAAGCTGGCCGCCTTTACCTTCTGGGGCTGGCAATTGGTCATTGTGGCCGCCGCGTTGTCTCTGCCACTGGGCTATACCCAGGGCAAGGAGTACGCCGAGCTCGAGTGGCCGATCGACATCCTGATCACCCTGGTCTGGGTGGCCTTCGCGGTGGTCTTCTTTGGCACGGTCGGCACGCGCAAGGTGCGCCATATTTACGTGGCGAACTGGTTCTTTGGCGCCTTCATTCTGGCGGTGGCTTTGTTGCATCTCGTCAACAGCGCCGCCATTCCCGTCAGTGCCGCCAGCATGAAATCCTACTCCGCCTATGCCGGGGTGCAGGACGCGATGGTGCAGTGGTGGTACGGCCACAACGCGGTGGGCTTCTTCCTGACCGCCGGTTTTCTGGGCATGATGTATTACTTCATCCCCAAACAGGCGGGCCGCCCGGTCTACAGCTATCGCCTGTCCATTGTTCACTTCTGGGCGCTGATCTTCACGTACATGTGGGCTGGTCCCCACCACTTGCACTTCACGGCATTGCCGGACTGGACCCAATCGGTCGGCATGGTGTTCTCACTCATCCTGCTGGCGCCGAGCTGGGGCGGCATGATCAACGGGATCATGACGCTGTCGGGCGCCTGGCACAAATTGCGCGACGACCCCATCCTGCGTTTCCTGATCGTGTCCCTGTCGTTCTACGGCATGTCGACGTTCGAGGGCCCGATGATGTCGATCAAGACCGTCAATGCGCTGTCGCATTACACCGACTGGACCGTCGGCCACGTTCACTCCGGTGCGTTGGGATGGGTCGGTCTGGTGACCATGGGCTCGATGTACTACCTGATTCCGAAGCTGTTTGGCCAGAAGCAGATGTACAGCGTCAAGGCGATTGAAATCCACTTCTGGACCGCCACCATCGGCATCGTGATCTATATCGCTGCGATGTGGATTGCCGGGGTCATGCAGGGCCTGATGTGGCGCGCCATCAATGCCGACGGCACGCTGACCTACACCTTCGTCGAGTCCGTCAAGGCGACCTACCCGTTCTATGTGCTGCGCCTGGGCGGTGGTTTGCTGTACCTCACGGGCATGATCATCATGCTGTGGAACGTCCTCAAGACCGCTACCGCGGGCCGTTCGGTCACGGTGACCATCCCCACCGCCACGGCTCACGCCTGAGGAAAACAACACCATGGCCAACCATCAATCTTCCGGCGGTCTTTCCCACGAAAAGATCGAGACCAACAATTTCCTGATGATCGTGCTGATCCTCCTGGTGCTCCTGGTCGGAGGCCTCGTCGAGATCGTGCCGCTGTTCTTCCAGAAGTCCACGACGACACCGATCAAGGGCGTCCAGCCCTACACCGCGCTGCAACTGGCCGGGCGTGACATCTACACCCGCGAGGGTTGCTACAACTGCCATTCGCAGATGATTCGCCCGTTCCGCGCCGAAACCCTGCGCTACGGACACTACTCGGTGGCCGGCGAGTCGGTGTATGACCATCCGTTCCAGTGGGGCAGCAAGCGCACCGGGCCGGATCTGGCCCGCGTAGGCGGCAAGTACAGCGATGATTGGCACCGCATCCATATGAACAATCCGCGCGATGTGGTGCCCGAATCCAATATGCCCGCTTACCCGTGGCTGGGCAAGTCGATGGTCGATGGCGCCGTGATGCCCGCGCACATGAAGGCCTTGCGTACCGTGGGCGTGCCCTATACGGATGCACAGATCGCAGCAGCGTCTGAAGAGGTCAAGGGCAAGACGGAGCTGGATGCCGTGATCGCCTATCTCCAGGTTTTGGGCCTGGCCCTGAAATAAGCACAGGAATTTTCAGGCATGGACTTTGATATCAACACCCTGCGTTCAGTGGCCACCGTGGTCAGCTTCGTCACCTTTCTGGGCATCGTTGCGTGGGCTTGGTCGCGCCGCAACGCACGTGACTTTGAAGAGGCCGCAAACCTGCCTTTCGAGCAAGACTGACAGGCCGCAAAAGGAATAAACATGAGTGACTTCACTAGCAATTTCTGGTCTCTTTACGTGGCTGGCATTACCCTTGTCAGTATTCTTGCCTGCGCGCTGCTGCTCTGGTTCAGTGGCAAGGCCAAGGCGATGACCGCCCACGACAACACCACGGGCCATGTCTGGGACGGTGACCTGCGCGAGATGAACAACCCGCTGCCGCGCTGGTGGGTGTGGCTGTTCGTCATCACCATCGTCTTTGGCCTGATCTACCTGGTGCTCTATCCGGGGCTGGGTGTTTTCCCCGGCAAGCTGGGTTGGAGCTCCAGTGAACAATATCGAGTGGAAGTGGAGCGGGGCAATGCGGAGATCGCGCCCACCTATGGCAAGTTTTCCGCGATGACAGCCGAGGAATTGAGCAAGGACGCCAAGGCCATGGCCATCGGTGAGCGCCTGTTCATGAACAACTGCTCCCAGTGCCACGGCTCTGACGCACGCGGCAGCAAGGGCTTCCCGAACCTGGCCGACAACGACTGGATCGGTGGCGGCACACCGGAGATCATCAAGACCACCATCACCCAGGGCCGCACGGGCAACATGCCGCCCATGGCCGCGGCGGTGGGTACGTCCGAGGATGTCAGCAACGTGGCGAACTATGTGCTGAGTCTGTCAAACGGTCCACATGACTCGGTCAAGGCTTCTCTGGGGAAGGCCAAGTTTGGCGCCTGCGCGGCCTGCCACGGCATGGACGGCAAAGGCAATCCGGCACTTGGGGCCCCGAACCTGACCGATGACATCTGGCTGCACGGCTGGGGTGAGGCGGCGATTGTGGCCATGATCAACGCCGGCAAGGTGAACGCCATGCCACCGCAAGCGGACAAACTGACCGATGCACAGGTCAATGTTCTCACGGCCTATGTCTGGGGGCTCTCGAAGAGGACCCCAGTGGCGGCAAAGTAAGCCTGCCACCGACAAGCTCTTGACCCTCACCCAGCGTTTGCTTTGAAGCCCGACGAACCGAGAACCCGGCGGATCATCCCTGTCGCCCCACAACCTGTGGCACAGCCCGGGGCTGAGCCGCAGGAGGTCGACGGGGAACTGGTGTCGTTGTACCAGGCCCACAAGAAAATTTACCCGCGCAGCGTCTCGGGTTTGTTCTCGAAGTGGCGATGGGGGCTGGTCTTTCTGACCCAGATCATCTTCTACGGGCTGCCGTGGCTCGACTGGGGGCAGCGTCAGGCGGTGCTGTTTGATCTTGGCGTTCGCCGTTTTTACGTCTTTGGCCTGGTTCTATACCCGCAGGATTTCATTTATCTGACCGGGATCATGGTCATCTCGGCCTTGGCCCTGTTCCTGTTCACGGCCGTGGCGGGACGGCAATGGTGCGGCTATGCCTGTCCGCAGACCGTCTATACCGAGATCTTCCTGTGGATCGAAAAGAAGATCGAGGGCGACCGCAGCGCACGCATGCGGCTGGATGGTTCGCCACTTTCGCTGACCAAGTTTTCCCGCAAGGCTGGCAAGCAACTGGCGTGGATTGCCGTCGCATTGTGGACCGGTTTCACCTTTGTCGGCTATTTCACCCCGATTCGTGAACTGGCCGGGCTTTTCACCAGTTTTGGCATGGGCCCCTGGGAAACCTTCTGGGTGTTTTTTTACGGCTTCGCCACCTACGGCAATGCCGGCTTCATGCGCGAGCAGGTCTGCAAGTACATGTGCCCGTATGCGCGCTTCCAGAGTGCCATGTTTGACAAGGACACCTTGATCGTGTCCTACGACGAAGCCCGGGGCGAGCCCCGGGGAGCCCGGTCGAAAAAGGCCGATCCCAAGGCGCTCGGTCTGGGGTCGTGCGTGGATTGCACCTTGTGCGTGCAGGTGTGCCCGACCGGTATCGACATCCGCAAGGGGCTGCAATATGAATGCATCAGTTGCGCAGCGTGCATCGATGTCTGCGACACCGTGATGGACAAGGTCGGCTATCCGCGCGGGCTGATCCGCTATTCCACCCAGCATGCCATGAGCAACGGGTGGTCCCGCGCCGAGGTCATCCGCCACATGTTTCGTCCCCGCGTGCTGGTCTACCTGTCGATCCTGTTGGCCATCGTCGTGACGATGGTGGTCAGCCTGAGCCTGCGGATTCCGTTCAAGGTGGACATCGTGCGTGACCGCGGTTCACTGGCCCGCATTGTCAGCGGCGGCAAGATTGAAAACGTGTTTCGCCTGCAACTCATGAATGCATCGGAATCGCCGCAACGCTTCAAGATCAGCGCCAGCGGACTCCCGGGGCTCACGGTGGCCTCGGAGAGCAGTTTTGTCGTCGAGCCCACCGAGGCCCGCTGGGTGGTCGTCAACCTGCAATTGCCCTACGGCGGCGCGTCAAGCGGGTCGCATGTCATTCACTTTGAGATTGAATCCCTGGATTCGCCCGGCAAACTGACCGAGAAGTCGGTTTTCATCGTCCCAAGATAAAAGGAGCTGTCATGAATCAGCCTGTTTCGCAACCCTGGTGGAAGTTCGGTCATGTCTGGCTGGTAATCGCCGGGCCGGCGGTCGTGGTGGTGGCCAGTTTCATCACGATCTACCTGGCCGTCACGCGGCCAGATCCGCTGGTCACCGGCGACGCTTACCGAAAATCGGTCGAAATCAACGACTCCCGCGATGGGGTTGACGCCAATCTGGCGCCTGCCGTTCAGGCGCGCAACCACGCGCAGACCGGCGTGTCGCCGAAAAACGTCTTCGGCGTTGAACGCTGAGTCATTGCCAGCCGGATTGCGGGAGACAAACATGTGGGCTCAAAGAATGATGTGGATTGCCTGGCCGGCTTTCCTGGTGGCTGGCGTGCTGGAAATGCTGGTGTTCGCCATGGTCGATCCCGCCGATCTTCACTGGTTTGGGCAGCCGCTGGAGTTGTCCCGGCAGGCGATCTACACCCTGGGCTTTTTTGCCTTCTGGCTGATCACCATGGCCTCCAGCGCCCTGACCACGCTGCTGTCTCTGTCGCCCTTTGAAGTCAATCGTTGCCCGCTGCCCCCCGATGGCCGGCCCGACGGTTGCCCCAAACAGGGCCATTGCTGAGCCCGGCGTCGGGGCTTACAGGCAGGCTTGCTGGTTGTTGTTGACGATGCGTTTGAGGGCTTCGGTGTCCAGAATGTGGACGTGGCGCTGCTTGACTTCCACAATGCCGTCTTCGACGAATTTGGAGAACGTGCGACTGACGGTTTCCAGTTTCAGGCCGAGGTAGCTGCCAATTTCCTCGCGGGTCATGCGCAGGATGAGTTCGGATTGCGAAAATCCACGGGCGTGAAGACGCTGCACCAGGTTCAGCAGGAAGGCAGCAAGGCGCTCCTCCGCGCGCATGCTGCCCAGCAGGAGCATGACGCCATGCTCACGCACGATTTCCCGGCTCATGATCTTGTGCACATGGTTTTGAAGAGCCTTGACCTCGCGCGAGATTTCCTCGAGCCGGTCGAAGGGCATGACGCAGACTTCTGCGTCTTCCAGCGCCACGGCGTCACAGGTATGGTGCTCGTTGACAATGCCGTCCAGCCCGATGATTTCGCCAGCCATCTGGAACCCGGTCACCTGGTCCCGGCCATCCTCCGTCGCAATGCAAGTCTTGAAAAACCCGGTTCGTATGGCGTACAGGGAGGTGAACTTTTCACCATTGCTGAACAGCGCACTGCCGCGCTTGATCTTGCGGCGGACGGCAACGACCTCCTCGATCCGCTCCATTTCCAGGGGGTTGAGGCCCATGGGCATGCACAATTCCCGCAAATTGCAGTTGGCGCAGGCAACTTTGATGGTCTGGACGTTCATTGTTGAAGGCTCTGATCGATGGATGGTTCGAACGCAGGTGCGGATTAAGAGACTTGCGTTGGGGTCAACCAAGTGGCATTCTGACATAGCTCAAATTGTTGACCTCCGACTTGATTCTAGATTGATCCAGGTCAAGATGCAGGGTATTTCAAGATTGCATAGTATCAAGATCTAAAAGGATGCCCGATGAGTGCCGTTTCCCCCGAGTTGTTGCGACGTTTTGATGTTCCCGGGCCCCGCTACACCTCTTATCCCACGGCGGACCGGTTCGTTGAGGCCTTTGGCGAAGACGACTACATTCAGGCGCTCAATCAGCGTCAAAGTGGCATGGCGGTGGCTTTGCCGCTATCCCTCTACGTTCACATTCCGTTCTGTGAATCGCTCTGCTACTACTGCGCCTGCAACAAGATCATCACCAAGCACCACAGCAGGGCTGAAGAGTACCTTCGGTACCTGAGCCGTGAAATTGATCTTCACGTCGCCCATGTGGGCGCGGGGCAGGCGGTATCCCAGCTTCACCTGGGTGGTGGCAGCCCGACTTTTCTCAGCGATGCGGAGTTGCGTGAGTTGATGGCGATGCTGCGCCGAAGCTTTACGCTGGCGCCAGGCGGAGAATATTCGATTGAAATTGATCCCAGAACGGTCGATGCCGGTCGCCTGGCCACGCTGGCGGAACTCGGGTTCAACCGACTGAGTTTCGGCGTGCAGGATTTCGACCCCGCCGTGCAAAAAGCGGTCCATCGCATACAGCCCGCCGAGCAGGTCTTTGCCTTGATGGCGTCGGCACGCGCGCTCGGATTCGAGTCCATCAACGTGGACCTGATTTATGGCCTGCCCATGCAGACGCCTGAGTCCTTTGACCGTACCCTCGCACAGATTGTGGAGCTCAAGCCGGACCGCATCGCCCTGTATGCGTATGCCCATCTGCCCGAGCGCTTCAAGCCGCAGCGCCGCATCATCACGGTGGAATTGCCGAGCGGCGCTTCCAAGGTCTCCATGCTGTCGAGGTCGCTCTCGGCTTTCATCGATGCCGGGTACGTCTATGTGGGTATGGATCACTTCGCGTTGCCCAATGACGCGCTGGCCGTGGCCAAGCGGCAGGGCCGGTTGCATCGCAATTTTCAGGGCTACAGCACGCAGCCGGATTGCGATCTGATTGCCCTGGGCGTTTCCTCGATTGGCCGCGTCGGCGCCACCTACAGCCAGAACGCCAAGACCCTGGCGGAGTATTACGATCTGCTCGACCAGGGTCATCTGCCCGTGGTCAGGGGGCTAGCGGTTTCGCGGGATGACCTGCTGCGTCGCGCCGTGATCATGGCCCTGATGTGCCAGGGTCACTTGCAGTTCGAGTCCATCGAACTGGCACACCTCGTGGATTTCAAAGCCTATTTCGCCAAGGAACTGGCGGCGCTTGAGGACTTGGCCAGCCAGGGTCTGGTCGTGGTTGGCGACACCGGCATTCAGGTCACGGCCGATGGCTGGTTCTTCGTGCGGGCGATTGCCATGGTGTTTGACCGGTACCTGCAGACCGACCGCACGCGAACCAAGTTCTCAAAGATCATTTAAAACCAGCCGATGCAGACATCGCTGGCCGTGACCGCACTGCTGATGGGGCTCGCTGGCGGGCCGCATTGCATTGCGATGTGCGGCGCGGCATGCGCGGGCATCGGCCAGGCGGCCGGGGAGCGCGGCACGTCTGCCATCTGGATGTTCCAGGCCGGCCGGGTCGCCGGTTATTCGGTGCTGGGGGCGCTGGCGGCGGCTTCCATGCAGGGGCTGGGCTGGCTGACCACGCAGACCGCTGTCATGCGCCCGGTCTGGACGCTTTTTCATGTGGCTGCGATGGTACTCGGATTGACGCTGTTGTTGCTGGCGCGCCAGCCGGTCTGGCTGGACACCACGGCGCGGCGCGTCTGGGGACGGGTTCGTGCGCTGAACGCCGCCTGGGGGCGCGGGGCGCCACTGGCGATTGGGGCCCTGTGGGCGTTCATGCCTTGCGGCCTGTTGTACTCGGCGCTCCTGGTGGCGGCCCTCAGCGGCGGACCCCTAGACGGCGCCATGACCATGGCGCTGTTTGCGCTGGGCAGCGGCTTCTCGCTGCTGATCGGTCCATGGCTCTTGTTGCGTTTCGGTCGCGGTGGAAGCGGCGCGTGGGGCATGCGCCTGGCGGGGCTGGCACTGGCGGCAACGTCCGGCTGGGCCTTGTGGATGGGGCTGGCACACGATACCGCGCCGTGGTGCATGACGCCGCCGTGACGGTGGACGCGCTCGCGTCAGCGAAATGACGCCCGATCGGCCTGCGCCCGACTTCAGCAACGGATCCGCCAGCAACCGCGCCACGCGCACTGCCTGACGTTGCGCGCCATCCTGGGTCTGGTGCCGGCAGCTGGTTCCATCGACCACCACGACGGCGACCGGTTGCTGGTGTACCGCCGGCAAAAGGCTGAGTTCGGCCATCTGCATCGAGACTTCGAAGCGGTTCGCCTCGTAGCCGAAGCTGCCCGCCCTGCCACAGCAACTGCTTTCGATCAACTCGGGCCTGGCACCCGGGATCAGCTTGAGGACCTCCAGGATCGGGCTGACCGCACCGAAGGCCTTCTGGTGGCAGAGGCCGTGCAGAAGGATCGGTTGTGTGGCGGGCCGCAGCTTGATTTTCCGGGCTTTGAGCTGGCCGGCCGCCAATGAACGGGCCAGAAACTCCTCCAGCAGCATTGCATGCTGACTCACGGTGTGCGCCGCTTCGCCCAGCCCCATGAGCAGCGCCTCGTCGCGCAGGGTCAACAGGCAGGAGGGTTCCAGTCCGCGACGATTGCAATGCCTTTTCGGCGAAAGGCAGCAGGCAGTCGATCTGCGCACTCGCGTTGGCCCGCGCGTCTTCCACCATGGCGCTGGACAGGTCGGTGCGGCCACAACACAGGTGTTTTCCGTCGGCCTCCACCTTGGACGCTACATGCACGGCATAGCTGGCAGCATTCAAGCCGCTTACCGCGGCGGTGGCGTTGTCGGCGTCAGCCGCGCCCCACGTCAAGAGCGGAAAGGCGATCGCGCTGGCGCAGACGCGGCTGAAGGGCGCGAAAGGTCACCCCACCGTTCCGACCATGGCCGAATCGGGTTTCCCCGGATTCAAGGCGACCTTGGGGTACGGCCTGATGGGCCCTGACAAGATGCCGCCGGCCATGGCCCAGCGCATGAACGACGACGTCAACAAGGTCCTGGCCATGCCCGACGTGCAGGAAAAAAATGGCGCAGTACGGCGCAGAAGACGGCGGCGGCTCCATCGAGAAGTTTGCCAGCTTCATCGAGGCCGAGCAGCAGAAATGGGCGCAGGTCGCCAAGGCGGCCAACGTCAAGGTGGACGCCCGAGGAGATAACCCCTCCGGGAAGTCCTGTTTGCCCTGCGGCGGCCCGTCGGAAACGGGCTGTGTTCAGCCGGTCAGGCCGAGCTTTTCGGCCAGGCCGATGCGCTGGAGCTTGCCGGTCGCACCCTTGGGGATTTCGGCCAGGAACAGGATCTTGCGCGGCACCTTGAAGTCGGCCAGTTTCGTCGCCGCGAAGTCGCGCAGTTCGCGCTCAGTCAGCGCCATGCCCTCGCGCAGCACCACGGCGGCGGCCACATCTTCCCCGAGCTTGGCGTGCGGCATCGCAAAGGTCACGACCTGCGCCACCGCCGGGTGGTCCATCAATACTTCATCGACCTCGCGCGGCGAAATCTTCTCGCCGCCCCGGTTGATGATCTCCTTGAGGCGTCCGGTCAGCGTCAGGTAGCCGTCGGCCGTCAAGGTGCCCTGGTCGCCGGTGCGGAACCAGCCGTGGGTGTAGGCCTCGGCGTTGGCCTTGGGGTTGTTCTCGTACCCTAGAGTGACGTTTTCGCCGCGGATCACGATTTCACCAATGGTGTCGGGCGGCAGCAGGTTGCCATCCTTGTCCATGATGGCCACTTCGGGGCCGGCGGCCAGACCGACCGAACCGGGGATGCGCTGGGCCGGCGGCAGCGGGTTGCTGGCCATCTGGTGGGCCGCCTCGGTCATGCCGTAGGACTCGATCAGCGGCGCCTTGAACACCGCTTCCAGTTCGGCGATGACCTGGGGCGGCATCGATGATGACGACGAGCGGATAAAGCGCAGCGGGTTGTCGCGGATCACATCCGCGTTGCCGCCGGCTCGCGACAGAATGGTCTGGTGCATGGTCGGCACCGCGGTGTACCAGCTGGGCTTGCACTCCTTCATCCAGCCGAAGAACTTGAGTGCGTTGAAGCCTGGCGTCACGAAGATCCGGCTGCCCACGGCCATCGGCGCCAGCACCCCGGCAATCAGGCCGTGGATGTGGAACAGCGGCATGATGTGCAGCTCGACGTCGGACTCGGTGAGTTGCAGCGTCTGGCTGATATTGCGCGCTGAAGCACAGACATTGCGGTGCGACAGTGGCACGATCTTGGGCCGCGACGTGGTGCCCGAGGTATGCAGGATCAGCGCCACGTCGTCAGCCAACGCGGCACCACCTTGCGCGGCAGGGGCCACCGCCGCTGCAGCCGTGGAAGCCAGTTCAAAATCACCCGCACCACGTTCGGGATGCGCCTGCAGTTCGATCACGGCAATGCCCAGCTTTGCCGCCACGGCGCGGGCCGGCGTCTCGCTGCCTTGCGCCACGATCAAGGCCTTGGCGTTCAGGTCGCTCAGGTAAAACTCGAATTCATCGGCGCGATAAGCCATGTTCAGCGGCGCGCAGGTGCAGGCACCAGCGACGGCCACGAAAGCGGTGGCCATTTCCGGGCAGTTTGGCAGCACCAGGCCCACTCGGTCACCGCGACCGATGCCCATCCGGTTGAGGTTCTCGCCGGTGCGGTTGATCAAGGCAGTCAAGGCACCATAGCTCAGGGGCGTGGCGGACGGGGCCGTGATGGCGGTTGCCTCGGGCCGCTGGCGGGCGATCATTTCGGAGAGTGTCGTGAAGTCAGTCATGGTTCAAAGGCTCAAAGTAAGAATAATGGGGCCGCCACGGTGGGTCAGGCGATGCGCAACGTCGCCCTGTGCTGCTGCAGGGTGTTGGCCAGCAGGCTGGTCAGGGCGTAGACAGCGTCGATGGTCGGTGTGGGCGTCTGCGTGATGCGGCCGAGTTCCATGACCGCGGCCACCAGCGCCTGCAATTCGAGCGGGCGTCCCTGCTCAACGTCCTGCAGCATCGAGGTCTTGTGCTGGCCGACCGCTTGCGCGCCGGCAATGCGCTTGTCCAGGCTGACCTTGAACAACACGCCGAGTGCTTCGCCAATGGTCTGGGCCTCGCGCATCATGGCTGCCGCCAGTTCGCGGGTCGGTGCGTACAGGCAGATGTCTTCCAGGGTGGCGTGGGTGAGGGCGCTGATCGGGTTGAAGCTCAGATTGCCCCAGACCTTGAGCCAAATCTCGGAGCGGATGTCCCGCGAGATCGGCGCCTTGAATCCGGCCGCCTTGAAGGCATCTGCGATCGCGCGGATCGAAGGCGTGTCACTGCCGTCGAGCTCGCCGAGCGAGAAGCGGTTACCCTCGATGACCTTGATGACGCCCGGCCGGATGACTTCGCTGGCCGGGTAGACCACGCTGCCGATGATGCGATCGACATCGATGTGCATGGCAATCATCCCATCAGGGTCGACCGCCTTGACGGGTGTTCCTTCCCAGGCGCCCGGCAGCTTGTGGAAATACCACCACGGGATGCCGTTCTGCATGGTCACCACGCGGGTCTCGTCGTGCATGAGTGCCGGCAACTCGGCGGCGATGGCCGCCACCTGGTGCGCCTTCATGCCAAGGATCACCACATCCTGCACGCCAGCCTCTGCTATGACCGAGGTCACCCGGGCTGCTCGGGCCAGCAACTCGGTGCCGTCTTCCTCGATCAGCATCAGACCGTTTTGGCGGACCGCCTCCAAGTTGGCGCCACGCAAAATGAGCGTGACCTCATGTCCGGAGAGCGCCAGCTTCACCCCCAGCATGCCCCCGATGGCGCCTGCGCCCACGATACAGATTTTCATGTGCCGGTTCCTGTTGGTTCACCTTGGGACTTTACTGCACCGAAGGTGTTGCGCAGGACGCCCACGCCGTCGATGGCGACCTCGATCACCATGCCGGGCTTCATGGGCAGCACGCCCAGCGAGGTGCCGCAGGCAATCAGGTCACCAGGCATCAGGGTCATGTCGTGGGAAAGGGCGCTGACGATCTGTGCCGGCGAGAAAATCATGCCGCTGCAGGCGAAATTCTGCCGTTCCCGGCCATTGACCAGGGTGCGCACCCTGAGCGTACTGAAGTCGAGCCCGGTGGCAATCACCGGGCCGAATACGCCGAAGGTGTCCTGGCTCTTGGCGCGGGTCCATTGGGCAAAGGAAGCATCCTTGTTCAGCAGGTCGATTGCGGTGACGTCGTTGACGCAGGTCACGCCGAAAATGGCCCGGGCGGCGTCCTCCACGCTGAGGTTCTTGCAGACTTGGCCGATCACCAGGCCGAGCTCGCCTTCGTATACGACACGGCCGTCATATGACGACGGCACCTCGATGGTCTGGCCGTGCGCGCAGTAGCTGCTCGCGGCCTTGATGAAATACAGCGGCTCAGGCGGAATGGCCAGCCCCTGTTTCGCCGCCTGGGTGTGGTCGTTGTTCCACAGAGCCAGGAATTTCGACGGGTTGCAGGGCAGGGTGATGTTCACGTCGCCCTGAGCCAGGCGCTTGCCGGTCGGTGTCGGGCTGGCAAACAGGTCGCCTTCGTACGCCGTGATCAGCTCACCTTCGAGGGTCCCGAACCCGGCGACGCCCTGGTGCTCAAACCTCAACCATGTCGTCATCGTCAATCACTCCCGGTTTTTTCCTCAGCTTGCCAATACCCATGGCAATCAACGGCCAGAACAGCATCAGCATCGCCAGGGCGGTGATGCTGCCCACCAGCGGGTTGGAGACAAACACCATCAGGCTGCCACTGGAGCCCAGCAGTGACTGGCGGAAGGCATTTTCGGCCATGTCGCCCAGCACCAGCGCCAGCACCAGTGGCGCCAGCGGGTAGCTGAGCTTCTTGAACACGTAGCCCATCACGCCGAAGACCAGCATCAGCCAGACGTCGAACATCGAACTGTGCACGGTATAGGCGCCTACCGCGCAGATCACCAGGATCACCGGCGCGATGATGGCAAACGGAATGCGCAGGATGGCCGCGAACCACGGCACGGTGAGCAGCACCACGATCAGTCCGGCAATGTTGCCCAGATACATGCTGGCAATCAGCCCCCAGACGAAGTCCTTCTGCTCGACAAACAGCAGCGGGCCGGGCTGCAGCCCCCAGACCAGCAAGCCGCCGAGCAACACGGCAGCGGTGGGTGAGCCAGGAATGCCCAGCGTCAGCATGGGCAGCAGGGCGGCCGTGCCGGCGGCGTGGGCGGCGGTTTCCGGTGCCAGAACCCCTTCGATCTCGCCCTTGCCGAAGTTCTTGCCGTTCGGTGAAAAACGCTTGGCGATGCCGTAGCCCATGAACGATGCCGGGGTTGCGCCACCGGGTGTGATGCCCATCCAGCAGCCCACCAAGGAACTGCGCAGGTAGGTGAGCCAGTACTGGGGCAGCTTTTTCCAGGTTGCCAGCACGACCTTGGCGTCGATCTTCGCGGACTTGCCCTGGAAGGCGAGGCCTTCCTCCATGGTCACCAGGATCTCGCCAATGCCGAACAGTCCGATCACGGCGATCAGGAAGTCAAAGCCCTTCATCAGGGGCTCGAAGCCGAAAGTCAGGCGCAGCTGCCCGGTCACGTTGTCCATGCCGATGGCGGCCAGCGTGAAGCCCAGGAACATGGCTGCCAGTGTTTTCCACGGCGCGCCCTTGTTCATGCCGACGAAGCTGCAGAAGGTCAGCAACTGCACCGCAAAAAACTCGGGCGGTCCGAATTTGAGCGCGAACTTCGCGACCAGCGGTGCCGTGAAGGTGATCATCAGCACCGCGACCAGCGCACCGATGAACGACGAGGTGAATGCCGCGGTCAAGGCCTGGCCGGCCTGGCCTTGCTGCGCCATCGGATAGCCGTCGAAGGTCGTCGCCACGGACCAGGGTTCGCCCGGAATGTTGAACAGGATGGACGTGATCGCGCCACCAAACAAGGCGCCCCAGTAGATGCACGACAGCATGATGATGGCGGACGTCGGGTTCATGCTGAACGTCAGCGGCAGCAGGATGGCCACGCCGTTGGCGCCACCCAGGCCCGGCAACACCCCGATCAGCACGCCGAGCAGGATGCCGACGAACATCAGGCCGATGTTGACCGGCGACAATGCGACGGCAAACCCCTGGAACAGTGCTTGCAGTTCATCCATGGTCAGTATCCCAGCGCGGCTTCGAGGGGACCCTTGATCAGCGGCACCTTGAACCAGATTTCAAACATCCCGAACAGGATCACCGCCACGATGACACCCGTCAATCCCGACTTCAGCACGCTGAACTTTCCCTGCCAGCGCATGAAGACCGCGATGAAGATCGTGGAGGCGACATAAAGCCCGGTCCACTGCATGACGCCCACGTAGACCAGGCTCGGCAGGAATATCGCCAGAACCAGGCGGATCTCGGTCCGCGACACGAAAGGGATTTCCCGGTTGGCCCGCAGTGCCTTCAGCAGGTTGATGAGGCTGGCAGCGTTCATCAGCAGGCCGATATAAAACGGGAAGTAGCCGCTCTGGGGACCTTCGTCGGTCCATCCGGCACCGATGCGCTGCGCGTCCCACATCACCACGCTGCCCAGCAGCATGAACACTAGCGCCGTGACAATTTCCAGCGTGCGCCGCGTGGCGGCTGTTCGTGGCCGATCTTTGTCCTGAGCCTCTTGTGTCATGGCATGTTCCAGGGTTGGTTGTCACAGCCCGCGGCGGGGCCGCTCAAAGCCCCGCCAAAGCGGGCAGCCGCCGCAGCGGATCTCGCGCGGCGTGTTGGAACTTACTTCGCCACAAACCCGGCTTCCTGCATCAGCAGGCGGTGCCGGATTTCTTCATTGGCGACCCAGCGCGTGAAGTCGACGCCGGTCATGAAGGTCTGGTTGAAGGCGCCTTCATCCATGAACTTCTTCCATTCCGGCGTGGCGCGCACTTTCTGCATCAGGTCGACATAGAACGCCACCTGCTCGGGCTTGACCTCCGGGGGCATGAAGATGCCGCGCAGCATGACATATTCGACATCCAGTCCGCCTTCCTTGCAGGTTGGAATGTCGCCCCACGCCTTGTCAGCGATCTTGTCCTTGTACGGCAGACGCTTGCCGTCGAAGACGCACAGGGGTTTGAGCTTGCCCCCGCGCCATTGGGCGACCGCCTCGATCGGGTTGTTGACGGTGGAGTCCACGTGCTTGCCGACCAGTTGCACCGCGACTTCACCGCCGCCCTTGTAGGGCACGTAGATGAACTTCGCGCCAGCGGACTTTTCGACCAGCGCGGTGACGATCTGGTCTTCCTGCTTCGAGCCCGTGCCACCCATCTTGAGCTTGCCACCGGCGGCCTTGGCGGCTGCGAGGTAATCCTGCGCGCTCTTGTGGGGCGTCTCGGCGTTGACCCAGAGCACGAATTCATCGAGTGCCAGCATCGCCACGGGCGTCATGTCTTTCCAGCTGAACGGCACGCCGGTGGCCAGTGGTGTGGTGAACAGGTTGGACAGCGTGATCACGATCTTGTGAGCCTCGCCCTTGCTGTTCTTGATATCGAGGAATCCCTCGGCGCCGGCGCCGCCGCCCTTGTTGACCACCACGATGGAGGACTTCATCAACTTGTTTTTCGTGACGATGCCCTGAATCAGCCGGGCCATCTGGTCGGCACCTCCGCCGGTGCCCGCCGGAACGATGAATTCAACCGTCTTGGTGGGCTCCCAGGATGCGGCGTGGGCCGTCAAGCCGGATAGCAGCCCACACGCGAGGGCCAGCGTGGAACAAATACGTGATGGTGTGAAAGGGCGCACGGAAATTCTCCCTGAATTGAACAAAGCAGGAGGTCTGCCCTGCGCGCTCAATTATTAAGTATCCGGTGATGAATGGTTTGCGTTTTTTCAGGTGTGCAGCCTAGGGTTTACCTGAGTTGACCGCGTGTTGGCTGCGTCTTCAACGGAACAGGAAGTACGCTGCCAAAGCGTAGAGGACCGTGGCGAAGACCTTCTTCAGTGGCCGGATATCCATGCGATGGGCCGTGCGCGCTCCCAGCGGCGCCATCGCCATGCTGGCGACCGAGATGACCGCCAGCGCTGGCAGGTAGATGTAGCCGATCGAGCCGGGCGGCATTTGCGGCAGGTCGATGCCCGCCCAGATGTAGCCCAGCGTCCCCGCCAGGGCAATCGGGAAACCCAGCGCCGAAGAGGTGCCCACGGCGTTGTGGATCTTCACGTTACACCAGGTCATGAACGGGACCGAGATGAAAGCGCCGCCAGCGCCGACCAGTGCCGACAGCATGCCGATCAATCCGCCCATGGCAAACATCCCCGGACCTTTTGGCAAGGTCCGCGTCGGCCTGGGCTTGCGGTCCAGGAACATCTGCGTTGCAGAAAAACTCACGAACAGCGCGAACAGCACACTGAGCACTTTGCCGGGCATGGCCACGGCAATTTGCGCGCCGAGCAGGGAGCCGATCAGGATGCCCGGTGCCAGCAGCCGTGCAACGTCCCACAGAACCGCGCCCCGCTGGTGGTGCGCCCGCACCGAGGATAGCGACGTGAAGCAGATGGTGGCCAGCGATGTGGCGACGGCCATCTTGACGGTGTAGTCCTGCGGAAAGCCCTTGGAAGACAGGATGAAGGTGAGGAACGGCACCATCAGCATGCCACCGCCAATTCCCAGCAGCCCTGCCAGAAAACCGGTGCAGACGCCGAGCAGGGCCAGTTCAAGGATCAGCAGCGGTTCGGGTGTCATGGAGGGCCCGGATGAAGGTCAAAAAGCAATCGCCAGCAACAAGGCTGGCGATTTGGGGCACAAGGTGTCTGCGATGCCACCGGACCCGCATCCTGAACCGGGGTTCAGGTGGGCTAGGTCAACCTGACGTTGGGTTCATCTGACGCGAGATGATCACGCTCGCCAAGTGATGTTCCAGGCCCGGGCTCTATGAGCATTGGTTCAAGGAAATATAAAGCCCGGCACGCACCGCAGACCAAGTCATTGTAGGCGCTGCAAGTGGCCTTTGCCGGTCTTAGAGCAATTGTCCGTCGTCGCCGAGGGCCCGATCCAGCCGCTGCAGCAACGAGGACAGTTTCGGATCTGGGTCATCGTTCGCGGGAACGGCTGCAGGGGCGGGATTGTCCCGGCGGGCCTGCAGTTCGGCCATGCTTCGGTCTGCCAGGTCAAAGGCAAGGTTCAAGGCCGCCAGCACGGCGATACGGTCACGGGCCCGGATCTTGCCAGCGTCACGGATGCGGCACATGGCGGTGTCCACTCGCTCGACGGCCTCCAGCAGGCGAGATTCGCCGCCCTCGGGACAACCCAGCAAATAGCCCTGCCCCAGAATCTGGACCTCAAGCTGTTTCATGCGCGATCCTTCGGCGATGCGGGCACCGTCATTTCAGGCAACCGTTCCAGCAGCGCATCGACCCGGGCGCGCGCTGCGCCGAGACGGGACTTCAGGGAATCGCGCTCGTGCGTCAGCAGCTCCACCTGTTGTACCAGCAAGGCGTTGGTGCGCTGAAGCTCCTCGTAGCGCACGAGCAGCCGGTCAACGCGTTCAGTGATCTGTTCGATGTGGATGTGGGTCGCCATGGAAAAACAGCTTGGTGCGGAATTGTAGGGTGAGCGACCGGCTGGCCGCTACAATCTTGCTCGTTGGTGCTCGCGGTGTGGTTCACATGCCGCAGTTCAACGGGAAGCAGGGGGGTCGGGTTCTCGTGAGCCGGCCTAACCTGCGCTGCCCCCGCAACGGTAAGTGGACGAATCAAGCCTGATTCCGCTTTCAACACACCGCCACTGGATGTCCTGAAAAGGGCGACTGGGAAGGCGTTGGAAGTCGCTCCATCAGCCCGGATACCGGCCAACAGGGTGGTTTCGCCGCAGCATCCGTTTGCAGCGATGCCTTAACGTCCAGGTACTGGCGGGGAAGCCGGTAAGGACACTCGTTGATCCTGTCCCTTCATGAAAACCTGTTTTTTTTGCCCACGCCTTGCCGTGATTCCCCTGGCGCTGGCCGCTGCTTTTCCAGCTGCCGCGCAATCCAGCGCGACCCCAGCCCCGCTGCGCGAGACCGTCGTCACGGCCAACCGCTCCGAGCAGTCCTTGACTGATGCGCTGCCCCACACCACCGTCATCGGGCGCGAGGCAATCGAACGCTCGCAGGCGGTTGATCTGGCCTCGCTGCTGGCCGGCGAAGCCGGGTTCCAGTCGGTCCAGAGCGGCGGCCGCGGCACCGCGACCAGCCTCTTCCTGCGCGGCAGCGCGGCGCTGCAGGTGCTGGTGATGATCGACGGTGTTCCGCTGACCAAGCAGGACACCACCGGCACGGTGAGCCTGGAGCACCTCATGCTCGACCAGATCGAGCGCGTGGAGATCGTGCGCGGCAACGTGTCGGCCATTTACGGCAGTGGGGCCGTGGGTGGCGTGATCCAGCTGTTCAGCCGCAAGGGGCAGGGCAAGCCCGCCGGGTATGCCCAGTTCGAAGCCGGCTCTTTCGGCACCGTGCGGGCTTCGGCCGGTGTGGGCGGGCAGGTGGGTGACACCCGGTTTTCACTGGGTGTCGGCGGCCACCGGACCTCCGGCATTTCCGCCATTGACGTCACGCAGCACCCCGGCGAGAACCCGGATGCCGACGGCTACCGCAACACCAACTTCAGCGCGACCGTTTCACAACTGCTGGCGCCCGGCCAGACCCTGGGCCTGCGCGCCCAGGGTACGAACGGACGCTTTGATACCGACGGCGGTGGCTGGGGATCGGCCACCGACATCTACAAAGGAAACAGCACGCTGGGCACGGTATCGGTCTACAGCCACAACCAGATCAACAAAGATTGGCGCAGCGAGCTGACCTACAGCCAGGGCCGCGAGAAGTCGGTCTACGACGCCACGCTCACCACCTATCCCTATGACAGCCAGGCCACGTCGCGCAGCCGCACCCTGAACTGGACCAACACCGTCGCGCTGGGGGGCTGGCAGCTCACTGCCGGCGCCGAGCGACAGCTCCAGGACATCGACACGTCGGACAGCACGGCCACCCAGCTCAGCACCTCGCGGGGTGTGACCTCGCTGTTCGCTGGCGCGTCCAGCGCCAGCGGCGCGCATTCGCTGCAGCTGAACGTGCGCAACGACGCCGCCAGCGGCCTGTCGGCGCAGACCACGGGGTATGCCGGCTACGGCTACCAGGTCACCCCCGCCTGGAAGTTCATCGCCAGCGCCTCGTCGGCCTTCAACCTGCCCCCGCTGGGCTACCTCTACGATCCGTTCTCCGGCAACCCCTTGCTGCAGCCGGAAAACGCGCGTTCGGCCGAACTGGGCCTGCAGTGGGCGCAGGGCGCGCAGGTGATGCGCGCCACGCTGTTCAGGACGCACACCGACAACCTGATGCTGTACGACGTCAATACCTACCGCTTCGACAATGTCAGCCAGGCGTCCAACCAGGGCCTGGAGGTCAGTTTCAACGGCAAGGTCTCCGCCGCCGACGTGCGCGCCAGTCTGACCGTGCAGGATCCGGTGGACGACGCGACGGGCGCCCGGCTGGCCCGACGTGCGCGCCAGATGGCCTCGGTGGGCGTGAGCCTGCCCTATGGCCCCTGGCTCCTTGGCGCCCAGGTGAACTACACCGGCGAGCGGCCGGACGCCGCGCTCAACCCGATGTTGCCGGCCTACGCGGTCACCAACCTCACCGTGCGCTACACCCTGAGCCCTGAACTCGCCCTGACCGGGCGGATCGACAACCTGTTTGACCGCAGCTACCAGACCGCCTGGGGCTACCAGCAGCCGGGCATCGGCGCGTATGCGGGTATCGTCTGGACGCAGAAGTAAATCAGCCGCCAGGCTATCCATCCACCACCGACCGAGCCCGCCGCCGATGCCTGTCCGCCCGCAGATGCCGGAACGCCTTGCCGGCGCACCGACCGACGTGCAGTGCCTGTGGGGCCCGCAACGCATCGTCTGCCTGACCGAGGAAACCACCGAATGGTTGTACCTGCTCGGGCAGGAGGCGCGCATCGTGGGCATCTCCGGCTACACCGTGCGACCGCGCCGCGCCCGGGAGGAGAAGCCCAAAGTCAGCGCGTTTCTCAGCGCGAAGATCGACAAGATCCTGGCGCTGGAGCCCGACTGCGTTTTCGGCTTCTCCGACCTGCAGGCCGACATCGCTGCCGCGCTGATCCGCCATGGCGTTCAGGTCACCGTGTTCAACCAGCGTAGTGTGGCGGAGATTTTTTCGATGCTGTACCAGGTGGCCGCGATGGTGGGCCAGGTGGACGAAGGCGTGGCGCTGATTGAAGGCATGCGTGCCGGCCTGCACGCCATCGAAGCCAGCGCGGCCCGCCTGCCGCGCCGCCCGCGCGTGTTTTTTGAAGAGTGGGACGAGCCGCACATCAGCGGCATCCGCTGGGTGTCGGAGTTGCTCGGCATCGCCGGCGGCGACGACTGCTTCCCCGAGCTGGCGCGCGAATCATTGGGCAAGAACCGCATCATTGCCGACAGTGCCGAGATCGTGCGGCGCAATCCCGACATCATCATCGGCTCCTGGTGCGGCAAGAAGTTCCGCCCGGAGAAAGTCGCGGCGCGCCCTGGCTGGCAGGACGTGAACGCGGTCAGGCACGGCCAGCTGTTCGAAATCAAGTCCGCCGACATCCTGCAGCCCGGCCCGGCCGCGCTGACCGATGGCGTGGCGCAGATGCATCGTATCGTGATGGAGTGGGGTGCGCGCCATG